>CAYRKX010000061.1:0-5686 GCA_964425185.1 uncultured Eubacteriales bacterium
ACAGCAAGCTTGACAATAGTAGCTTCCGACTATAGAATTGTAGGAAACTACGTATGTACTGCTTAAGACAGGAGGCGAAAAAGCAGTATGCCTATAGGAGTTATTGTAGACGCAGTTGCCGTCGTTCTCGGCGGCATAGCCGGTACGTTTGCCGGCGGGAAATTAACCGACAATTTCAAAGATAAAATGAATATGATTTTCGCGCTTTGTTCCATGGCCATGGGAATTAGTTCTATCGTCTTAATGAAAAACATGCCGGCAGTCATCTTTTCTCTCATAGCCGGAACGGCCATTGGACTGGCCATCCATCTGGAAAAGGGAATTACCATCTGCGCAGGGAAAATGCAGAAGCTGACGGGGAAAATATTCAAAAAGAGTGAACGCTCGGCCGATGCCGAGTTTAATGAGAAACTGGTCACCGTGCTCGTTCTTTTCTGTGCCAGCGGAACCGGTATATACGGCTCCCTCATTTCCGGTATGACGGGAGATCAAAGCATTCTCTTAGCCAAGTCCATCCTCGACTTTTTCGGCGCTCTGATTTTTTCGTGCAGCCTGGGACTGGTGGTCTCCTTTGTCGCCATTCCCCAGTTCATTATTTTCCTGGCGCTGTTTCTTCTGGCAGGAGTCATCTTCCCGCTCACGACACCCGCCATGGTAAACGATTTCAAAGCCTGCGGCGGCATGATTATGCTAGCCACCGGTTTCCGCATGATAAAACGCCCTGTGTTCCCGGTCGGCGATATGCTGCCCGCCATGATTCTGGTGATGCCGGTCAGCTGGGCCTGGGTAACCTATATTGTCCCGCTCGTCAGCTAAAAGCTGCTGGCGCGGGCTCTTTTTTTATGTTGACTTTTGTCGAAAGCGCCGATACAATGTGCATAGATATGTAGGAAACGACATTTTACAGAATAAACAGGTTTTCAAGCAAAGTCGGAGTCCATTATTGGCGTCCGCACTGAACTAATAGAAAGAGGTCCCAGCTATGACAGATATAAAACGATTAGGCCTTGGCTGCATGGGGATGAATCTCTCCAACAAGGAACGGTCCATAGAGACCATCCACTACGCACTGGACCATGGAATTACCATGTTCAACACTGGCGAATTCTATGGCGGCGGTGAAAGTGAGATGGTGCTTCGGGAAGCCCTGCAGGGTGTCCCACGAGACAAGTACTTCCTGTCGGTTAAGTTTGGAGTTCTTCCACGGCCGGAAGGCGGTATTTATGGTCTCGATGTGAATCCGTTTCATGTGAAGGCTCACCTGGCCTATTCCCTGCATCGCCTTGGGGTAGATTACGTTGACCTGTACGAGCCGGCCCGGATGGATGAATCCGTTCCGGTGGAAGATTTAATGCAGGCTCTGACAGAGGTTGAAAACGAAGGATACATTCGCAGTATTGGACTGACACAGCTCTCAGCAGATAAGCTGGAGCGGGCTGCGAAGGTACATCCCGTTAAGCTGCTGGAGATGGACTACTCGCTTGCCAACCGGAGCATTGAGTCTAACGGAGTGCTTGACACGGCCAGACGCAACGGAATTGAGACCATTACGTTTGGCGTGCTGTGCCACGGGCTTCTGTCGGACAGTTCCCCCGCCTGGAGACGGCCTGGTCTGTCTCCAGAGTTTCAGGAACAGCTGCTCGGCGGTCTGCGGAAGATAGCCGCTGAAAAGGATACGACAGTGGAGAAGCTGGCGCAGGCATATGTGTATGCGAAGAACCCCGACATGAGTGTGCTCATTGGGACGACGCGCAAGGAGCATCTGCAGGATGCTATTGATGCGCTGTCGCTGGACCTGAGCGCAGAAGATGTCAGTCGAATTGAGGCTGCGTTCCCGTCAGAGCTGGTAAGCGGCCTGCCAATGCGGAATATGAAGTTCCGGGACGGACGGGTTGTTGGAAGGTAATGAATGAGGGGCTGGCAAAATGCCAGAGGCTGGCCGGCCGGGAGGCGTTTGGAAAAAATACCGCTGTTTTGCGGATTTCTTTCCAAGAGATATACTTCAAACCTGTCAGATGTGTAGTCTTACTCGTGCTTCAGGCGCTTTAGAGCCCTGTTTTAAGAATCGTTGGAAAAATAACGGCCAAATCCGTGTAAGATTTCCACGATTTGGCCACTTTCTTTCCAAAGGGTCAAACACGCCGCCAGGCGCGCCAAAACTGTTCGATAACTTGTCTGTTAGCCTGTCCTAAAACACGTCATAAAACTTGTTTGGAAAAATTTGGCTCTTTTTAGTCATTCCTATCCAAGGGATATCTTACAGACTCGTATTATGCGTAGTATTATTCGCACTTCAGGTGTATTTTTACCCAGTTTCTTGGATTGATGGAAATTTAACAGCCGAAACCGTGGAAAAATTTTCACGATTTCGGCCACTTTTTTCCAAAACTTTCCACAGGAGCGGCACGCGGTACCCTGGGCAACAGAACCGGTGTCCCGTAGCCATACAGCAGCCCCAGAACACCGAAAACGTTACCCGCCCCTCAATCGCCCCCAACTCCCACCACAAAACACAAACAATAAACAGTACCCAAAGCAAGGCGATATTTTATGAGAACAGCAAATTTTAATGTCGACCCATCCAAATGTACCGGATGCGGGAAATGTGTCGAGGTCTGTCCCGGGAACCTGGTCGGTGCCGACGTCATTCACATGCGAAACAGCCTCCCCGAAATGACCAATCAGAGCAAGTTCGGCTGGCGGGGCTGCTGGCGATGTCAGCACTGCATGGCCGTATGTCCCGAGGGCGCCGTCTCTGTCCTGGGAGTCTCCGCCGATGACGCCCCGAAGCGCCCGGATGCCTCCACTGCCGACGAGATGACCCGCCTGGTTCAATACCGCCGCACCTGCCGCGCCTTCCGGAAAGAGGACGTCGACCCGCGCGTCATCAACCAGCTAATCGACGCCATGGGCGCAGTACCCACAGGAGGCAACAGCTATGGTTTGCAGTTCAGCGTTGTGGAATCCCGCCGGGCGATGCAGCGTCTATACAAAGCCGTATTCCCCTACCAACAGATGAATTTATTCGACACTGGTAGCGGAATAAACAGTGGCTCACAGAACAACGAGCCGGAAGACATGCACAAACTGGCTATTTACAACGCTCCCCACCTGTTTATGGCGCACAAAGTGGTCGGACGACGCTTCCATGATGGCGATCTCACCGAGCTCGGTGTCGCCACCGCCTACTTTGAACTGCTGGCCAATGCCTACGGCCTGGGAACAGTCATTACCAACTACGGAGCAGAACAGATTCTGAAAAGCCGCGAGGCCCGTCAGCTTCTGGAAATTCCGGAAGACCACACCGCACTGGCCATTGTCGGGTTTGGGTACCCGAAATACGAGTATCAGCGCGGTGTTGTGAAGCACAAACGCGTGCACCGGCTGAAGTAAGCCACGCCTCCCACCGGCGGCAGCAACTAACGCGCCAACCCTGGCGGGAACGGAGAGCTTAGCTTTTGCGCCCAGTAGCCAAGAGCCTCTTTGAGCATTCACTATTGGCGTTAGCCGGCCGGGAGGTGTTTGGAAAAGAGTGACTTTTTTCAGGCAATTCTTTCCAAGAGATATGCTTCAAAGTTGCCAAGTGTGTAGTCGTATTCGCATTTCAGGCGTTTTTTAGCCCTGTTTTTTGGATTGTTGGAAAAATAATGGCCGAAACCGTGGAAAAAGCCCACGATTTCGGCCACTTTCTTTCCGAAGAGTCGAACACGCCGCCGGGCGTCTCAGAAATTTCAGTTTTTACGTCGCCGGGCATGCTCCCTGAGCAGCTATAGTTTTAAAGCACCACAAAAGCCCCCAAAATGTCACATCTTTAATTGAGTTTCAGCATCTTCTGCAGCAGACCCAGAAGCTGCTTTTTCTCTTCCTGGTTCAAATTTTCTGTCAGCTTATTTTCCAGCCGGTCCCCGACGCCTTCCAGCTCGTCCTGCATATCTTTGGTCTTGTCCGTCAGGGCAATAACTTTGCTTCGGGCATCTTCCGGATTGACAACCTTGACGGCAAATCCTTTCTTGGCGAGATTGTCCAGAAGCCCCAGCGCCGTCGGATGCGTAATGGAACATTCTTTCTCAATGTCTACAATTCGCGCCGTCTCATTTGGCAGGGAATACAGGTATTTCAGAACTCTGTACTGCGCCGCCGTCAAATCGTATTCCGCCAGTACCGGATTGGAAATTTTCTCAAACTCCAGTGCCGCTCTTTTAATTAGAATGGCTATTTTGTCCTTTCGCATGTTCTCTGCTACCTCTTTGTCAGGCGGCACAGGGAAATTCCTGCGCCGTCCTCAGTTTTCTTCAGAAATCCACGCCTCATCCTGGTCATAGACTTTCTGGACCTCTTCCGGGCGATCGATGCCGAGAAGGTCATTGCTGACTGTGCCACCCGCCTGAATGCGGACATAGGACAGCCATTTATACGACCGCCGCAGGCCCTTCAAATCCTCCGGATTAATGTGAAGATCCGTACCGGGGACCACCGGAGCCAGCTTATCCATCTCAAAGATTGACGTCATGTCCGATATCTTCCAGACCCCGTCTCTCTTCTCACAGCGGTACAAGAGCCGCATGTTGGAAGTCCACACGGCCTCTTCCCCATTCACATGGATCCAATGGTTCGACTCCGTGGGGAGCTCTACGTAAGCCCGGGTTCCGCCGTTAAAATGTACCAGCGGGGCGACGCTGCGATTGATAATCACTTCATCGCTCGAAGATTCCGCACGATGACTGCCGTTATTCCCGGCGTGCAGATGAACTGTCTTCCGTCGGCATCGGTCAGAACCGCCGCATTGACAATTCGCATATTGAGTCGTGTCGTTTTGGCAATAATCTGCGATTCATCGCCTTCGGGGACATAGTACCCCGAACACGTCATGACTTTCACATTGGAATCTGTTTTCTCGAGGATAATCAGACCCCGGTTGCCTATCAGCTGCAGGTTATCATTGTACACCGGGTACCGACCGAACTGGGCCTCGGTGTCTTTACCGGGATTCACAGCATATTTTTTTTCGGTGTCCAGATCTAATAATACCAGTTTCGTGATCGTGCCGCATTCGTTTCTGATAATTCCAATAACTTTTTTCATTTTAAGACTCCCTTTACTTCAGGATTGTGTTTCATAAGATAGCCGTACGTGGTAGATTCGCCATGGCCGGGATAGACCGGTGTATCGCCCGGGTAACCCAGCTTTGTGAATTTCAGAATGGAATTTCTCTGATCTTCCTCACTGCCGGACAGCCGGATGGGACTTACTACGCGTTTCATAATGGTGTCGCCCGTAAACAGAACATTTTCGTTTTTGAAGTAATACAGAGCACAGCCTCTGCAGTGGCCCGGCGTATTATCCTCGGGCATGTACACCGGTACATCTGGGGAATCTGCCTTCAGGCGGTCAAGTCCGAAGGTGTGGTCCCAGTGTCCGTGAGTCAGCAGGATGGCATCCAGCCCGCCGATCTCATAGATATAGTCCCGGATTTCGTCATCATAATGACCGGAGTCGATTAATATATTACCCTTATCAGAGCTGACAACGTAAACGTTGCAGGAGTTTTTTGTGCCCCTTTCCACCCTCGCCGCTGGGCACTCCCTGCGTTAGACAGCTATAGTTTTAAACGCCTCCCGGGGTGGTCAAAAATGTCACAGGTGTGACATTTTACAGGGCCCCGGGCGCACCGAAATATATGCTTAAA
>CAYRKX010000061.1:5786-13340 GCA_964425185.1 uncultured Eubacteriales bacterium
ACTGTGGTACTATAGTAAAAGCAAAAAATCCAGAGGTGAATCGCCTTGAATAATACCAAAAACTTCCTGGGGTACACGCTCGGCGGGGCGCTGACCGTCGGTGCCTCCGTTGTGCCGACACTCATTTTTTCCGGCCTGGTCTTCCAGCACACCGGCGTCTACGCCTACCTGCTGCCGGTTGTTCTGCTCATTGTCATGGAGAAGTCGTTTATTTTCTCCATTCAGGGGTTCGGGCGCATTACCAACCCCACCCGCATTCTGCTGACCGACCTCATCCTTTCTATGATCGGAACGGTCGTCGCCATGTTCGGAACTCTGTATGCGCCGCTATGGTCAGTGGGCGCTGTGCTCATTGGCCTGGGCATGTCCATTTACGCGCCCATGTTTCGGACCTGCCGGGACTACAAGCGCCGGAACAACACATGGGAGTCTAACCCCGCGGTGCCCGCGAGCTACCTGGCGCTCGTCCTGATTCTTGCGGTGGTCTTCCTGCTCCGGCACCAGCACTTCAATATTGTTCTCGGCGTCTACCTGGTCCTGCAGGTTCTCACCTACTTCTTCATGCGCGGAAAATGGAAAGCCGACCCGGGACGGTCCACTCCGATGTTCGACCACCAGGGCCGCTCCCACTACACCATTATTGCCACGGTTGTTGTCATGCTGGCAACGCTCGCCGTCTGCTTCTATAAGGAGACCGCCGACACCCGCTATGCGTTCTGGATTTTGACGGCCTACTCTGTTCTTCTAATTGTGTTTGCCCTCATTCATCCCATGGTGTACCGCGACTATGCGAAGCGGACCTTCTGGTACGGGGCGATGCGAACATTCATGAATACATTTGGACTCATCTACTTCGCCGCTACCGGTCAGAGCAATTATGTTTTCCTGGTCTATATTATGTATGGACTGGGCATTGGACTCTCGAAGGTCATTGGCAAGCCGCTCAAGAAACTGACCGGCGTGAAGCGCTATGAGGATGTCTGCATTGTCCTGGCGCTCCTGTGTTCCTGCCTGCTGCTGACGTTCCGCCCGGGCTTTATGCTCGCTGGTATTCTGCTCAGTGTCATGTTTGTTTCCGCTGGTAACACGAATTCGGCGTACATCTATCTGGATGATGAGGCTTACCCGTTTAACGACCGGCATCTGGTCCGCACCAAGTTCTTTGCGACCGGTGCGGTTATGTCCCAGGGCATGGTCATGATTCTCATGCTGCTGGTAACGGAAGTCATGCGCATTGGCGGCAGCCCGCTGCGGGCTTACGTCTACACCACAGGGGACGCTGCGTACAAGCCGATCTTTGTATGGACCCTGGTTCTGAGTCTCGCTATTCTGGCACTCACGATCTTAATTTCGCAGAGCGAGAAAACGGAGTACGGGTCCTGAGCCCGCCTTTCGGACGCGCATTAGGACGCGCCTGGAAGCGCGGTTGGAAACACACTCTTAAGCCTCTTCAAACATGCCCAAAAACACGTTTGGAAAAAATGTCGCTGTTTTGCGGATTTCTTTCCAAGAAATATGCTCCAAAGCTATTGAATGTGTAGCATTACTCGCATTTCAGGCGCTTTAGAGCTCTGTTTTAAAAATTGTTGGAAAAATAACGGCCAAAACCGCGTAAGATGCCCACGGTTTTGGCCACTTTCTTTCCAAAGATTCTGCCACGCCACCGGGTGTGCCGCAAAGCAACCCAATATACTGCCATAAGCCGCTCCAGCCCCCCGGCAAAGCCGTCGCGCATGCGGCGGCTCAGCCTCTACAGCAACCAGTGACCCCAAAACACCACAACCAAGAAAAAGCCGCCGAGCTGCGTCAAAGACGACAGCCCAGCGGCTTTTCTGCTATATATGTCAGTTTGTAAAGGAATCATACTTTAAAAGGCCATACCAGCGGCACAATAATGACAGTTGCAATCCAGTACAGGATAACAAACGGTGTGCCCATCTTGAGATAGTCTTTAAACTTGTACCCTGCAGTCGGCATCATGATCGTCAGATACGGAGAACCGAACGGCGTAGCGAAGCAGGCGTTGCCGGCAATGATTACGGTCATAACCATGGAGACCGGGTTGACGGCCAGTGCCGTCGCAATACTGATCGCGATTGGGCCCATCATCATGATGGCAACAATGTTCGACAGGAACTGCGTAAGCAGTGCGGTGACGAAGAAGAGTGCTGCACAGATGAGAATCGGGCTTGCGTTCGGGCCGACCATCTTGACGAAGCCTTTGGCAATGAGCTTGTCTCCGCCGGTGTTGGTAATGGAATCGGAGATTACGCTGAAAGACGAAATCAGGATAAGCATCTTGATATCTACGGCGTCAAACGCGTCTTTCTCAGAGACACAGCCGGTAAAGATAACCAGGATAGCGCCAATCAGAGCGGCAACAAACAGCGCCGATGTAGAAATCATCATGGCAACAACTGTGCCAAGGGTAATAATACCCGTAATGATCATCTTGCGCTTGTTGCCCTTGGTGTTCATGACGCTAAGATCCATCTTTTCGCCATCGTAACCGCCCTCGACTTTGGGAGTCAGTTTATCGCCAAGGAAAACGATAAGAATGACAGACACAACTGCGACCGGAATGCCGACCCAGCCCAGGCTCCAGAAGCCCATAGTGGGAAGATGTGCATCTGCTAAGACCTGGTTGCCGGCGACGTTGGACGTGCCGCCAATCAGAGTGATTCCGCCGCCGAGGCCGGCGCCAATGGCAAGGGGAAACATGGTGCGCTTGAGCGAGATGTCGAGCTCCTGGCTGAGACATTTGACCAGGGGAATCATCATAAGGACTACCGCAGTGTTACTGCTGATAGCGGATAGGAGAATACTTGCAATGAGGATGCCCAGAATGACACCCCGCTCGCTGTGCCCAGTGACCTTCAGAATGCCGTTGGCAATCTTTTGCGCCAGGCCAGAGTGGAACAGTGCTGCACCAAGGATGGATAGACTGATAATTAATACCGCCGTTGTGCTGCCGACATTCTTCATAATGTCTTTGAAGTTGTACATGCCGAGAGCACAGCATACGACGGCCGCTGTCAATGCCAATGTGGTCGAGGGGATCTTGTCGATCAGCATCAGGATTACGACCACAACGAGGATGACTAAGGAGAGGACAGCTTTAGTCATAACCTACCTCCTAGAGTTCAATATCCAGGATTCGGATGTACTGCTGTCCTGCATGCATGTCCGCGTCATGAGGAGAACCCTGGGGGAAGGGCCGCGGCATGGAGAACTTGACAACCTTGAGGTCGTCCAGAACATATTTTTCAACAGTGGGGACACCGTAAATCTCTTTCAGTTTTTCCGGCGTCAGGTTTGTGGAATTTTTAATCTTGTTGTAGGACTCGTCATCGTCACAGAAGATGTCGATGGTCATCCAGAATGGTCCAGCGTTTTTGGAGCGAACGTATTTCGCAGTTTCAGCCAGTGTCATCATACTACCTCCGTTCTGGTCCTGAAGAGTTCCATTTCATCGTCTACATCGACCGCGTGGAAAAGACGGAAGGAGTAGACCGGGCCCTTCTCAATTTCTGCCGGGGAGAACAGAAGTGCGAAGGACGGAAGCTGGCCGTCCAGCTTTACCGGGAAGTGGAGCAGATACGGGTTATAAATCTTGGCGATTCGGGTTGCGAGTGCCTGAGAGTTTGCGGTAACAATCATAACCAGTCCAATTTCCTCAGGGGTGAAGCCCTCTTCTGCCGGAGTGACGGCGTTGTAACCGTACATCTTGAAGTCAACGCTGTAAGAATTCGGGTCCAGGTCGTACTTCTTCATCTTGTTCTGAACATAGCCGTTCATCGTGGCAAGCCACTTTTCGGGGTTCTTCATGAGCTGGCGGTCTTTCAGTCCGACAACGGTGACGGTCTGATATCCGGCAAGCGATGAACCTTCCAATTTTGTTGTTGGAGCCATCGGAGTGAACTGGCTTCCCGTAACACGGACGCGTCTGTCATCCAACGGGGTATAGACCGCATGACTGGTATCCAGAACACCGGCAGGCTCACGCAGCTGGTACGGGTTTGCGTTTTCATAGATCATATGAGCCGATACAGAGTACGGAGTACACTGGCTGTCGTCAGAAGTCGGCTCAATAGTGAAGCTGTGCTTGTCGAATGTCAGGAATACTCCGCCGCCGGACGGGTTGGTGGTGCAGAGAGAACCGCACTCAGCGGTCTTGGCTGCATGCCAGCAGGGACCGGCGTCTACGCCTTTCATCAGCGGAACAGCGGAAAGAATTGCGGTGTCGGTAGCACGGCCGCAGATTACGATGTCTGCGCCGTCTTCCAGAGCCTGAATAAACGGTTTGGCTCCGGCTACGCCGACGATGTTGGTGCACTCATCAAAGACGGACTCGTCAATATCCGGTGCGCCAGCGAGCGGCTTTACCTTGCCCTCTTCGAATTTCTTCTTGAGGACTTCCGGATCTTGGCTGCAGTAAACCCGCGTAATCTTGGCGTGATAGTTCAGTTCGCCGCAGATCTCTTTGGCGATGTCGAACATGTCGTCTACGCCGTTATCGGTGCCGCACGTTCCGGCGGATCCGATCATAACGGGCACATGGAGTTCCTGACCGGCACGGATCATCCGTGTGAAATCTTCTTTCAGTACATCGCGGGCATATTTGCATTTGCCTGTGCCGAGATAATATGGACCGGAGTCGGTGGAACCGGCGTCACAGACGATGGCATCCGGGCCAAGTTTTACGCCGTTCTGGAACGACTCCTCGGAAATACCTGTACCCAGTGCTCCGTAGGGTACAAAAATTTTACAAAGGGTCTCACTCATTGTCTTCTTCCTCCTCCAAAATCGTTTGGGCGAAGAATCCGGCGGCCACAGCGGTCACCTTTTCCTCTTCATGGGCTACGCCGGGGACGACCTCGAAAGATACGTCCATGTCGTGCTCCTTATAGTTGTTATAGAGGGCTTCCAGCCGCTCCAGGCGGTTGGAGCCGAATTTGTCGGCGGCATCGTTTGCACTCTCGTCGCCAGACATATCGATGGATTCGGTGTCATCGCCGCCGACGAACAACAGGATCTTCGGCTTCTTCAAAGCCTCAAAGTCGAGGGGCTTTCCGAACTGCTCCTCGAAGTCCCGAATGCCGGCGTACCAGTCCTCTTCCGGGTCCAGGTAAGTAATGCGGCCCGGGGACCCGATGACAACGGAGTGCAGAATGTCGGGATGCAGATACAGGAAGCGATGAGCAAACTGTCCGCCTCCGGAGAATCCGTAGAGCATAATGCGCTTCGGGTTGAAGTGGAAGGTCTCCTCCACCTCGTCGATCATGTCCAGGACAACCTCGTCAAACCGGATGTCGTGGAACTTGATAAACTTATAATTGTGGATATCCTCGGAGTCCTCAATACCGGTTGGAAACAACGGGGCCAGGACTACCGTGTTGGTCTTGTTGGCGAAGTCAACAAAGGATCCCATGGTACTCTGGGCATCGCGGAACGTTCCGTGGATGACGACCAGAAGGTTTTCTGCGGGCTTCTTAACCGGGTGGAAGTCTTTGGGAAAATAGAGATAATAGGAAAATCTCTGATCTTTGCGGCATGCGTGAAGGAGCGGCGCCAGCGTCGTTCCTGCGCCCATGACAGCGGTGTTAGACCAGTTAAAATTCATATTCCGACCTCCTTCTTTTTTGTTCACCTTGACTATAGGTCTTCGTGTTCAATAAGTCCAATACTATATATTTTATGATTGATATAGGCGTTTGCTTATGATACAGTGGAGAGGAGATCAAGGGCGGGGCGC
Source organism: uncultured Eubacteriales bacterium (assembly GCA_964425185.1). Classification (GTDB taxonomy): domain Bacteria; phylum Bacillota; class Clostridia; order Oscillospirales; family Acutalibacteraceae; genus RUG420. The sequence goes on from CAYRKX010000061.1 coordinate 11,542, forward strand.
GGCACCGTCAGCCGGGTCCGGCTGAGGCTGGCGCGTTGCCGTCCGACGGGCCCGGCCGGGCTGGCCACAGCTCCCGGCGGCTTGAAGGCAGCGCCACGCAGAGGCGCGCTGGTGCACCCTGCACCCGTCCCGCACTCACCTTGCACCACAGGGAGAGCACAACTATGAAGATCAGTGACAAGACCATTACTTATGTAAAAGCCGTAGCGGAAGAGCACAGCTTTTCCAAGGCGGCGGAAAAACTATATATTTCGCAGCCATCACTCAGTCAGTACATTCTGAATGCGGAAAAAGAATATGGAGTCCAGCTGTTCGACCGGCGCTCGGTCCCTATCCGCCTCACCTACGCCGGAGAGCGCTTCCTCGCCACAGCCGAAAAAATTGAGCTGCTGGAAAAACAGTTCAGCCGGGAAATGGAAGACATCGGCGGCAGCGTAACCGGCCGTATTACCATCGGGGTCACCTCCACCCGTGGTGCCTGGTTCATCCCCCAGCTGTTTGCACGGTTTCACAAGAAGTACCCGCAGGTGGAACTCGTACTGATGGAAGGTGCCTACATCGACCAGCTCAAAGCTGTACGGAATGGCAGTGCGGATTTTGCATTTACCGGTTATGCCGAAGAGGGATTGGAAAATATCCTGATCGCCGAGAGGGATATTTTGCTGGCCACACGGAGCGACAACGAATTTGCGGCGGCCGTCGAGGCTGACCCCGTTCCGGGCCCCGGGGAGATCCAGCTGAGTCAGTTTGCAAAGGCACCGTTCATTTTATTAAAGAAGGGGCGCGGCATCCGGCGAATGGCGGACCACCTGTTCCGGCAGAATGACATTCACCCGCATATTGCCTACGAGACCAGCAGCTACAACATGGCACTCGGGCTGGCGCGCGAGGGGCTGGGGTGCACGTTCGTTGTCAACCATGAGGTGAACTTGCCGGCGAATATGGCCATGTACCGGATTGCAGGGTCGGACGAGAAGTATCAGCTGCATCTCGTGTACCGGAGTGACACGTATCTTTCGCAGCCAATGAAGGATTTTATTGAGATGGCGTCGGAGATTGACCCGACGGTGAGGCGGCGCACCGCTTCGCACACATCCGTGTAAACTAGCGCAAAAAAAGAGGCTCTGATTTCACAGGAAATCAGGGTCTCTTTTTGGCTTGATTATGGTTGTTGATTGGCAAAGGGCCGTTTGATGTGTTGGTGTTATAGTGCCAAAGGGCCTTGGAAAGAATTGCCTGTTTTAAGTGTTTTCTTTCCAAAAAATATCTTGCAGATTGTCAGAAGTTGTAGTTGTACTGGCATTTTGACAGCTTTTGGAGCCGCTTTTTCAGATTATTGGAAATATAACGGCTAAATTCTGGTAAGATTTCCACGGTTTTGGCCACTTTCTTTCCAAAAGTTACGCCACGCTTCCGGGTGTGCTGAAAAAGGCCTCTATCCAGCCTCCAGGTGTGCCCAGCACTCCTATTTTAACTCCGCCCCGGGGGCACTAAAAATGTCACACCTGTGACATTTTACAGGGTCCCGGGGCGCAACGAAATACACCTATAAAAAAGGAACCTGTGGTTCATAGCTGCCTCCCCTCTTCTGCCATCCGCCACTATTGACCGCTCCGGCCGCTCAATCGCCACACCGCGCCTTCAAGACCTCCCGTCCGCATTTTCCGGTCAGGTGTTCTACTTTTATTTCTACTCCCAGCATGGTCCCGGCGGCAATAACCTCGTCGGTCTCCTGCAGGCAGTCCTCCGGGTAGTCTGGCGCATACTTGTCCCCTACCAGCTTGGCAATGTGCCGCAGG
>CAYRKX010000062.1:0-13276 GCA_964425185.1 uncultured Eubacteriales bacterium
TCAATACACTTCAGCAGCCAGGCCATGTTCTTGCCGAGCTGTTTCATGACACCAACGCCCTCGGTGTCGTTCTCCGCCTCACCAAGGTTGCGGCCGTGGATTTCGTTCCAGTAGCTGGAGCTGACGACCGGCATCTGGTTAATGGTCGGATACTTGGCGAGTGCGTCCAGGGTAGCAGTCGTGCCGGCACGTCTGGCAACCGCAACAACAGCGGCCGGTTTATGGCGCATGTCCTTGCCTGCCTGGCCATAGAAAAGATGGTCCAGAACAACCTCAATTTCGCCTGTTGGAGATGCATAGTAGACCGGAGACGCGAAAACGAATCCATCTGCCTCCGCGCATTTCGGGCGAAGCTCTTTAATGAGCTGGTTCAGATTACCATTCGTGGCATCCTTGCCGACGAAAACAATCTCCGAATCAATACCCTCTTCTTTCAGAGAATCCGCAATGAGATTCAGTGCGTAGTTGGTATTGCCGTGCTCGCGGCGGCTTCCGTTAATCATCAGAACTTTCATGTTATTCATCCTCTTCCAATGCCTGTTCTACACCTCTCGCCAGCTGATCCGCGCAAGAGGTCGGTTTGTATCCGCACGTGTTCCCCTTCAGAAGGTCCACGGCGCGCTGTGCGTCGGTTCCCTCCAGAAGTTTTGCCAGGGCCTTGGTGTTTCCCGGACACCCGCCCATGAACTGAACATTGTACAGCTTTCCATCTTCGACACTGAAGTCGATTTCCTGGGGACAGATCCCCTGGGTCTTAACCCGATAATCTTTCATAGCGTAAACCCACCTTATAGCTTTCTTGAACCCTATTATAGACGCCTTGTCAAAGGGGCGCCAGGTACACGAAAACCGCGCCGGGGGCTCCACCCTCAGCGCGGCTCAATTTTTTCTTTTCCGGGCGATTCAGTGGTGGCAGTGACACGGCCCGTGGTGCTCCGCAGCCAGCGGATCATACTCGAGCTTGCCGTCCAGGTAAGCCTGAGCCGCAGCGTCTGCACTGCCTTTTGCACCGCCAAACAGTTTAATTCCTGCATTGTCGAGACGGGTCTTGGCACCCATGCCAATTCCGCCGCAGATCAGTGCGTTGGCCCCGAGCTCAGACAGAAACACAACCAGCATAGCGTGGCTGTTATCTCCCGTAGGAACAACTTCGCTCTTTACCACTTTATTGTCTTCAATGTCATAGACTTTGAACGACGGAGTCTCTCCGAAATGCTGGAAGATTTCGCCGGTCGGCTCGTCGTAACAAACTGCTAATTTCATAGATAATCCCTCCGTAACCGTTGTACTCTGGTTCTTATTATATAGAATAGCACAGAGCGGAAATGTTGCGCAGGATACACTTTGTGAGAATTATTTCACAACAACATCGAGGTCGACGTCCATAATCTTGGCCACTTTTTCAATAGTATGAATATTATGACCAATGCCTGCAGCCATATGATGAGTCGGGCCTGCTTCGCTCCAGCGGTTTACGAACTCGCGTGCGCCGCAGGAAAATGCTGTACGCATATTGGTGTCACCAAACCGGAATATTTTGCCGGGCTGGTTTACACCTTCAGCCGCTACGAATTTGAACTTGCCGTCGCCGTCCTGAGTAATGGCAAGATAGGTAATGTCACCCTCTGGCGGATAGAACTGTGTGAGATATCCGCCGCCGGTCTTGCCGTGGAATACCGGAACAATCTTCATGGTTGGTTTGTGAGCCTGAGAGATCGCTGCATCGCCCGAACCGCTGTGGCCGATAATGCAGATGTCGTCGTCAAAATCAATGGAGTACATTTCCGACAGCTGGCCTGTGCCGCAGATTGTTTTCATAATGGACATGGCCATGGCAACCTTCATGTCGCCCTCTACTGCGCAAGCTGTGCCCTGCTTAATAAGCATGGAGAATGCGGGGATGAGCATGGAATCCAGCACGCCGGCCTTGCCCTGAGCGTAACCGTTGTAGTGCGAGGCAATGAGGCCGAGTTTTTCGTCTTTGACCCACTGCTCAAAAGCAACAACATACTTGGCCATCTCGTGGATGTCGCTCTCCTGGTAGTCGCCAAGGATTTCAAATGTGTCGTGAATGTCCTCGACTTTTGCCTCAATGGCGCCCTTGTCGGTAATGTTGTCCGCGATGGCCCACATCTGCTCCCAGTCAACCTGCTTGGTGTACAGCCCCAGCCGGCGATACAGGTTGGACTCATCAATATACAGGTCCATCATGCCCGGGTACGGACGTCCAATCTGAGCAATATTCGTATCTCTGAACCGTCTCCGTACCTGCGCGGCGATGCACCAGTCGTTAATTTCCGCCTGAACCTGCGGGTCCCCGCCCTCTACGACGCCGGTAATGACTGCATGTCTTTTGCCATAGCGGTTCAAGTCGGCAACCATCTCACCGACGGCACCGCAGGCATACAACTCGCCGAGCCAGTCAGGGATTTCTGCGTGGTCATAGTCCGGAACGCGTTTCTTCTGGATATTAACCAGAACGACAGGAACGTCGAGGTCCTTAACCGCAGGAAGCATGTTGTAGGAAGTGGCATAGGTCAGCAGCTGCATCATAACGAGGTCGACATCCGCTGCGCGAAATTTGTCGCCGGCCGCCTGAGCCTGCTCTTTGGTGGTAACCATACCGCCGTCAATTAATTCAACGGTATCCGGGAACATCTTCTTGTAGTTCTCGTACTGAGCCTGGAATTCCGGGACAAGCTGCGGGAACTGGGGAAGATATGCTCCAAGAGCAATGGAAAATACGCCAATTCTGGCTTTGGTATCTACAAGCATGGTTAATCCTCCTCTGGTGGCATCTGGCCGATCTCTCCGTCTTTCTTTTCGTACAGGAATTTTTCGTTAATATGGACACCGAACGGCTCGTTCAGCTCACGGAACTGGTCGGGCGTGATGGTGTTTTTCTTATAGTTGGTAATGGACATGACTTTGACCAGTACCTCAGCGGCTTTTTCAATAGTGTGCATAAGACCGAACGTCTCATCGAAATCATGGCCGCAGCAGAAGGCACCGTGATGTGCCCATACGGCAACGTCCTGTGTTTTCATGATTTCAGCCGTTGCATCGCCGATTTCCTTGCCGCCGCAGAGCATCCACGGCACAACGCCGATTCCCTCCGGGAAAACGATGGGGCACTCAGTGGCCATCTCATAAATTTCACGGGTGAAGACGCGGCTGTCGAGCGGAAGTACGTAGGTTAGCGCGATGATGTTGGTCGGGTGGCAATGGTAAACAACGCGAAGCTCCGGGTCACGTGCTTTGAGAACCTGGAGATTTGCCAGGTGGGTCGGCAGCTCAGAAGTCGGCCGTCCGCCCTCGGTCAGGCCCCAGACCTTCATAAATTTCGTACCGTTGTCGTTGAGTTTGATAATAGCTACGTTGGCCGCGGGGTCAAGCTGAATATTCCGGAAATATTTGCCCGATCCACTGACCATAAAGTATTCACCGGCAAGATCCGGGAACTGGCTGTCGGCCTCATGACCGGCCTGCCAGCCGAAGTCTTCCCACTCGCCGTTCTCGTTGAAGTCGTCTTTCAGCTCTTCAACGTCAGAATCCTTCAGACGATAGGTCAGGTTTCCACCATTTCTCTCATGCCAGCCCTGATTAAAACCGTCCATGGCCATTCGGGCATAACTCTGCATTATTTTTGACTCCAGTACTTTCAATGTATTCCACTCCTTCAAACAGTTAACCTTCGGGTTTCTGAATTCTATGGTAGTCAAAAAGCTGCGGTGATTTAAGGTTTGGAATTGGTGAAATTTATGTCCTTTTTTGCAGAAACTGAAGTCGGCGCGGCTCAGGTGCTGGGTGATGCCACAGGTACCACTAGCCACGGCTCGCGTAAAGCGAGCTGGCGGAAGCTCAGGTGCAGGCCGGCAAAAAGAGAACCGCACCCGGGACGCCTCCCGAATGCGGTTTCTCTTTTATAGTTTCAAATTATAGATTGTTCTGAATTGATGGCTGTTGAATTTGTGGCCGTTAGTTTAACTTGAGAATAACAACCTGGTTTACAACTTTGTTGGCGCTGAAAGATCCTGTCTTGAAAATCTTAGCGCTCATGAAGTCGTTGGAAACCTTTTCTGCATCGCTCTGAGACGGAAGCATTACAGCCATTTCCTGACCTTTTTTCAGGTTATTCTTGATGGCTTTTTCAGCATCGGCAACCGAGCTGTAATACATGCCGTTCTTCTTGTAGTAGTTCTGGTCGGAGTTGGTGCAGTTATTTTCCTCAGATGGAACGTTCGGAATATGGTCGCGGTTCATTTCAGCTTTGGTCAGGTTGAAATAGTAGTGCGGAAGAGTCTTGGAAATCTTAGTGGTGCTGTCCCAGCAGGCATCGGTAAGATACTCTTTGCCATTAAGGGTAACAACGTTCCACATGTGGTCTTCCTGACCATTCGTTTCCGGATTAACACCCTTACCAATAACCGTGCGGCAGGTAACGCCTAACTTGTTTAAGAGATACTTCATCGCGTAGGAATAACCCATGCAGTTGCCCTGTTTCTGAACCAGGCTGTAATAGATGTTATCTTTGCCCAGCTGATAAGTTGTCTCGTTAGCAAGTTTGTCATGGACGTAGAGCTCTTTGTCATAGTCGGAACCGCTCTTCGGAGCATTGGCGAGGAACTTGTTCGCGGCCTGCTCAACGGCGGATTTCTCGGACTGCCAGTTGGAGTCGAGAGACCAGTGCTCAGTGTAAGTGGTTACATTGTTTTCATTATGGGAACTGCTACCAAAGTTCTTCGCATAGAAGAGCTCAGGATGCTCCCAGCTAATGGTGTTCCAGAATTTAGCGCGTTCGTTCTGGTTAACGCTTGGAATGGCAACAGAAGTTTTACCGTTCTTAATGGCGTCAACGATCAGCATATAGGCGGTCTGGCCGTTCTGACTGAACTGAGAGGACCAGTAGCCGTCTGCCTTACGCGGTGAAAAGCTGTTGGCCTGTGCCACTCTGGATGCAGTCTGTGCTGCTTTTACTCCAGTGGACAGCAGGTTCCCGCCGATTGCCGCAAATGTCGGAGTAACCGCAACAGCAGCGGTCATAACAACAGCCATACCGGTTGCAGCAAGCTTCTTTACAAATGAACTCATAAAATGAAATCTCCTTTTGGTCTTTGTTTTCCCTTGTTTTTTCCTGACAGAGCTGGCATTAGCCGGGTCCGGTCTTGTCCCTTCCCTGTCAACAAAAATTTGACCTTATATATTATAGACACATTCGGTGCAGAAATGTTCAATAGATGGAAAATTCGAGATGTATTTTTCGGCAGATAGGGAGGCGTTAGTGCCCCGTCCCCGACGTTTCCAGATTTTCGAATGTGTCGGGGAAAGCAGTACCCCGACAATTCGCCAAAATGCAAATTATCGGGGTACGCAACAAATTCAGTTCAAATTTGGTGAATATACAACTTTAAGTACGGCCTCTAAAAACTGCCTTTCAGTTATTATGCACCTGCAGCCGGATTATGCCTGAGCAGTCTCTGCTGCCAAAGCCGGAGTTTCGGCAGACTCGGTGTTCTGAGCATTGCCATCCTCGCTTGAAGTTCCATTCTCAGAGTTCTCGGTGTTCTCATTCTGCTCGTCACTGTTTTCATCCGAATTGTTAAGCAGACGGTGGACAACAATACCAGTGCCAACCAACGCGGTCGTTCCTACAACTGCGGTCGTGGCAAGAGCACCTGCTCCAAGAGCTGCAGCACCGAGAGCCAGCCCTGTACCAACAACGGCAGTAGTACCGAGAGCCGCTGCACCAAGGCCTGCTGCACCAAGACCGGCCAGTCCAAGTGCACCTACACCAAGTGCCAGCCCTGTGCCGACAACAGCAGTCGTTCCAAGAGCCGCTGCGCCAAGAGCTACTGGAGCACCGAGAGCCAGAGCTCCCGCTCCAAGTGCGCCCACGCCAAGAACAGCAGGAGTCGCGACTGCTGCAGTACCAAGCAGTGCAAGGTCAATACCGTTCCAAATCGTGGCATGGACCACTGGAATAACCGCCGGCAGCGTCAGCACTTTACCCAACTGAGCGAGTTCCCATCCCGTTTCCGGCATGCCAACCCAGGCACCAATTGGACCAGGAATCATAGCAATCGGAAAGATCGGCAGCACTTCCACGGTATGCCGGGCCCAGCGGGCACCCTCCACAACAGAAACCACATGCTGCGATCCATGAATGGGATAAACCACCGCAGCTGTCAAATTGCGGCCAATTGGTCCGGCAACTGTCGGAACAACACACGCAATCATCATAGTCAGTGCCATAAGGATGGCCACTACCTTTGCTCCAAGCCTGGAGCGGGACTTTCCGGCAGTCTCCTGCGGAACTTCTTCATACATTTCATTACTCATTCGATTTCCCTCTTTTTCTCAAGATTTGTGTCTTTGTTTTTCCTTAAGACACTACATTGTCCAACCTGTAAGAGAAAAAGTTCAGGAAAACAAAAAACCGTGTCATTTAAGACACGGTTTTTTCAATACTGCCAAATTTTTATTTATATTCAGTCAGCGAAGCATGAAAATACTGCGTGGTTTTCGGATACAGCGTCAACGTTGTGTCATATGCACTGCGGCCCGTGACATCATACTGTCCCCAGGTCTTTTCGCTGGCATAGCTGGCATCGTGAACGTACCAGATTGCATCGTCGACATCTCCGGGGTTTGCGGGATCTTTCTTGTCGGAGACATTGCCGAACAGCGATGCCGCGGTTTTCACAGAGTCTTCCTGGGAAAGTTTACTGTAGTATTCAATCAGCTCTTTGACGCTGAAATGTGTTTCCACATCTTCTTCGGTTATTAAGTTGAGTGGATCGCCAAGAGAGAGGAGGCTGTTGATGCTGACGTAGCGCACCCAGTCGTATTTGTCATTGATGCGGACGACGACGCCTTCAGTCTGGAACGGGGCCTCAATGGGAGAGCCGAACGCCAGGGTGTAGAGAATGTGGTAGTCATTTTTCAGGTCCGGGTCGCCGGCGAGCTGCTGTGCGGTCATGCCGCCGAGACTATGGCCGGTAATGTAGAGGTTGGATCCCTTCGGGACAGCCTTGTAAATGGCAGCCTTGACTTCTTTTTCGTAGTCAGAGACCCAGTTAAAACCGCCGACACGAATATCTGTCAGCGCATTATTGTCCATGCCATTTGTGCTCTCGGTTCCGGCAATGGCAACAACATATACGGAAACATGGTCTTCAACAGGCTCGTCAAAACCAGCTACGTCATGTTTGTAGTTAAGCTGGCCCTGGGTAATGCTGATGGATCCGACAGTATTATCCGTGTAGTTTTTGTACACCCAGGAGAACACCTGCGGCGCATTGGTGTAGGTAATTTCATCTTTGTTGGAAAGCGAGGCAGCCGATGCGGCGACGCCGAAGACCGAGAGGGTAAAGAAGAGGCTCAGGAGAAGAGCCAGGATTTTGCGGGAACTTTGCATGGGGATCATTCCTTTTCATTTCATTTTAAACTCTTTGCTGCTTCGGCCGAACAAAGCCGAATAAGCAACGAGTGCAAGATAAGTATAACAGATGCGGCGGCGGACTTTTCGTGGAAAAACCCGTCTCTGAACCTGGAGGCTGAGGGAAATTTTTGACCAAATACCCAAAATTCAAGGAGCTTGGCAAAACTGGCCCCGCCGCGGTAAAATACAAGCAGTAAAATACAATCAGATACCAACTCTAAAGGAGGACGAATATGAAACTTCGTCGTTTGACAGCCCTTGTGCTGTCCATGATACTCTGCCTCTCCCTGCTGGTTCTTCCAGCCGGTGCCGCAGAAAGCATCAGTGTAAAATGCGGCTCAATCGCCAAAAATGGGCGGTTAAAAACAGCCTGCGCCGCAACGCGCGCCGGAGGCAAAAATCAAAGCCCTGCCGTTTCCTGGAATGCCATTCCGGACGCAAAAGCCTACGCCGTCTATATTCTGGACTCATCCGCAAACTACTGGTGCCACTGGAAGGCACTCGTCAAGACCACCAGCCTCAAGCAGGGCGAGAATCCGGGGAAATATATTGGACCGTATCCGCCGTCGGGCACCCACAGCTACCGAATTTATGTTTTTGCGCTGAAAAAAAGCCCGAGCAGTCTCCCGGGCAGTTTTGATGCGAAGAACAGCCTAAACAGCATCACGAACGGGCTCGGAAAGAGCAATATCCTGGCGCAGGGCTACACCACCGTGAAATACGCTCACGGCGACCGCAACAGTTAATTCTGTTTTTTGACAATATCATACTCCGTACCGGGGCGATAGTAGGGACATACTCTGTATTTACTCTGCATGAAGATAATATACTCGTCTTCATCCATGGAAATACCGCAGTATGTCTCATTTTCTTCGTCGGTACAGAGATTCATGCAGTTATCGCAGATTGTCATTCGTCATCATCTTCTTTGTCGTTGACATCCACAAAGAACGTCTCGTTGTCATCATACTCCGTCTCTTCTTTTTTCGGGCGATTCAGCACTCGTATGGAATCATAATACGCGGTCTTAGTGGCCACAAAATACGGATTCAGGAAAAAGTAACCGATTCCAAACGTGAGGATGCTGAGAATGGCCCAGCCGAGGAAACTCAGTTCTATGAAAAATAACTCCATTTTGTGTCCGCGCATGAGCCGCCGTGACGCTTTCATGGCCTGACCGGCTGAAATTCCGGGATTTTCCTGCATAATGAAGAACGTCATAGAGTAGGAATACGCCGCAATGACACCGGGAATAATGAAAAGTATACTCCAAAGCGTTATATAAATGTATATTAGCAGATTGGCAAGAAACGCTTCTTTATACTGTGACACATGGGAGAACAGTACACTCATGGGCGCGCGCTGCTGGTAGTTGAGCCTTTGGAAATAATCGACAATGCCGAGGTTCATAAGGCCACCGACAAGCAGCGAAATAATTACCAGAACAGTTGCAAACACAAAGGTAGTATGACCGAAAGCCGCCCACTGGGCATCCCAAGTCGGAGTGCCTCCATTAAAGATATTGTCACTGTGGTTATTGAGCCAGCTGCCGATCATGCCGGCCTCGGAGTTGTAATTTACTACAGTTGAGCCGAGAATTGCCGCTGCGAGGGTGGTAACTACGGCCTCGCCCCAGTGTCCACTGAGGGAATTTTTTGCCTGTTGTTTTAAATCGGAAGAAACCATAAAAAAACTGTCTTCTCTCCTGTACGCCAAATTATACTAATCAATATAGCACATTTTCTTTTTCGCGTCATTTAGGGTATACTTACGACATACGTTGTGATAATATATTTAAAATTTTTAACTATTGGAGGACATTTCCATGTGTGGAATCATTGGATATAATGGAAATTCCGACGTTGCTCCACTCCTTCTCGACGGTCTGGAGAAACTGGAATACCGCGGCTACGACTCTGCCGGCATTGCCGTCATGGAGGATGGCCAGATTGATATTGTAAAGTCCAAAGGCAAAATTGCCGACCTCCGCAACAAGATTGCGCACACCCACACTCCAAAGGGTGAACTCGGCATTGGCCACACCCGCTGGGCAACTCACGGCGAGCCGAGTGACAAGAACGCTCACCCGCATTACTCCGCTTCCCGGCGATTTGCAGTTGTTCATAACGGAATCATTGAAAACTTCGCACCGCTGAAGGAAGATCTTCAGAAAAAGGGCTACGTATTTCACAGTGATACAGATACCGAAGTTGTTGCCACGCTCTTAGACGAAAATGACAACGGAAACTTCCTGGAGACGGTTTTAAAGACCGTTCATATGTTACAGGGCTCCTATGCTCTCGGTATCCTGGATACCCGAGACCCTGACACCTTAATTGCCGTGAAAAAGGCAAGCCCGTTGATCGTCGCTGTCAGTGAGGAAGGAAATTACATCGCCTCCGACATTACAGCCGTACTGAACCACACTCGGGACATGTACAAGCTGAACGACGGAGAGCTTGCTGTCGTAAAATCCGACAGCGTTGAGTTCTTCAACGAAGATGGCGAGCCCGTTCTCAAGCAGATGCAGCATGTCGACTGGGATGTCCATGTAGCAGAAAAGGGCGGCTACGAGCACTTCATGATGAAGGAGATCAAGGAACAGCCAGACGCGCTGCGCAAGACTCTTTCCCCTCGGATTACAAAAGATAACCACATTAAACTCGACGATATCCAGTTGACCGACGAGCAGATCAACAGTTTCGACCGCATTTATATTATCGGCTGCGGCTCAGCCTACCATGTCGGTGTTGTAGGAAAATATGTTATTGAGCAGCTGGCAAGAGTCCCGGTTGAAGTCGATATTGCTTCCGAGTTCCGGTACAGATATCCGCTGGTTAACGAGAAAACTCTGACCATTATTATCAGCCAGAGCGGTGAGACTGCAGATACTCTGGAGGCACTGCGCGAGGCTAAGAAAGCCGGCTCCCGCACACTGGCCATTGTCAATGTTGTAGGAAGCTCCATCGCCAGTGAAGCTGACGATGTTCTGTACACCTGGGCCGGTCCGGAAATTGCTGTAGCCACGACAAAAGCCTACAGTACCCAGCTTTCACTGATCTATCTCATTGCCATTCGCATTGCGCTGGCAAGAGGCACAATTACAGAAAGTTATTCACAGGAACTCCTCACAGAATTGAAAACTATTCCTGACAAAGTGGCCAAGACTTTCGAACTGGAGCCGCAGATTCAGCGGGTTGCCGAAACCTACACTTATCTGCACCACGCATATTTCATCGGCCGGAATTTGGACTACGCCGTTGCTTTGGAGGCGTCTCTGAAGCTCAAGGAAATCAGCTACATTCACTCCGAGGCCTACGCTGCTGGTGAGTTAAAACATGGCACCATTTCACTTATTGAGCCCGGCACCTCTGTTATTGCACTTTGCTGCTGCGAAAGACTGGTGGATAAGACCGTCAGCAACGCCAAAGAGGTCATTGCCCGTGGTGCACAGGTATTCGCCGTTGCCAATGAGGGCAACGAGAGCGTCGGCAACATCTGCGACCATGCGATTTACCTGCCAAAAACCTATCCACTCTTTATGCCGTCGGTAGAGATTGTCCCGCTTCAGCTCCTTGGCTACTACACTGCCAAAGCCCGGAAGTGTGATATTGATAAGCCGCGTAATCTGGCAAAGAGCGTTACTGTAGAATAAAAGTAAAAAATTAGACCACACTTGATAGTAAATGTCAGGTGTGGTCTTTTTACTGGTTCTTTTTTAGTTTATTCTTATAACAGAATTACTACAGATTATCCCAAGAAAGGATGACAGGATTGGAAAAAACAGCTGGTACAACTTCACACCAGGAAGCTGATCAAGAGTATCGTACCATGACTCAGACCAGAATTCCGAAATTGATTATGCGGCTGGCAATACCAACTATAATCAGTATGCTAGTAACAAGTATTTATAATACTGCTGATACCTACTTTGTCAGCCGTCTGGGGACCAGCGCATCGGGAGCTGTAGGCGTTGTTTTCGCTCTGATGGCATTATATCAGGCTGTCGGCTATATGTGCGGGCACGGATCTGGCAGTTATATTTCCCGTTTTCTTGGGGCAAAGGATGAAAATCATGCCAAAACTTACGGTGCAACTGCCTTCTGGATGTCTTTTGTCTTAGGGACAGTTATTTCCATACTATGCCTGGTTTTCATGAACCCGGTTCTCGACCTGCTGGGCAGCACAAAAACCATTCTTCCCTATGCACGGCAGTACGCCTTTTGGATTTTTATTTCCGGTCCATTTCTGACGACAAGCTGTACCATGAACAATCACCTTCGTTATGAGGGCAAAGCCTTTTACGCCATGATCGGACTGACTGCCGGTGGAATTCTGAATATCATTGGTGACCCTATTTTGATGTTCATATTCAAACTCGGAGTTGCCGGAGCAGGTTTATCGACGTGTATTTCCCAGATTGTCAGCTTCCTTATCCTTTTATACATGATGCATGGAAAAAGAACTGTCGTGCAATATTCTCCTGCCTTAATCGCCAGATTGGGGTCATCGTTTGGAAAAACAATCTGGCATATCATTGCTACTGGATCGCCCTCACTGGCAAGGCAGCTTCTCTCTGCTCTGTCTACCGTTTTTTTAAATCAACAGGCCAAAGTCTATGGTGACGCTGCTATTGCCGCCATGAGTATTGTTGGGCGATTTTCTTTTCTTGTTGGCGCCGTGGCTATTGGAATAGGCCAGGGTATGCAGCCAGTTGCCTCATTTAACTATGGAGCTGGTCTATACAGTCGGGTAAAGAAATCCTGGGTATTTTGTGAAACAGCAGCAACCCTCTTTTTGTTTATTGCTGGAATACTAAGTTTTGTTTTTTCAGGCTCAATTATTCGATGGTTTCGGGATGATCCTGCAGTAATAGCCATTGGCACAACAGCTCTCCGGTGGTTCGCCGCTTCTTCCGTTCTTCAAGGGACAACTGTCAGTTCCAATATGCTGCTCCAGAGTATTGGAAAGGCCCGTTCTGCTCTGATTCTTGCCTCTCTTCGCTCCGGCATTTTCTTCATTCCATTAATTTTTATTCTTCCTGCCTGTTTTGGTCTTTCAGGGGTTGAGACTGCCCAGCCAATTGCCGATATTTTATCCGCCATTGTCAGTCTTCCTATTGTCCTGTATTATATTCGAGCTTTTGGGCCGGATAAAGGATCCAATGAATAACAAGCGACAGAAAGCCCAGACAAAAGAGCATCATAAAGGGCGGCAAGATTAAGATAATAAAAAATAAGAAAAAACAAGAAAACGGCCGAGTGAAAATCCACTCGACCGTTTTTTATTTGTTTACTGTTTCTTCTTATAAGAGAAGAAGTGCGGTATCAATAATCCCATTAATAGCAAACCATGCAATATCCAGTAAAATATCTATTGCAATAAAGATAAATGGTGTAGCTAATAATTTATAGGTTTCACTAAAAACTACGTTTCCGCCATCTATAACTGTGACAGACAATGTTCCGATAGTTTGAGTAAAAATCACAGTTAAAACAACAGCAATGAAATCCTGTACAACCTTAGTAGTTGGTCTGAATAGAAGGCTCAAGCCTACTTTGGCTATCAAAGCAATATTCGTAAGAATATGTACAGTGTTTCTGAGAATAGCAATAACCGGGAAAAAGAATCCATTGATGGCAAGATCAAGCGGATTCAGGAATCCTGCAGCAGCACCAGTGAGACGAAGAAGAAAGTCTGCGCCAAGAAGCAGTGCGCCGAGTCCAAGTGCACCAAGGGTCAGGGCACCAATGGCGAGAGCACCAAGGGTAAGTCCGCCAAGGACCAGACCGCCGAAAAGCAGAGCACCAAGGACAGGAGCACCAAGAGTCAGAC
>CAYRKX010000063.1:0-13107 GCA_964425185.1 uncultured Eubacteriales bacterium
GACCTCTTGACCCCCAGTCAAGCGCGCTACCAGCTGCGCCACACCCCGGTCTGCAAACTGTTTTATATTTTAACAGCTTTGCAGGCTTATTTCAACATCTTTTTGAGATACTGGCCGGTATAGGACTCTTTGACAGCAGCGACCTGTTCGGGCGTGCCCTGAGCGACAATTTCACCGCCGTTGTCTCCCCCTTCCGGACCGAGATCAATAATATAATCAGCAGATTTTACGACATCCAGATTGTGCTCAATGACAATAACTGTATTCCCCGCGTCAACCAGTTTCTGCAGAACTTCAATAAGCTTGTGGACATCCGCCGTATGAAGGCCGGTGGTTGGTTCATCGAGAATATAGCAGGTTTTACCTGTAGAGCGCTTGGACAGTTCTGTTGCCAGTTTAACACGCTGGGCCTCACCGCCGGACAAAGTGGTGGCACTCTGTCCGAGTTTTACATATCCAAGACCAACTTCCTGCAGCGTTTTGAGACGGCGGTATATTTTTGGTACAGCGCTGAAGAAATCCGCAGCCTCATCAATAGTCATGTCGAGCACTTCGGCAATATTCTTGCCTTTGTATCGTACTTCCAGAGTTTCACGGTTATACCGCGTTCCGTGGCAGACATCGCACGGAACATAGACATCGGCGAGGAAATGCATTTCAATTTTTACAATGCCGTCGCCGTGGCAGGCCTCACATCGCCCTCCTTTTACGTTGAACGAGAAGCGGCCGGCGTTGTAGCCTCGAATTTTCGCATCCTGTGTTGAGGCAAACAGAGAGCGAATATCATTGAACAAATTCGTATACGTAGCCGGATTGGAACGCGGTGTCCGTCCAATAGGAGACTGGTCAATGTTAATTACCTTGTCCAGGTTCTCCAGTCCCGTGACACCCTTGCACTTTCCGGGGAAGACTCGAGCGCGGTTTAAGTCCCGTGCCAGCGTCTTGTACAGAATTTCATTGACCAGAGAAGATTTGCCGGAACCGGAAACACCAGTGACACAGGTAAAAGTACCCAGTGGAAATTTGACGTCAATATTCTTGAGGTTGTGCTCTGCTGCTTTGTGAACTTCAATAAACTTGCCGTTACCTGGTCTGCGGACTTCCGGAACTGGAACTTTCCGCGCTCCGCTCAGGTACTGTCCTGTAATGGATTCTTTACAGTCCATAACTTCCTGAGGAGTTCCGGCTACAACCACCTGACCTCCATTTACACCGGCTCCAGGGCCTATGTCGACTATATAGTCGGCAGCCCGCATGGTGTCTTCGTCATGCTCGACCACTATCAGTGTGTTTCCAAGGTCACGCAGCCTCTTGAGTGTGGCAATCAGCTTGTCATTGTCACGCTGATGCAGACCGATACTCGGCTCGTCCAGAATATACAAAACACCCATGAGAGACGAGCCAATCTGAGTGGCGAGACGAATCCGCTGACTTTCGCCTCCAGACAGTGTGCTGGCGCTTCGAGCCAGGTCAAGATATTCCAGTCCGACACTTTTCAGGAACCGCAGGCGCGATTTAATTTCTTTCAAAATCAGATCGGCGATGATCATATCGCGGTCTGACAGCTTCAGGTTTTCAAAGAAATCCAGTTCTTTGGTAATGGACAGATGCGTTAAAGTATCGATGTCCATTCCGCCGACGGTGACGGCCAGACTTTCTGGACGAAGACGTTTGCCGTGGCAGGCCTCACATTCGTGCTGGGCCATGACATTCTCAATGGAGCGTTTGGCAACCTGAGAGTTGGTCTCCTCGTACTTCCGCATGAGGTTGTTAATGACACCCTCAAATCTGGCAGTAAAGGTTCCCGAACTGTACGACGTGGTTCGAGAGAACTGAATTCGCTCATCGCCTGTTCCGTAGAGAATCTTGTCGAGATTTGACTTTTTCATGTCCTTAACCGGAACATCAATCGAGAAGCCGTAATGTCTGGCAATGCCGTCATAGTACATTTCGGCTATGGTACCGCCTTCCGCTTTGGACCAGCCGTAACCGTTGATGGCACCTTCCCGGATAGACAGATTCTTGTTGGGAATCAGAAGATCTGGGTCAATATAAGTATAAGAACCAAGACCGGTGCATTTGGGGCAGGCTCCGTAAGGGTTGTTGAAGGAAAACATTCGCGGCTGGAGTTCTTCAATGCCGCCTCCGTGAACCGGACAGGCATAGTTCTGAGAGAACGTCAGTTCTTCTCCCCCGATAACATCGACAATGAGAATGCCTTCTGACATTTTCAGAGCGGTCTCAATAGAGTCGGACAGTCGGCTCTGAATTCCCGGTTTGACCACCAGACGGTCGACAATGATCTCGATATTGTGCTTGACCTTCTTGTTGAGCTTGATATTTTCGGAGAGGTCGTGCATTTCCCCGTCAATACGAACTCGAACAAAACCGGCCTGATGGGCGTTTTCCAGTGCTTTGGCAAATGTGCCTTTCCGTCCGCGGGCGATTGGTGCCAGAATCTGAATTTTGGTTCTCTCAGGAAGTTTCATAACCCGGTCCACCATCTGGTCTACGGTCTGTGCCTTGATTTCCCTGCCGCAGATTGGGCAGTGCGGTACTCCGACGCGGGCATACAAAAGCCGCAGATAGTCATAGATTTCTGTAACGGTTCCGACAGTAGAACGCGGATTTTTCGAGGTCGTTTTCTGGTCAATAGAGATGGCCGGAGAAAGGCCCTCTATGGACTCTACTTTAGGCTTTTCCATCAGTCCGAGGAACTGTCTGGCATAAGAAGACAAGGACTGCATATACCGCCGCTGGCCTTCAGCAAATATTGTGTCAAAGGCAAGCGACGATTTACCGGACCCAGACAGTCCGGTGAAGACAACCAGACTGTCTCTGGGGATGGTGACATCTATATTTTTCAGGTTATGTTCTTTTGCGCCAACAACTTTAATATCCTTGTTTGCCATAGTCAGCTGTCTGTTCTCCTTCCTGCCGTTTTCGAAGCGGTCTGGCCATTTTTCTTCGCACGGGTTCGTTTACCGGTCTTTGCGGGCTTTTTCGGCTCGTCATCCATATAGGTGCCATCACGTAATTTGGCAATTTCGTCGCGGTAATAAGCGGCGGTCTCGAAGTCGAGTATCCGCGCCGCAGCGCGCATCTCTTTGGTCATCTTCTCGATCATATCCTGACGCTCCGCTTTTGTCAGGCGCTTTCTCTTGTGCGTCTTGGTGTCCACCTTTGTAGTGATTTCGAGGATTTCCCGGACGTCTTTAACAATGGTTTTCGGAACAATGTAGTGTTCCTCGTTATACGCTTCCTGAATTTTACGGCGGCGAAGAGTTTCTGTAATAGCTCGTTCCATTGACGGGGTCACACTGTCCGCATACATGATAACTTCGCCATTGGCGTTTCGTGCAGCACGGCCAATGGTCTGAATAAGCGAAGTCTCATTTCGAAGAAATCCTTCTTTATCGGCGTCCAGTATGGCAACCAGCGATACCTCGGGAATATCCAGACCTTCACGGAGAAGATTGATTCCGACCAGTACGTCGAATTCACCAAGACGTAGATCGCGGATTATCTGCATTCGCTCGATGGTATCGATGTCGCTGTGCATGTAGCGGACCCGAATGCCCCGGCCCTCGAAGAACTCGGTCAGATCCTCTGCCATCTTTTTGGTGAGCGTAGTGACGAGAACCCGCTCTTTGCGATCGGCGCGCAGATGAATCTGGGATATCAGATCGTCGATCTGCCCGTCGATGGGCTTGACAGTGATCATAGGATCCAGAAGTCCTGTCGGCCGGATGACCTGCTCAACAATCTGGGCGCTGTGTTCTTTCTCAAAGTCACCTGGCGTTGCGCTCGTGAAGATAACCTGGTGAATATGGGAATAAAATTCATCAAAATTCAGCGGGCGGTTGTCATAGGCGCTGGGAAGACGGAATCCATAGTCAATTAAGGATTTTTTCCGCGCATGGTCTCCAGCGTACATACCGTGAACCTGCGGAAGAGTAACATGGGACTCATCTACAAAGAGGAGCCAGTCGTCTGGGAAGAAGTCCAGGAGCGTATACGGTGTTGAACCTGGGGCCCGCTTGGCGAGAATCCTGGAGTAGTTCTCAATGCCGGTACAGAATCCGGTCTCCTTAAGCATTTCCATATCGTACTCAGTACGCTGGCGGATGCGCTGCGCCTCCAGAAGTTTACCTTCTTTTTCGAACACTGCCACACGGTCCTGCATTTCCTGCAGGATCTCATTGACGGCATCATCTATAAAGTCTGGGTCGACAACATAATGGGTCGCCGGGTAAATGGCGGCGTGGGATAGAACACCCTCTACTTGTCCGGTCAAAGCATCAATTTCACAGATACGGTCAATTTCGTCCCCGAAATACTCAATGCGCAGAGCGTGTTTGCTCTCCCCTGCCGGGAACACCTCTACCGTGTCTCCGCGGACCCTGAATTTGGTCCGAACGAAGTTGATGTCATTTCTCTCATAGTGAATTTCCACAAGTTTCTCGAGCAGTTCATCCCTCGGGTACTCCATTCCCGGGCGCAGCGAGATTACCATGTTTTTGTAGTCTATTGGGCTGCCGAGGGAATAGATACAGGAGACCGAGGCCACAATAATGACATCTTTGCGTTCTGTCAGCGCAAGAGTGGCAGAGTGCCTCAGTTTATCAATCTCGTCGTTGATGGACGAGTCTTTTTCTATGTAAGTGTCAGTAGACGGTACATAGGCCTCCGGCTGATAATAATCGTAGTAGGAGACGAAATATTCCACGGCATTTTCCGGGAACATCTCTTTGAATTCAGAACAGAGCTGCGCCGCTAAGGTCTTGTTATGGGACAGGACCAGGGTCGGCTTGTTGACCTGGGCAATGATATTTGCCATGGTAAACGTTTTCCCTGACCCGGTTACGCCTTTCAGGGTCTGTTCTTTATAGCCTTTGTTGACACCGTCAACCAGCTTCTCAATGGCCTGCGGCTGGTCTCCGGTCGGCTTGAATTTGGAATGCAGCACAAAATGATCCATCTCTGTACCTCCCTGGGATTCCATGCATTATAGCACATTTGTTCGCCTCAATCCAGATAATCTGTAATAATACTGTTGACCGGAATTTTTTTCACATATTTCATGTGCTCCGGTTTCTTTACGCCCCAGGCGTTAATGTCTACGTGGTGAATTTTGCAGCGCAGCAAATAGGTCGGCAAAAACAGGTAATTGTACGTTGGATGAACCGCCTTAGCCCTGTGCTGTTTTACCATGGTCAGGTACTTTCCGCGGTCCATCTCAGATCTCTTCCGGTCGCGGAACGAGTATAGTAATCCGCACTTTATCTCCGGCGCGATTCGCTTGACTTCATCAATTACACAGTAGTCGAAGCTCGAAACGACCAGATGGTCTGAAATCGAATACCTGCGAATAGTATCCACGGTCTTCTGCACGACATCCTGTCGATGCGGAACAGACGGCCGCTTAATTTCAATATTAATAAGTTTCATATCTTTTACTGTGTCCAGAACTTCTTCGAGAGTTGGAATTTTCGTCCCGCTGAATTCTGGACTGAACCAGGAACCAAAGTCCAGCTGTCTCAGCTCAGAAAAGGCCATTTCTGAAATAAAGCCGGACCCGTCAGACGTCTGGTCTACAGTAAAGTTGTGGCAGACAACAAGAACACCGTCAAGGGTCATCTGAACATCAAATTCAACACCATCCGCGCCAAGCTCAATGGCTTTCTTAAATGCCGGGATGGTATTCTGCGGCGCATATTGATTTGCGCCTCTGTGCGCAAGAATTAAAGGTTGGTTTTTCATAGCAAATTTATCATATCACACCCGTAAAGCCCCTGTGGAATTCTCCACAGGGGCTGGTCATTATTTCAATATGTTCAGCGGTTGACAACTACAGTGCCGTCGGGTTTTAACGTAACCTGATCGCCATCCTGGACATAATTCAGAAAATCATCGCCGAGGCGGTCATAGACCGGCATGGGAGATTCCGGTGCCCAGACATCAGAGAGAACAGCTCCCGCTGCTGCCAGGGAGTCAATGTCTTTGGAGAACAGAAGACATGCCGGTGCCTTTCCTATTTTTACGGAAGAAAAGAGAAACATTCCGCCGGTAGTTGAGCCGATGGTCTGGGGAAGACATAGGGCCTTATCCTGAAGGACCTTCTTGTACAGGTCCGGATTACTCTGATCGACACATTTCGTTTTACTCTGGATGAACATCATCTGCATGCTGGCAAGAGTGTTAAATCCATTGTGGGTAACGACTGCTTCTGTCGTCATGTCACCGGGTACGATGGCGCGTCCTTTGAATTCTTTCATGTTACTCCACCCCTTTCGTCAGCATGGTGAGGATTTCGTCGTTCGAGTAAAATCTTGCGGTTGTGTAAGTACGAAGCTTGTTGGAACTGGTGATGACAGGCTGTCCCTGCCAAAGCGGGTTGTCCATAAACATCAGTGGACAGATATAGCTGACAACGACTCCCATTTTTTTCAGTTTTGCTGCATATTCTGTCTTATCAAAAGCTTTTCGAACGGCTGTAGAAGTGGTAAATACAGTGGGAATCTGAACCTTGGTATGTCCTTCCTCTTTCAGGCCTTTCTCCAAAGCGTTCGTCCAGTCGATCATCTGCTGAAAAGACATATGCGGACATCCCAGGAAGCAAAGTTTAGGTTTGGCATCCGGGTGCTTCCAGATTACAGGATAGTTGTCCTTGACCCGCTGCAGTTCTGCATCGTCAATGACATAAGTTTTGGCATCCGGTTTAATCAGTGACTCGCCATACTCTTTGGCCTCCGGAGTCAGGTTGGCTATATGGTACAGGCCAACAGCTCCATTACTTGCGGTGGCGGCCCCAAAATCCTTGAGATAGGTAGTCGCTTCTTCCGTCAGCTCTGTACCCAGATACTGGTCCAGACCTTTGACATAGGGGACATCTTCCATGACTTTCATGCCTATGGCAGAACCGAGAAGCTGAGCGTCAGGTTTATGAGTTGTCTTCAGTTCGACGACCCAGTCAGCTTTCCGGTTTTCATCCAGAAGCAGTCCAAAATAGGGAACGTATCCGGCGACAGAGCCAAAGAGTTCCAGAATACCGGAATTTCTGTTGCAGCGTGCACCCAGAACGCTGTTGGCATAGACGACCGCGGATGATTCTGCCCAGGACAGAACATCCCCTTCTTTCGGCTTGTTACCAACCTGATCCAGGTAACATGTACAGGTGTAAGAATCCTCATTTAAGATTCCGAGCTGCTCAAGTTCTTTTTCATACCGTTTCTGTTTGCCATAAATCGCTTTTGAGGCAATTTTCTGAACCGGGTTCTGCGGAACTTTAGGATCGTACGGCTTGGGGTCAGCCGTAAATTTCTGTCCGGAAAGACATCCGTCATCGATCAGCTGCTGATACAGGTCAAAGACGGGCCCCAGAAAGGTCAGCCCAAAGCTCAGAACGAGATGTCCGTACTGACCAGTGACAGGCACCATCTTTTCCGCACCGAAGATCTCTCCGTAGCGTACCAGAGTTTTCATGACTTTGGCCATGGTCTCCCCTTTTGAACCGTCCAGGATAGCCTGCTGTTCCGGGGTGAGTTTCATTTTAGCCTCCATATGGAGTACCTCCTTTTCTGCTAAACTCTCTCACCCCCGTTGTAATCGGATTTTCAAGCCTTGTCAAGCATATAACGAACGCTGCCGCGCGATGTACAAAAAAAATTCCTGCCACACTCCGGTGACAGGAATTTTTCTTATTTCTTTGGCTCTTTTTTGGTATCGGATTTACTGCTGATTGTGCAGTACGCATGGTACATAGCCATAAGCGGATGGTGGAACATAATCCGCGGACCAGCGTATCTCATCACAGTGGAGATTCGTTCCTCCATGTCCTTTTTATAACAGTGGATGGGGCATTTATTACAAAACGTTTTATAAGCCATCCGGGGACATTTCATGGTTCGTTCAACAGCGTAGTCCGCAAGCTCCTGACATGACGGACAAAGTCCTTTTTTGTCCGCCCTGTCATGATGATTGCCGTGACAGTAGATTCGGATCATCTCCGTTACTGTCTCGCATTCATTTTTTCGCTTTTTTTCTACTCTTAGTTTTTCCGCATCGGTCAACCTAGCTCATCCTTCCGTTTTCAACGGAATACTCCTTGTCACAGATTCGCATGGTTGACTTACGGTGCGATACGAGGACCAGGGTCTTCCCTTCGAATTCCTCATTCAAAGATTTCAGAACAACGGCTTCATTTAAACTGTCGAGGTTGCTGGTCGGCTCATCTAACAGAACCAGATCCGCTCCGTGCAGGAATGCGCGGGCCAGTCCAAGTCTCTGCCGTTCACCGGCAGAAAGGGTGTCGCCAAGTTCGCCGACAGGTGTTTCGTAACCCTGAGGTAAGGTCATGATGAAATCGTGGATGGAAGCTTTCTTGCAGGCCTCTTCCAGTTCTTCCTGTGTGGCATCTTCTTTGGCAATCCGCAGGTTGCTGGCAATGCTGTCGTGGAAGAGCTCGGTCTCCTGAGTGACATAAGCTTCCATATTTCGGAGATCTACGGTATTGATATCATTGATATCCTTGCCGGAGATTTCCAGCTTGCCGTCCTGGACGTTCCAGAACCGCATGAGAAGCTTCAGGAAGGTGGACTTACCGCTTCCGCTCTTACCGACGATTCCAATGTGAGACCCTTTCGGAATCTCCAAGGAGAAATCTTTCAGGACTTTCTCGCCATCGTTATAGCTGAAGTTGATGTCTTCTGCCTTGGCGCCGGTGAACTCCGGAGTCGGCTCTTTGCCGGAAATTTCTTCTACGGCAGGATCCTCATCGAGAATATCCAGAACACGGTTGCCGGCAGCGAAGGTTCCCTGAAGGGTACTGCCAAGTGCGGCAAGAGCTCCGGCAGGTCCAAAGGAACTCATCAGAGCAATAACCGGAATTAACAGGCCGCCAAAATTGGCAACCATTCCATTCCGATACAGTATAACGGAGACAAAAATCATAACAATGTCAAAGAACAGAACGACACCGGAGGTAATACCGGTATTTCTGCCCTCAACTTTTTTCAGCTGTGCTTCATCGTTGGAGAGTGCGTCTGTACGGTCGCCCATCTCCTTAACACGGTCTTTACCGCGGTTGTACTGGTTAATCTCGTTTAATCCGCGAAGGCTGTCCAGGACAAATGTGCCAAGGTCTCCGGAACCGTTCCGGAATTTCAGTCCGTAGTCTTTGCTGCTCTTGGAGATGATAACTGGAACAACAATACCAACAGTGAGATAGGCAGCCAGGGCAACCAGAGCTAAAATCCAGCTGTAGTGGCCGATGAAGGCCAGCATTACAATGGTGTAGACAATAAAGATGGCAATTGGAGAGATGGTGTGTGCGTAAAAGACCTCGAGTAATTCGATGTCTGAGGTAATTAAGTTGATTAAATCGCCTTTGTTTTTGCTCTCCAGCTTGGCCGGGCAGAGTCTGCGCAGGGCCTGGAATACTTTGTGGCGGAAGAGCGCCAGAAGACGGAAGGCAATATAGTGGTTGCATCCCTGCTCACCGTAGCGAAGTCCGCCGCGGACCAGAGCAAGAATCAGAATCGTAATAAATACCGCACTGATGGACATGGGGCTTGCAATTCCCAGAACATCCAGCACTGCATATCCGCCGAAAACGGTAATAAACGTTGCGGCGAGATTGCCGAGAGTTCCAAGAATAATGGAGAGAACCATGTAACCGGAGAGAGGTTTGACTTCGCCGATCAGCCGTCCCATGACTTGAAGATTGCTTCTCTTTTTCATTTGGCAGCCCCCTCCTTTGCGTAATTTTCAAGAGCGTACTGAGTGTTCCAGAGTTCGGAATAGGTCCCCTTCTTGTCGAGCAGTTCCTGATGAGTTCCGCTCTCGATGACGTTGCCGGCATCCATGACATAGACATTGTCGGCGTCAACAACATTGGCCAGGCGATGAGAAATCATGATAATGGTTTTCTCGCCGACAAGACTGTGAACAGTCTCCATAATCTGCTCTTCACTGTCGACATCAATATTCGATGTAGCCTCGTCGAAGATGTAGAAGCTGCTGTCATGCAGAAGAGCACGGGCAAGTGCAAGTCTCTGACGCTGACCACCGGAGAAGTTGGTGGCGTTTTCTACAATCTGGGTGTCCAGTCCGTCTTCCGACTTCAGGAAGTCATCCAGACGAGTCTTTTCCAGCGCGTTCCAGAGTTCATCATCTGTCGCATCTGGTTTAGCCATGAGAAGGTTGTCACGGACAGTACCCTTGAACAGGAAGCTGTCATTTCCAATATAGGTAATATTCTGAAGAAGAGATTTTTCTGAGATATCGGAAAGAGAATCATCGCCAATGGTAATGGTTCCTGTATATCCCTTATTTCTTGCCATGAGAATGTGGGCAATGGTAGATTTACCACAGCCGCTCTCTCCGACAATTCCGGTAAAGCTCCCGTTGGGAATTGTCATGCTGACTCCATGAAGAACTTCTTTATCCGGGTTGTAAGAGAAGTGAACGTCTTCCAGTTTGATCTCATCGGAAGGCTCTACGGTTCCCTTGCCCTGCTCCGGTTCCGGAAGGTCAAGTAGCGCAAACATCTTCTTGCTTGCTGTCATGCCATTCATGGCAATATGGAAGTAGCTGCCCAGACGGCGCATTGGCATAAAGAAGTCAATGGCCAGAAGAATAATGAACAGTGCACCAGCAAGATCAACTTTACCGAGCATCATTCGGTTGACAGCCAGGATAACGCCAAGTGCAGCACCAGCATATGTGACGAAATCCATAATGGTAATGGAATTCAGCTGCATAGTGAGAACACGCATGGTAATCTTGCGGAATTTCTCAGCCTGGTCATCCATCTCATCGCTCTTGCGCTGATCTGCCTGATAGATCTTCAACGTAGTCATACCTTGAAGGTTTTCCAGAAAGTTGTCTCCCATGTTGTAATAGACATCGAGATATTTCTGGAGTAATTTTTTGGCCCAGGTCTGGACACCCATGATGATCAGAGGGATAAGCCATACCGTAAAGAACAGAACTACCGCTGTAGTCCAGTTCTCTGTAAAGCCAATGACGAGCATTAATGTCAGAGGTGCCAGTACAGCATAGAAGAACTGCGGAATGTACGCGCCAAAATAGGTCTCCAGCTGGTCAACGCCTTCAACCGTAACCTGAACAACTTCTGCACTCTTAACCTGCTCCTGGTAGGAAGAGCCGAGACGGAGAAGCTTTTCGTAAATTTTGGTACGGAAAGTTTTCTTGACCGCCTTGCTGGATAAGAAACTCATCTTGGTTGCGCCTTTGGAGAAGAAGTAGCGGGCAATCAGCACCACTACAGAAACAGCCAGGGCGATCCAAATGTCTTTCCCGATGGCATTCCCCTGGTACAGCTTCATGACCATGTCGGAGATGAACCACATCATGACGATGTTCGCTGCGAGGGAAAGCCACTGGAATAATACGTTGAGATAGATGAATTTTTTATCAGAGCCGACCATATTCAGCAGCCGCTTGTCTATCATTCGTATTCCACCTTTCCTAGATCTGTTTTTTTATACCAACATTGTGAAAATGGCAGGAACGCCGGGAAGTTCTTCCTCCCCACAGTCAGAATAAATCTGAAGGGCGGCACTGCCATGCAGTATTTCACAGGTCCCGGAACCCAGGTTTACGAACCGGAGAATATCTGCCGGAATGGAAAAAATTGTGGCATTTTTCTCTGCGGTTACATAGGTCCCGCTGTCAAAATACTTGATTTCACAAATTGTTTTTTCACTGGTATTCTGAGCCAGAAGCTGGATGGTCCCTTTTCCATCCTTGATAACCAGCGTAGCCGGATGGCCAAACGTCTTATTCTCCGCGGAAATATTGTCTCCGTTTTCTGCCTGTTCGCGATACAGGATAAAAGGAAAATGATACGTTCCGTCCCGAAGACGTTTACAGAAAACTGAGCCGCTGAACTGCTTCTGATTTCGAAACTCAAATTTAATGCGGTAGGTCTCTTCCGTAGCGCGGATGGCAGCCATACTCTGCTCAGAGTTGTACAGGGCCATGGACAGTGCATCCGAGCGGGCGTTTTCAATATCAACACCCTCGTAGAGCAGATGGTTGACCAGCGTGTTGACCCGTTCACTGTAATAGTTGAGGGTTTCTTCCCCTTTTTCCGTCAGAGTCGGATGCCGGGAGTTGGAGGTATCAATAATTCCCTCCTGGTTATAATATTTGAGGATTCGGCTGATGGAGTATTTCTCCTGGCCCAGTGTCCGTGCGATACCGGTGACCGTGCACTCGGACCGGTTTGACGTGTCAAAGCACAGGAGGACTCTCAGCCTCATAAGATCTGGCGATTCAGACATTCAAACTTCCCCTATTCTATGTAGTGTAGACGCAAAAAAGCGAAGGCAGTTAGCCTTCGCTAATAAATGCCTCAAGTTAGTATAGCATAACTGCTACAAAAGTCAATGTGAGGCTTTTCTTTAATTTTCAATTAAAAATTGGGAAACTGTTCGGCAAACCAGACATCGGGAACTTCAAAGGTCTTGCCATTCAGATAGTCTAATATCCCCGCATCGGTTTGAAAATCGACTATCAGTTTATAGGAGTACAGGAACTGCTTTTTATACCCGCCGTACTTCTTGTTAATTTGGTTTTTACCATATTTTCCATCTCCAAGAAGCGGACAGCCAATGCTCGCAAAATGGGCCCGGATCTGATGAGTTCGTCCGGTCAGCAGCTCTACTTCTACCAGACTGAGATCTTTCGAGTGCTTTAAAACCCGGTATTTGGTGCGGATGCGCTTAGAATCCGCGGTGGGACGCTTCAAGACTTTCACCCGGTTTTTTTCCTCGTTTTTTATCAAGTATCCTTCGAGAATTCCATCGTCCGGATGAGGATGACCATAGACAACACAGAGGTAATACTTGTGCAGTTCCCGGTCTTTCATTTTCTGATTCATAATGCGAAGGGTTTCCGCATTCTTGGCAGCAAGAACAATTCCGCCGGTATTCCGGTCAATCCGGTTGATCAGAGCCGGGGTAAAGGTATCCTCTGCTTCCGGATCATACTCCCCTTTTTCATAGAGGTAACGTTTCACTCTGGTAATCAGAGTATCAACATATTCTGTCTTATCCGGATGTGAAAGAAGACCAACCT
>CAYRKX010000064.1:0-13057 GCA_964425185.1 uncultured Eubacteriales bacterium
CATTACAACCTGCTATACCGTGAAGACGAACATGAAGTCATTCCGGTATGTAAACAATACGGCATGTCCTTGATTCCCTTCTCACCACTGGCCGGCGGACACCTGTCGAGAAGCACATGGAAGAGTGACTCAGCACGTTCGCGGACCGATGACGTGGTGAATCGCAAATACGACCACGAGAAGGACAACGATATGGAGATTGTGGAGCGGGTCAAAGAAGTGGCGGACAAATATCATGTCTCCATGTCGGAAGTTTCCCTGGCGTGGCTGTACGCCAAGGGCGTCGCGGCCCCCATTGTCGGTGCCACAAAGCCGAACCACTTTGCGGAGGCCTGCAAGGCGATTGACCTGGATTTAACGCAGGAAGATGTGGAGTATCTCGAGGAGCTGTATCGCCCGCACAAAATTGTCGGCCAGATTACCCATGACGGAAAAATGTATTAAAGGAACAAAACAATGAGATTAGACAGAGTAGCTATCCTGATAAAAAGAGCTTCCCTGAAGTTTGACCGGATTTCCAATGCCGTGCTGGGAAAGTTCGACCTCACGACCGGGCAGTACAAGGTCCTGATGTACCTGCTTGCTGAGTCAGATAACGGCGTGCGGACCGCAGACTTAGACCGATACCATTCGATGTCTCACCAGACGACGATTGGCATTTTGCGAAACCTGGAAAAGAAGGGCTGGATTTCTTACAAGGATAACCCGAACGACGCCCGCAGCCGCTTCATTGTCCCAACGGACAAGGCCTACGCGGAGCAGGATAAACTGTTAGCTGCCGGCGATGAACTGGAAGAACAGCTGACGCAGAAGCTGACAGAAGACGAGCGGTTGGAACTGGTCCGCCTGCTGCGCAAACTGATGGACCTTGAGCCAGATACATAATGGAGGAATTAGTATGGAAGATATTTCACAGCAGTGTGAGTTTCAGGTAGATAAGAGCAAGTGCATTCACTGCGGATTCTGTGAGAAGGTCTGCAACGGGGCGGTCATTGCCTACGACGAGGACCGGTTCCCATACATGAAACCGTTTGAACGGTTCGGCGGGGCAGGGTGCTGGAAATGTCAGCACTGCCTGGCCGTATGTCCCGTCGGGGCCATTTCCATTTTTGGAAAGCACCCCGAGGACTGTACCGGAAAGCCCGACCCGAAACTGGGTGAGGAAGAGGTTAAGCTCGTCAACTATCGCCGGAGCTGCCGACGGTATAAGGACAAGAATGTGGACCCGAAAATTGTGGACCAGATTCTGTCTGCCATGGAAAATGTCCCCAACGGCGGTAACTTCATGAACATTGAGTACACGGTCGTTGACGACAAGGAGATGGCCCGCCAAATTCGCGACACCGCATTCCAGGAAATGGAAGACGCCGCATCCCGCGGGGTGTACGCCTCCACCATCAACCAGCAGTACTATGAGCAGATGAAGGAGCGTGCCAAAGTCGTTCGCAAGGGCGATCTGCTGTTCTCCGGTGCGCCGCACTTTTTCATTGCCCACGCAGATGCCGATAACCCGTTTGCCGGTGAAATAAAAAATAACTGTGTCATTGCAGATGCGTATTTTGAAATTTTGGCAGATTCATTTGGGTTAGGGACGCTGATAATGTCCTATGCACCCACCGTACTGAACGAGATAGCGCCGAAAGCGCGAAAGATGCTGGGAATTCCGGACAGCCACTGTATTCCACTGGTCGTTGGCTTCGGTTACCCGGAAATTAAGTACGCCAGAGGCGTATGTAAGAACAGAGGAGACAAAACTCACCGGGCTTCAAAAGGCACATTATAAATAAGAAAAACCGCCCCACGGAAGTGGAGCGGTTTTTTTTACGTCTAACGTTTAACTTCTATAGGAGTATGCTGTGTGCGAACCGTAATAATCAGCTGGGAGTGTGCGCAGCCAGGAGTCGGTTGAACCAATGAAGTGGCCGCCGACAACGTTCAAAATATTTGCCAGTAAAGTAGCCGCTTCGTCAGGATATTTGGAAGCAAAGGTGCGCAGCCGTGGTACCAGCACGTTTACAGCCGTGCGGGTCTCCGCCAGATTGTAACTCGTCACACCAGCCTGCTTGAAGCTGTCTAACAGCCAGCTGAGTACCAGGTCTGTGGCTGTCTGGTCCGGCTGCAGCAAAGCACCGAACAGTGATGTCCAGTTAGTCTGCACGGTTTGCAGGAACAGTCCGCCTGCCTTCTGCAAATTGACATCCTGGTTTTCTCTTCCCAGATCGTCCAGAATGGTGGTCAGTGTACCCTCAAGATTGTCTGCGTAATCCTGCCGTGAGGTGACGAAACTGTTGGTGAGGGCCACACCCAGATCGCGGAAGAACTGGGGAGCGGTGCGATCCTTGCGGGAGAACCGTACGGGAACATTCCCAAGGCGATCCACGTGCCATGCCTGGAAGTAATCCGGCCAGTACGTGGTGTAAAGAATATTCGGGTCCTGCTGGAATGCGACGAGAAATGCGGACTTGTACTGCGAATAATTGGGGTCACTCTTAGTCGGCACCAAGTGGTCGACGCCGTAGCGCGCCATGCCCCACTCGCGGAAGAGAACAGCGGTGACAATGTCGCCAGGGTTGACGATGTTGTGGATGTTGTCATACTTGACGTCCTGAACTTCCGTGTCGACAGCCGCCAGAGGGCTCTCGTAGGTGTAGATGAAAATGTCATCGGGAGAGAGTGTGACGTCTTTGCCGAGGAGCGGCTTGGTGGGCTTCGTTTTGTTTGCCTGAGAGCTGCCCACTTTGTTTGGCGCCCCGCGCTGGCCGCTTACTGCATACGCGTCATCCAGTGTGCCGCCCAGAAGGTTAGCAACAGAGGCGCCGCGGCTGTAGCCGGCAGACCAGAACTTAATGCGTCCGGTAATGTGGTGGGACTGAATGTACTGCTGAATGAAATCCAGTGCCTTGTCCCGGCCAATGGCGAAGCCTCGGAATTCACCGGAGGCACCGACGTTAACGTCGCCGCCCGCTTCACTGTGGTAGCTGGACCCACGGATGGGCGCCACAATCAGAGTGTAAGCTCCTTTGGCGTCTTTCAGCTTCTTGGTGCCGATGCTGACGCCGATGGAATCCTGCTCACTGGGACTGGTCATCCATTTGTTGTACTCCACGTTCTGCAGGCCAATTTGCGGGAAGAACTCGTCGAAATATTCTTTACGGCCTGCAACGCCGGCCAGTGCAAGGGAGAGCCGTCCAAGGTCGTTATTGTACTGGTAAGCAGAGCCATCAAAGTAGTGGTCATTGTACTGGAACGTGCGGTGGTACTCGCGCTCCATGTTGAAGTGTGCGGTAATAGTTTTGGTTTCGTCTGCCACACTGGCGGCTCCAGCCGTAACTGCAACAGAAGCTGCCATAATTACTGCCAGCAGAAAGCTGAGAATTCGTTTCATATAGGCCACCTCACTCGCGGCTCAGCTTGAACTGAGCGGTAACTGCTTTTGGCAGGGAGAAGGTGTTCTCGGTAATCTGCAAAGCATCTTTTGTGGCGGCAACTACCAGTGGATGGTAATCTTTGCTGCCAAACCAGGCTAAGAACTTCTTGCCGGCGTCGGTCTGCTCTAATGTCTTTCGTGCATCAGCACTTAAGTACAGAGCGGAGTTGTAACGCAGAGGATCGTCACTCAGACCCTTGGAATGGGGCAGAATTTCCTGCGTTACGGCCCGGCCCAGATTGCCGTACTCCGTGTAAAGTGTAGCAGGAACGGTTACGTCGCCAACTGTAATGGAGGCATACTGCGTATTGTTGTTGTAGGCAAAGTCCTTGACTTCCAATACGGCATTAGTGCCGCTGATGCTGCCTTTGTAGTTCACACCGGTTTCCGGCGCAAGGTCGAGGTCTGAAGTATCTTTCAAAGAATTCTCCAGCAGGGTGCCTTTCAACGGCTCATCGGTTTCAATGAATTTCCAGCCCTTGTCCGTCAGAGCTTTCTGCCAGAATCCGGTCTTGCCGTCTTTGCGTCCCTCGACTTTCAAAAGGCGGTTCTCATTGCCTTTGGCTGTGCTCTCAATGGAAATGCGGTTGGTAATTTCTCCCGGAATCTTCTCAATCTTGACCCACGGAACGGATGGCAGGCGAACAGCCGCCACTGTCGGGTTGAACCGCTGCTCCCAGAATGACTTCGCATCTGGTTTGCCAGTCTGTGTTTCCCAGGTGTAGGGGAACTGGAGCGGGTCGCCGCCGGAGAAGTCATAGTCATGTGTGCGTACGTACAAATCGCCGTACTTGTTTACAACGAACGCTGTAGAGGATGCTGCAGACAGGCCAACGACCTTGAATCGACTATGCTCTGGAGAACCATAGGAATAGCTCTCGTCGCGTGGCAGCCACGGGTCGTTATACACGATGTTAGCGGGGTTGTCCGGGTCAATGTAGACGTACTGCATCAGGTTGGTAATGGATACGGGATGCGCCCGGCCATCAATGTCAGTATAGGAAAAGTCGTCATCCTGAGAGATGAACGACAGTGCCCACTGATACGGCTTGGTGTTTGGCGCCTGGTAGTAGTCACCCAGACGGAATACACCGCCCCACGCATGGTCCCAATACCAGTTTGCGGTGTCAGAGCCGGTCTTGTGCAGCTGGTAGATGACATTGTCAGGACCAATGGCCAGAGCCTGGAACTCGTCCAGGGAAATCCCCTTGATTTTCCCTTTCAGAGACTCCGGCTGCGGGGCCAGTTTCCACGGACCTTTGTCGTGCCGCTTGCGCACGTACAATGTGCCGTCCAGTAAATACAGTTCGTAATAACGGTTGTAGCTGCCCTGATCGTCACGCAGGTAAACTTCTTTCGGAAAGCGCGACTGATCCGGTGCAGCCGGCAGCTGATCATACGGAAGAGCTCCGTCTTTTCCCTCCTGGGCCGATCCACGGGCGGGAATACCATCCAGCAGTTTTGCATTTGTACTTCTTCCGCTGAGAGGCAGTCCACCGGCCGCACTCAGCGTATTGTTCCCTGCCGCATATGCGCTGACAGGAACCAGCGCCGCAAACAACAGCGCTAAAATTACTGATATTGTCTTTCTTTTCACTTTGTGTTCCTCTTTTTCTTAATTTCCTTAAAAATCTCTAATTTGTTTTCCGGAATTAAACGGTTAACAGACCGGCGTCGAGCACATACTGTGCACCGGTGACGTAACGGGCTTTATCACTGGCCAGGAAGAGCACCAGGTTGGCGGTGTCCTCCGGCTCAATCCACGGTACGGGGATGAGGTTGCCAGCAGACGCCTCGGCAATTTCTTCCGGTGTCTTTCCTTCCATGGCGGCGAGGCCGTCGTTCATTGGCGTGTTAACACCAGTGGGGTGAATGCTGTTGACGCGGATATTCCACGGTGCCAGCTCAATGGCCCAGGCTTTAGTCAGACCAGTCAGGCCCCACTTAGATGCAGTGTAATGGGACAGCCGGCGTCCGCCGCGAAGGCCCATGACGGAAGAGTTGTTGATAATGACGCCGCTCTTCGCTTTCTTCATGTGCGGAACCACAGCGCGGGTGACTTTCATAGGACCGGTAAGATTAATTCCAATCATGGAGTCCCATTCCTCATTGGTCATTTTGTCCACTTCTGCATAAGCACAGATGCCGGCGTTGTTAAACAGAATGTCTATGGCGCCAAACGTCTCAATTGTGCCGTCGACAGCACGCTGAATGGCATCGTCATCCCGTACATCGCCCGCAAAAATGAGAGCTTCCGAACCCAGGTCTTCTACTTCCTGTTTCAGCGTTTTCAGCTCGTCGCTTGTGCCGAATTCGTAGTCGGGGTACTCAATTTTCTTCGCGACGTCGAAGCCGACAATCTTTGCGCCCTCTTTGGCGAGCGCCAGCGCGGTGGCACGGCCCTGACCATGGGCAGCACCGGTGATGAATGCAACTTTTCCCTCAAACTCAGCCATTTTCGTTCTCCTTTTCTTTCTCTTTCTCGGCCTCCCAACCGCCGCGGTACTTGTAGAGCACCTCGTCGAGCGGGACTTTGGCTATGGTGTTGAACAGATTGGTAGCGTACATGATGCCGGCAAAGGCAAACAGGGTGACAATCTGCTCATCGGTGAACGTCTCTTTCAGTCTGTCGTAGATGTCCTGCGGGATATCGTGCGGATTCTTGACGATATTGTGCCCGAGTTCCATCAGCAGCTTCTCCGTGTCGCTCAGATGTGGATTGTCCGGATCGTCGCCGGAGTCAATGAGAATCTGGCGGAAGAAGAGCGAACAGATCATACAGTCGTTGCTGTTGGAGATGGAGTACGAGTAAAGTGACAGGGCCCGGTCGCCAACTACGGGCTGCAACTCGTCATACAGGGTGTACCACTCCATGTAAGCTTTGAACGAGGGAACATTCTCGAGGAGCGTCTTTTTCATGTTGGTGATTTTTCCGCCCCGCGCGATGTGCTCGTCGTATGCCGCTTTGACTTCATCGGATGCAGTGTCGTAATTGATCATGGGAAGATAACTCATTGCAATACTCCTTGTTAAGTTAGGTGTGTGCCGCGCTGGCACCTGGGCCTTGCCGGGCAAGGCGCCGCCCGCGAGTGACTGGCCCGCATAAAATAAAAAAGTCCCAGGGTCAGACTTTGCTGACTCATGGAACACAGGTGTTTTTCGTATCCTGTTGTTGTGGGGTATGACGCTGCCGGCAGGGCAGCCCATTCCGCCAGATTCCCTGGAT
Organism: uncultured Eubacteriales bacterium; assembly: GCA_964425185.1. Classification (GTDB taxonomy): domain Bacteria; phylum Bacillota; class Clostridia; order Oscillospirales; family Acutalibacteraceae; genus RUG420. The sequence goes on from CAYRKX010000064.1 coordinate 6,654, forward strand.
GCACCTATGTCCGCTGAATGAGGCAGAATAAACACTGTTTGAAGAAATAAAGAAACGTGTTCATGGCGAAATCCTTTCCTAAGAGTGATTTGAAATGTAAGACATGTGTAGCAAATCTCATTTCATACTTTCTATACTATAATGATAGGAATAAAAATGCAAGAAGTATTTAGGTGAAAGTCTAAATTTGTGAACCATTTTGGCCAGACGCTCGTCCATTTAATAAGAAAGAAAATGGAGCTAGAGAAATGGAACAGATAACGGAATTAGTGGCCGCCGCACAGGCTGGCGACAAAAAGGCGTTTAACCAGTTATATGAATACTCGTACCCGACCGTGCGCAAGGAGTGCATGGCGGTACTGCACAATCCCATCGACGCGGAAGACGCCATACAGGAAACTTATATTCGTGCATACAAGAAACTTGGCAGCCTGCAAAAGCCAGAAAGATTTCTGACCTGGTGTCGGCAGATTGCACACAACTACTCGGTAGATTTCGTTATTCACCGGGACCGCAAGGCCGGAAAAGACGATTACCGTCCGCCGGTTTCGGAGGACGGCACCACCGGCATGGACATTCTTGACGACGCGGACACTGAGCCCACTCCGGAGGAGTCCGCAGAGCGGGAGGTCACCCATGAATTATTGCAGCAGGCAGTCGACAGTCTGCCTCCCCAGCGCGCGATGTGCCTGGCGTTAAACCAACAAGGCTACAAATATAATCAGATAGCAGAGAAGTTGTCCATTCCGGTTGGGACTGTAAAAAGTAACGTGCACTATGCCAAGAAGGAACTGGAACAACAGATTCACAAAATTGAGAAGGAACAGAATATTAAAATTTACGGCTTCACGCTTATGCCAGTGGACGGAACTGTAGTGGCCCAAATGCACGAGGGCGGATTCATCCAGGCAGAAGTGGAGGACCCGGCGCAGAAGAAAAAGATCTGGAAAAAGATTGCGAAACGGATTCCTGCAGTTTCTCCGGTTAAAATGCCGCTGTGGCAGAAAGTAGTTGCGATTGTTCTGGCACTTCTGGTCATTGCCGGGGGAATTATTTTCATGGTGTACTATGCAGGCCGTGACAATGTCCCGCAGACGCAGCAGACCCGTCCGAAGACGGTGAACTCACGGAGTGGGGAAACGAGTGGACAGGCGAATGACCGTGCGGCACAAGGACAGCAGAACAATAATGCCGGTGCGGCACAGACGCCGCGGGTTCAGGCACCGCAGCGGGTGGCTCCGCAGGTGAATCGCGCAGGAAACGCGGGAACTGGTAATGCACAGGCGCCGGCGGGCGGTGGCAATGAAGCGCAGCCGGCAGCGCCAGCGAACAACAACGGCCAGCAGGGCATGGTCGGCAGAATTGCCCAGGCGGTCCAGCAGATGGCAGACGATGAGGAGGCGGCCGTGAACAACTCGAACTCGGTGGGCGAGCTGGTGCCCCAGGTTGTGGATGCCGCGCAGCGGGCGATCAACTCGACGTTCAACGCGATTGATGATGAGTCGGCGAGGGTGAATGGGAGATAAAAACACAAAAGAGCGAATCCACAGGATCCGCTCTTTTGTGTTATCGGAAAGTTCCGACTCGGACAATTAAAACATTGTTTGCTAAACCGTTTTGATATTGTGATGCCGCTATTCCACGATCTCTATCTGTGATTTTACCATCGACAAAATCCTTGCGTACTTGAAGTGCCATTTGGGTGGTTGCTAATTCCACGGCAACAGCTGATTGTTTTTTCAATGTCTCTCTCATAAAATTTTCTGCGCTGTCAACAGAGGTGAAATACAGTCCGTTCTTTTTGTAATATCCCTGGTCGTTATAAACGCAGCTCTTTTCTTCGGATGGATGGTCAGGGGTGTGATCTCGTTCCATCTCTGCTTTGCTGCGATTAAAATATTGATAATAAATAAAGGGCTGTTCTTCGGACAAGTCGATAGTATCATCCAATGATACATCAGTCAGGTAATCTTTCCCATTTAGTGTGACTCGATTCCAAAAAAGATTTTGGCCATCTGGACCCTTGCCTTGGATGACTTCACAGGGAATATCGAGTTTGTTGAGAAGAAGTTTCATTAGATAGGCATAACCAGCATGATCAGAGGTATGATTGACAAGACAGTTGTAAACAGCTTGGCAGTTATCATAATCGTAAACTTGATCCCGATGCTCTGTTTGCTTAACGAGGAGATCATGTACAGCGAGTTCTTTATCATAATCAGAAATATTTCTTGGTACTTTTGCCAGGAGATCCTGGAATGCTTTTTGAGCTGTGGAGTCATATTCTAAACGGATCTTCTCATATTGAGTCCCATCAGAATAGGAGTTTAGCATTCCGGGCTTGAGTTTCTTGAGATAGAAAAACTCGGGATGCTCATAGCGAAGAATCGCATTGATTCGATTGCGTTCTTTTAAATCAATATTGGGAATTTCAACCGTGTCTTTATGCTGCTGGACAGCGTTGACTATAATTTCATAGGACTTTTGGCCTTCCGGATGTAGTTGAGAAGAAGGACTGGAAGCCAGAACGTTAACAGCTGTTAAATTAAAAAGTACCAAAAGAGATAGTACTAGAGAAATAGTTCGTTTCATAGTTCCTCCGATTTGAATTACTGATACGATATAATTTATTATTAAGTATAAATCTGAAAGTGAGAGAAATAAAATGAGAAAATTGAAGTTTGCTTTGCTGTTTCTGGCAGCTATGGTTTTATCTATAGTTAGCGCTGTGGCAGTCAATGCGACAGGTATAGCATTATATTATCCTTATGATGCTGACGTTTTGCGGCTGAAGGTTGAGCCAATAAGTGGAGAACACTTTGGAATTGATAACCCGCAAGATGAGAGCCTTGACTATATTGTTTCAAAACTTATCCCTGTGATGCAGAGGGACAGAGAAAAGACAACAAGCATGATTAATGGGATGACCGAACAATCAATCCATAAAGTTCGAACAAAGGCGGTTGACATTGAGGATACTGTAAATAAGAAATCTAATTCTGCAAAACTTATCATACAGACTGCTGGACTAACTGTGAATCCGGTCAATCAGGAAAGGAACCAGATTCCTATGATAACGGTCACTTTCCCAGGAAACAATGAGACAGTCACAGAAGATAAGATTTCGGATAGAACCAAGTTTGCAATTCTTCCAAGCACAAACAAAGCGAACCAATTTGTGGTTCAACCGGTTGCTGCTTTTTATGATGATAAAAACAACCTTGTTATTCTTTGTGTTATGGAAAATCGAAGTGACCAGGAGAAAGTATTGAAAGGCTTTTATACAATTCAGTTTGGAAATAATGAGAATATTTCTGCTCGAGGAATTCCAACTGAATTTGAATCTCCGATTAAACTTTCGTCAGGTACAGCAGGTAATTTCAATGTAGCCAAATTAAAAAACGGAATCCCTAACATGTGTTTTTTAGTTATTTCTTTTTCACCAGGATCCTATGACAATAGTCTGAGCCTTCGTGACTGGAAAGAACTTTCTGGTTCCTATGAACCAATTACAGAATAGAATTAGAATGTATAAACTTCCCGTGTGGACCGTTCTGTGGTCTGCGCGGGAGAATTTTGTGTCCGAACGGCTGGAGTACGTGCTGTAGTGGCGGGCCGAGGTGTATTTTGAACGGATTGCTGTCTGGGACGGTTATTGCTTTGCCCATTTGGGCCAGCTGACGGATTTACCACTTGACTAGATGGTCTTGTAACGCCCCTCTGATTTGTAGCCTGTGTAGATATACTGGATTCTATCGTCGTCTGATTTGTTAAATTTTGTTTGCCGGGCTGCTTGATGGCCAGAATAATTCCTCCGCCGATTACAATCAGTGCGGCAGCGATAATAGCGATTCGCTTCCATAGGAAACCGTGCGATGCTCCAATATGAGAAATCTTTTTGGAGACGTTGCTCCAGATTTCTTCTTTCATACCTGACTCGGCTGAAGTTTTGGCCTGAATAAATCCGCTGTTTTGGGGGGCTTCCAATCGCACTTCCACTTTTCCTGAAACTGGAACCAGGACAAATCCAAATATCTGGATTCCCTCTTTACGCTCGATTTTCTGAATTTCTTTTTGAAGAGCTTTTTTTGCGTAATGGACATTGCTTTTTACAGTGCCTAGGGGAATAGACATGATATTGGATATTTCTTGGTAACTGCGACCTTGTTGATAAAGGGCAAACGCTGTTGCACGTTGTGGGGGAAGACTGTCGATCGCCTGTTGGAGATAAAAAAGGAGCATTTCTTGTTCCGTTCTTTCTTCCGGGGAGAGCTCATTATCTTCCTGCTTGACCGAGTCCATTCCTTCATATGTTTCGTCTGAAACGGGCGGTTTATAATCATCTTTCCCAGCTTTGCGCTGATGTTTGACAATATAGTCGACAGAAGTATTGTGGGCGATCATGCGGCACCACCCTAAAAATTTCTTAGGTTCTTTTAGGGTGTTCAGTCTTTTATAAATATGAATATAGGTTTCCTGTATGGCATCTTCTGCATCTATGGAATTGTGAAGAACTTTCAGGCATTCGACTTTTACCGTGTCGAATGAATAGTTATATAAACAGTTAAAAGCGTCAGAGTTACCTTGTATAGCAGAAGATACTAATTGTTCTAAATTCTCCATGTTCATTCCCAGCTTATTTGATGATTTCTCTTGACGAAATATGGACGATGGTTTTGAGTGGTTGGTTCATTTATATTGTTATAACTAATATTTTATCAAGAAAAAAGGGATAAAAGGACAGCCACTTGCCGGATGGGTAAGTGGCTGTAATTGAAAAATTGATTTTATTATTTAGTCTGTGACATAGATCTGCGGACTCACAATTCCCGAAGCAGGTGAGAAGTAAGTATTGGTTCTTGCTCTGACACGCCAATATAAAGTTGCTGGAGGATCTTTGGTAAAGGTGTCAATATACTGAATCGTTGCTTGGCCATTTTTATCAGTATGAAAGTGCTTACTTGCAATTGGCTCTTGTTTAGCATCATAAGCAACTTTACTTAGATAAAAATCGACCCAAAGTGTATAAGGATATTCGTAATCGATATAAATAGCGCGTCCAAATGGATCTGAAACCGTGGTTTTAACAGTATAAGAATACTGTAATGGATTCTCAGGAGTTGGATGAAGAGTGTTCGTTAAAATAGCATTGCTAGTAGCTTTCGCGGAATTGGTGATTGCCTGTAAAATTGACAGTTTTATGCCCTTGTATTGACAATGGTCGGAACCGACATTAAACTGTAACTGAAAGTGTAGGAACCGCCAAACGGAAAGCGACGGGCTGCCAGGCGCTGCCGTCGGTCCCTGAAAGGAGCACTGCTATGTCTAAATCTACTATTCAAAGCTTTTTTAATCTGCCTGTATACCAGGATGACCTGCAGACCATGCTGGAAAAGCACAACATTGAGAAACTTGTCCAGTATGAGCGCTATTGTCGGGACAATGGCATGTTCGATGAAATGGAAAAGTGCTATGCAGAGGACTCTCACGTAAAGATTACCTGGTTTGACGGCAATGGGCGGGAATTCGTCCGCCGCTCCGCTAAGATGACCGAGGGAAAATCTCAGGATCCTTACTTTATGCCCAAGCATAAAATATATAATACATTCGTGTGGTTGAATGGAGATAAAGCGATTGCGGAGTGCCAGTGTATGATGTTCAATTACCATAAAATTGACGACACTGTTTACAATCGTGAGGGATTTGCGCGACTGCTGTATCGCGTGGAGAAAGAAAACGGCGTATGGCAGGTCAACTCCATGGACTGCATTTACGAGCGGGACTTTATGGTCCCTGTCGTACCCGGAACTGGGCGGGACTTCACGGAGGCTGACTTCGCAAAATATCGCCCGAGCTACAAGTGCATTTCCTGGATTTTTGACCACACGGGTATGCCGTGTTCCATGGACGAGGCCGGCGACGACAGGCCTGAGACCGTGCGGAAGCTTTACAACGACGCCAGCGCGTGGCTGTTTGCGTGATATCCTTAACGGGCGATTTACTGATTTTTGATTTCTGAAGTTATTAAATGTGAACTTGTGAGAACGTGCCACCGGTGGTGGCACATTTTTGCGTGTTGAAATACCACAGGCCTTTGCTTTTTGTACCACAACTAGCTCCAGACCAGTGGTGTAGTACAAGTCATTTTTAGGGTTGTACCACGGACACCTGTAGAACGTCTTTGTAGTACAAAATCTTTAAAGCTTTCTGTACCACAATACCTCCAAAGCAGCCAGTGTAGTACTGGTCATTTTTGAGGTTGTACTACATATCTTCAAAAGACCGTATTGTGGTACAAACTTTCCCACACGTTTTGTACCACAACTAGCTCCAGACCAGTGGTGTAGTACAGGCTATTTTTAGAGTAGTACCACAGACCCCTGCAGAACGCCTTTGTAGTACAA
>CAYRKX010000065.1:0-3590 GCA_964425185.1 uncultured Eubacteriales bacterium
GCTCATGTGTGGTCAGGACATGGTGAATTCGGTCCTGACATTTGTAAATCGCATCGGTTAAGGCTAGGTGCGATCTTGCTGAATGGGCTGACAACACCCTTCGGCTGGAAGTCGCCGATCTGATTCTGGACGTCCTTGGGAATATCAATGAGAACGGGGCCTGGTCTGCCGGATTTGGCAATTTTAAAGGCCTCACGGACGGTCTCTTCCAGTTTGTTTACGTCATTGACGAAATAGTTGTGTTTTGTAATTGGAAGAGTAATGCCGGTAATGTCAACTTCCTGGAAGCTGTCTTTACCAATCATAGAACGTCCTACGTTACCGGTAATGGCAACCAGTGGAATGGAATCCAGCATAGCGGTGGCAATGCCGGTGACCAGGTTGGTAGAACCCGGGCCGGAAGTTGCGATACAGACGCCAACTTTTCCGGTGGATCTCGCGTATCCATCCGCGGCATGGGCAGCATGCTGCTCATGTGTGGTCAGGACATGGTGAATTCGGTCCTGACATTTGTAAATCGCATCATAGATATCCAATACGGTACCGCCGGGATAACCGAAGATATCGGTGACCCCCTGGTCGATCAGAGTCTCTATGAGGATTTCAGCACCCTTCATTTTCATAGCAATACCTCATTTATTGTTTGATCCGATATTTATTCCAGTGCGTTGTTGATGGCGCTGACAAGCGCTTTGACAGACGCATTAATAATGTCGTGGTTGATGCCCACACCCCAGTAATTCTTGTTATCATCATTTTTCTTGATTCCGACATAGGCAACTGCGGTATCGTCAGAGTGTTTTCTCTCAAGGGAATGCTCACTATAGCTGTCAAGAGTGAAGATATCACCAGTAACTTTCTTAATAGCGTTACTGACAGCATCCAGACGGCCGTTGCCCTCGGATTCTACAGTAGTCAGTGCACCGTTGTAATCAAGAGTTACAGTCGCGCTGATCTTTCCGTTCTCTTCCTGAACGAAGTGATACTCCACAACTTTCAGCCACTTGGTCTTGTTAACATAGCCTTCCTTGAAGATTTCGTAGATTTCATCCGGTTTAAGCTCGCGGTGCTCGTGGTCGGAAATTTCCTTGACTTCATAGCTGAAATCGCCGCGCATGGCCTTCGGAAGGTCAAAGTTGTACTGATGCTCCAGGATGAAGCCGATGCCGCCGCGTCCGGACTGAGAGTTAACACGAATAACGTCAGAATCATAGTCCCGTCCAACATCTGTCGGATCCAGCGGGAGGTAAGGAACAGTCCAGAGTTTGGAATGGTGCTCCTTACGGTATTTCATTCCCTTGGCGATTGCATCCTGATGAGATCCGCTGAACGCGGAGAAGACAAGCTGTCCGCAGTACGGAGAGCGCGGAGGGACCTTCATACGGGTCACTCTCTCATAGACCTCCTGAATTTCCGGAAGATGGGAGAAGTCGAGCTCAGGGTCAACGCCCTGGGAATACATGTTCATACTAACTGTAACGAGGTCTACGTTACCGGTACGCTCACCGTTTCCGAAGAGTGTACCCTCTACCCGGTCTGCTCCGGCAAGGATGCCCATCTCGGCATCTGCCACACCGCAGCCACGGTCATTGTGCGGATGAAGGGAGAGAATGATGTTCTCTCTATAATTAAGGTTTTTAGACATGTACTCAATCTGGTTTGCATAGACATGAGGCATGGAAAGCTCTACAGTTACCGGAAGGTTGTAGATAACCTTGTCATCCGGGCTCGGTTTCCATACTTCGGATACCGCATTGCAGACCTCAAGAGCATACTCGGGCTCAGTTCCGGTAAAGCTCTCCGGAGAGTATTCAAAGCGGAAGTTGCCCTCTGTCTCACTGCGGAAATGTTTCAGCATTTCAGCACCATCAACAGCCATCTGTTTGATTTCCGCCTTGTCTTTGTGGAAAACCTGCTCGCGCTGAGCAACAGAGGTAGAGTTGTAAAGATGGACAATAGCATTTTTGCAGCCGTCCAGAGCCTCGAAGGTTCTCTTAACAATATGTTCTCTTGCCTGAGTCAGGACCTGAATAGTGACATCATCCGGAATAAGATCCTGGTCAATCAGGGTACGGCAGAACTCATACTCGGTCTCGCTTGCTGCCGGGAAACCGACCTCAATTTCTTTAAAACCAACCTTTAAAAGGGTCTTGTAAAATTCAATTTTCTCATCCAGGCTCATGGGGATGATGAGCGCCTGGTTGCCGTCGCGGAGGTCGACGCTGCACCAGATAGGTGCCTTGTCAATATGATCTTTTTTAGCCCAGTCCATGGTAATGACGGGTGGATTGTAGAACTGTCTGGTATATTTTTCGTAGCCTTTCATAGCGGGTCCTTTCTGATTTTGGGTATAAAAAAACTCTCTTACCCAAAATGTAGTTCAATAAAACATTCAGGATAAAAGAGACGAAATAGTCATTATTCCGCGGTACCACTCTTTATTGGTATGCAATACCCACTCTGTTCATGTCCAACAACATGATTCTCTATAACGGGAGAACCCGATCTTACCTATTATCATTCCTCTTCGAAATGAATTTTCAGCAGACGGCTCCAGGATGAGCTATCCCTCAACTTTGTCATTGCCTCGCACATAACCGGCAACTCTCTGGAAACAACTATTGAGGCTTTTTTCCCTTCACAGCCTTTGTTCAATGTAAGTCCAATGGTACTACATCCATTCGTTTGTTGTCAAGAGTTTTTCCCTGACCGTTTTTGTCACTTTCGGACTCTCCGGAAGTTTTACTATTGTAAATCTTTTTTTCATCTGTTAAAATCAAAACTGTCTTATAAACCCCATCGTTAGGGGATTATTGATGAGTAGAAAGGAAGCTTTCTTAGGAATGGATAAACGTTCAAGGAAAACCCAGGAGGCCATTGCCAAAGCCTTCAAGGAATTGGTAAAAGAAAAAGGCGGCATCAGCAAAGTATCCGTACGCGACATCGCCAATCGCGCCAATATCTCCCGGAGTACATTCTACTCTCACTACGACGACATCGATGATCTCACCGAGTTCATGAAAGAAGACATCGCGGCAGATCTCAGCGAAATCATTCTCAAACACGCTCAGAAACCCGACACATCAGGAAGCTCATTCGACGCTATACAGGAGCTTCTTCTGGACATTCTCACCTATCTTGTCCAGCAGGATTTTCTCACCCGGGAAATCATTGCCAACAGCAGAAACAACGGAATTACCGAAAGCCTGTCCGGCAACATTAATCAGCTGGTCAGAGAACAGGCTATTCAGAGCTGCTCCCCTGTAGACGCCGATATTCTCCGGGACACTTCCCTGTTTCTCACCTACGGCTGCGCCGGGATGATCAAAGACTGGTTCATAAACCGCTCATCTGCCAGCCCGGAAGTCACTGCCAGAAAAATGGCCGAGTCCATCAATTCTATGGTATCTATCTATTCCGGAAACAAGCAGTGACAGGCAGGGCGAGAAGTCTCACAGAATTTTCACTGTTATATCTCAAGTTTTGAGATCTAACGCTATGCATGCTGATTTTCGCAGCAAAATTCAGATAACTGTTCTTTTATTCTGCTGTCACACTGAATAAATACAAGAAAAAACTTTGTCACAATA
>CAYRKX010000065.1:3690-12583 GCA_964425185.1 uncultured Eubacteriales bacterium
TTTGTCACAATAATGTTATTTTACATTATATATTAAGTATACTTGAATAGAAGCAAATTTGAGTCAGAGCTCCGGGAAACCGGGGCTCTGTTCACGTCTGCGTCCAGTAACAGCTTAATTCCGCCCCCAAAAGGGCACAATGGGCAAAATCAAACATTTCGAAGCCAAGATATCCTTTTCCTTTGAATAATCAAATTTCTCTGCTGGCCTCTTTTTTGCCAGCAATGGTTTATCCCGCTCCGCTGCTACCGTTCACAATGTTGCATTTGCGCTTCTCTATGCCAGATACGCTCATTTTCGCCACTTGTCGGTCAGATAGTCAGAAATTCTACAGGTGCCCTGTAAAGTACCCGCCTTCAAGCTGTGCAAGTTGTCCAGAATATGTCAATCATTTGGAATCTGTTTTGTTTACTATTTTGAGCTCTTACGATATAATGAAAAAGATATAAAGGTTATCTTGTTTTGTGCATACGACAGAGGCTGTTCGGCTGCACATTTCTTTTGTGCAAAAATAGAGAAATTAGCATAGCTGAGACAACTGTCTGGGTCTGAAGCAACACAGGATGATAATGGAAGGAGAAGTTGTAATGGTGTACGATATCGCTATTATCGGCGCCGGCGTTGTGGGAACGCAGGTGGCCCGCGTCCTCTCCAAGTACAAACTAAAAAATGTACTTCTGGAAAAGACTTCGGATGTAGGCCAGGGAACCACTAAGGCAAACAGCGGCATTGTTCACGCAGGCTTTGACTGTCAGCCGGGAACCCTCATGGCTGAACTCAACGTCAAAGGATGTCGAATGATGGAAGACGTATGTAAGGAGCTCTATGTTCCTTACGAGCGCAACGGCTCGCTGGTTGTCGCGCTGAATAACGAGGAAATGCCTACCATCCAGGACCTCTACAACCGCGGCAAGGAAAATGGCCTTACCGACAAAGAGGTCATGATTATCAACCGTGAAGAGCTCCACAAGATGGAGCCGAACGTTTCCCCGAACGCGGTTGGCGCACTGTACGCTCCAACAGCCGGCATAGTCAGCCCTTATGAACTTGCCATCGCAGCAGCTGAGTGTGCTGTCAACAATGGAACAGATTATTACCGCAACTATAACGTTGGCGGAATTATTGAGGAGGACGGCGTCTTTATTATCGGTGCCAAAGACGGACGGGTTGTCCGCGCCAAGATGGTTATCAACTGCGCCGGTCTTTTTGCCAACATCCTCGCAAGCCAGTACGACGGAGAGCGGTTCAAAGTTGTTCCCCGTCTCGGTGAGTATGGTCTTCTGGACCGTGATGTCTACCCAATCGTCACTCACACTATTTTCCAGTGCCCGAGCAAAATGGGTAAAGGTATTCTGGTCTCCCCGACGGTACATCACAATGTATTTGTCGGTCCTACTTCTCTCGACAGAAGTGCAACTGTAGAAGGCCGTCATGATACCTCCGTTCGTGTCGGTGCACTCCGTGAGACTTACGCAACGGCAGAGCGTTCTGTTCCAGGCGTTTCTCCCAGAAACCAGATCACTTCCTTTGCCGGTCTTCGTGCTCACTGGCTCAAACATGACTTCTACATCAACTATTCCAAGCGGTCAAAGATGTTCATCAACCTCATTGGAATTGAGTCCCCGGGTCTCGCCTCGTCCCCGGCCATTGCCGAGTATGTTGAGAATCTGGTTCTTCAGGCACTGCCGGAGAAACCAGAGCTGAACCCAGACTACAATCCCTCCCGCAGAAAGCCAGTACACTTCCGTACTGCTTCTACCGAAGAGCGTGAAGCTCTCATCGAGAAAGATCCCGCTTACGCCCGTGTTATCTGCCGCTGTGAGACAGTAACCGAAGGCGAAATCCGTGACGCCATCCGTGCTCCAGCCGGTGCCATTGACGTCGATGGTGTCAAGAGACGCACCCGTGCCGGAATGGGCCGGTGCCAGGGCGGTTTCTGCGGTTCCAAGGTCATGGAAATCCTTTCTGAGGAACTCGACAAGCCTATTAACGAAATCACCAAGTTCGGCGGCGAATCCGATATCATTTACGAAAGGACGAAATGAGAAATGAATGAAATTTTGAATTATGACCTTGTCGTAGTCGGAGGAGGCCCTGCCGGAATGGCAGCTGCCCTGTCGGCGCGTGACAACGGTGTTCCGGAAGATAAAATCATTATTCTCGAGCGAGACGCAAGACTTGGCGGAATCCTTGAGCAGTGCATCCACACCGGTTTCGGTCTCACCTATTTCGGCGAAGAGCTCTCCGGTCCTGAGTATGCCGACCGTTTTGTTCAGCAGGTAAAAGATACCAAAATTGCCGTAAAGCTGAACACCATGGTTCTCAATCTTACCAAGACCAACCAGGTCATTGCTTCGAATAAAGAAGACGGCTTAATTATCATCAACGCGAAAGCCATCATCCTTTGCATGGGATGTCGTGAGCGCCCGCGTGGAGCCCTGGACATTGCGGGTTCCCGTCCGGCCGGTGTCATGTCCGCCGGTCAGGCCCAGAAGTTCGTCAACATCGACGGATATATGCCGGGCCACGAAGTTGTCATTCTCGGTTCTGGTGACATCGGCCTTATTATGGCCCGCCGTATGACCCTCGAGGGTGCCAAAGTTAAGGTTGTCTGTGAAATCCAGCCGTTCTCCGGCGGACTTCAAAGAAACATTGTCCAGTGCCTGGAGGACTTCAATATTCCGCTTCGTCTCTCCTGCACTGTCATTCAGGTTCACGGCCATGACCGTGTTACCGGCGTAACCATCGCCAACGTAGACAAGTACATGCTCCCCATTCCGGGAACAGAAGAATACATTCCCTGCGACACCCTTCTCCTCTCTGTCGGCCTCATTCCTGAGAATGAGCTCTCCCGTCAGATCGGCCTTGAGATGGATCCCGTCACCCGCGGTCCGAAAGTTAACCAGATGCGTGAGACTTCTCAGCCCGGCGTCTTCGCCTGCGGCAACGTTCTGCAGGTTCATGATCTTGTAGACTTCGTTACTCAGGAGTCACAGATCGCTGGTAAAGGCGCTGCTCAGTATCTCGCCGGCAAGGAGACTTCCCAGAGCGTTCCGCTTCAGGGAATCAATGGTGTTCGCTACACTGTTCCGCAGCACATCGACCTCAACGAGAAGGATGATGTAAAAGTCTACTTCCGTGTTGCCAACGTATACCGCAACAAGAGAATTGTGGTCACCTGCGGAGACAAAGAACTCTACAACCGCAAGAAAATCAAACTCGCCCCCGGTGAGATGGAGAGCGTTCCCATCAAGGCCAAGGACATTGCGGAAATGAAACCGGACGACAAAATTGTCGTCAGCATTGAGGAGGCATAAATATGGAAAGAAAACTCATTTGTGTTGCCTGTCCTCGCGGTTGTAACATTACCGTTACCATGGACTCGAATAAGAACGTTGTGGACATCACAGGAAACTCCTGCAAACGCGGCGAAGCATATGCCCGTGCAGAGGTAACCCATCCGGAGCGTTCACTTACCACTACCGTAAAGGTATCCGGCGGCAAAGCGGCGGTATGCCCGGTCAAGACCAGCAAAGCCATCCCGAAGGAACTCATGTTCGACGCCATGGAGCTTATCAACAAGACTTCCATCCCGTCCCCCGTTCATATCGGCGATGTAGTTATTCCTAATATTCTGGACACTGGTGCTGACGTCATTGCCACCAACGAAATCGTATAATCCATACAGCTCTTATTGCAAAGCAGGACGCGTACTTCTCGTACGCGCCCTGTTTTTGATTTGTTCATGTTCTGGATTTGACTTTTTCATAGTTACAAACTATATTAAAGTTTACGTTAAGAACACTTAGAAACGTGGTGACAAGATTGAAAAATAATCCACTTCGCAACTGGATCAATAAGCTCCGAAATCCAGATGTAGAGACCGCCAAAAAAATTCAAAAAGTCAGCGAGGCCACCGGTCTTGCCTCTTTAAGCGGACTCGCCCTTCTGGAACTGGTGCATTATTTTTATATTCGCCGCTACTCCTATTCAGATATTCTGAAACTCTTCAAGGAGAACAAGATTGACTCCTATCATCTGAATTTCAGCAGCCGCGAACTGCAGTTCCACCGCCGCGGGGAATCCCTCTCCGAGAGTGCCATCGTCCCAGACGTGGATCTGTTTTTAAAAGACGTTCACAACAATGTCAAGCAGTACAATCTGGAACACCCGGATGAGAAGATTACTATGGATTACATCCACGGTATTCCCAACTGGGTCTATGCCATGCTGGCGGGCTTTGCCGGACTCTTCCTCTTCTGGGCAGGAGTGCAGAACACCATGCAGGCTCCAGGTCAGCCTCCCATTCAGATTATTCAGGACGATTCCAACCGGCAGCAGCCGCAGAACTTTGTCCACACCAACGTCGTCATGGACTCCGGCCGGAAGGCAACCTTTGACGATGTCGCCGGAGCCGACGAGGAAAAGGAAGAGCTCCAGGAAGTCGTCGACTATCTGAAGGACCCTGACAAGTTCACGAAACTCGGTGCCCGTGTTCCGAAGGGCGTTCTGCTGATCGGCCCTCCCGGTACTGGTAAAACTCTTTTAGCCCGTGCCGTCGCAGGGGAAGCCAACGTCCCGTTCTTTTCCATCTCCGGTTCAGAATTTGTAGAGATGTTCGTCGGTGTCGGTGCTGCAAGGGTCAGAGACCTGTTTGAGCAGGCCAAAGCTAAATCGCCCTGCATTATTTTTATTGATGAAATCGACGCCATTGCCCGAAAACGCGGCTCGGATATTCTCAGCGGCAACGAAGAGCGCGAGACTACGCTCAACCAGTTGCTCGTAGAGATGGATGGCTTTGATTCCGACAGCGGCATTATTCTCATCGGTGCCACCAACCGCGGTGACATTCTCGACCCGGCGCTTCTCCGCCCAGGCAGATTTGACCGTCAGGTTCATGTCGGTTATCCGGACATGAAAGGCCGTACGGAAATTCTGAAAATTCATGCCAAGGGGAAACCACTGGCCGAGGATGTCAGCCTGGAAGACACGGCCAAGGCCACTACCGGCTTTACCGGTGCAGACCTTGAGAACCTTCTCAACGAAGCTGCCCTTCTGGCTGCCAAACGGAACAAAACAGAAATAACCAACGACGAGCTCAAGGAAGCTGCCGTCAAAGTCATGATGGGCGCCGAAAAACGCTCCCACAAGATGACGGATAAAGAAAAGAAACTGACCGCGTTCCACGAGGCTGGACACGCTGTTGCCACCTACCATCTCAAGGATCTGGACCCGGTGGAGGAAGTATCCATTATTCCACGTGGAAGTGCCGGCGGCTATACCATGTCTCTGCCGCAGGAAGACCGCTCCTATGCATCCCGCAATGAAATGCTCGATGAACTGGTCTCTCTTCTCGGCGGACGTGTTGCTGAGTCCATAGCCATTGGGGATATTTCCACTGGTGCCTCGAACGATATTGAGCGTGCTACCGCTCTGGCCCGTTCCATGATTACCAGGTATGGTATGAATGAGAAGCTCGGTCCGGAAACTTATGAGGATAACAGCAATTCGTTCTACGGCACACGGAGTTATTCCGAGAAGACCGCTTCCATGATTGATGAGGAGACCAGCGCGCTGTTGAAAGATGCTTACAAGCGATGCGAAGATCTTCTGAACCAGAACAGGAATCAGCTGGACACTCTGGCCAGTTACCTGCTCGAAAACGAGAAGATCAACGGCAAAGACTTCAAAGCTCTGATGGAACAGCAGGAAAAGAAACCGGAATCTGTGGGAACCGCAGGTTAACGCAAAAAAATTACGGCTGACCAGATAGTCAGCCGTTTTTTTATGCCTTGATTTTTGAACCGGACGTTATTACTTGTCGTCGGCGCTCTTCTGATTGTAATATCTGTCAAGCTCATCCTCAATGAATGGGACAACCTCTTCCGGTTTGATTTTCAAAACAGTAGCAAACTCTTCATAGACCAGCTTTTCCGCATGTTTCATAGCGTTCTCGTCGATAGTCCAGAGTTTCTTGCCCTCTGCCTTTCTCTGCTGTTTATGCTTGTAGAGAGATTTGACCAGAAGCAGCAGGTCTCTGCGGTTTCCGGAGGCAAAGATTTCATCGTAACGGGCTTCCCGCTCTTTGTTGTCTTCAATCCACTCCATGTCGTCTTTCGGAAGAGAATGGATAATGTCCATAATCTGGTCGTAAGTGAGAACATCTCTCATCTTGGAGAGAAGCTTTTCATTGTCGGTGGGCACATAGAGTGTGGACTCCTCATTGTTGACCGGCTTCAGGATGTAGTACTCACGCCACTGTCCGGCAAATTTCTCTTTTCGCTGATCGGCAACTAAGCAGACACCGTTGTCTCCGTACATTACATAAGAGTTCTTTTCCAGCATGTCAATCCTCTTCCTACCAAACTACACGAGAAAAAGCGTAAAAAAATATGTAGCTCCCAGAGGGGAACTACTTGTTCTCGTTTCTGCGTAACAAATGTTCCTTAGTAGTATAGCACAAATAGAACAAAAATACCACAATTTGTTGTGCAAATGCTCCAAATCCCATTTTCGTCAAAAAGCAACCTCTGCCGGAATGGCAGAGGCTGCTTAAACTTTTTGTTTTACCAGAGCCTTAATCGATAAGCCCTTTCTGTCTCAGAGAAGCTTCTACCAGGCCCTTGAACAGTGGGTGGGCATGGTTTGGACGGCTCTTGAATTCTGGATGGTATTGAACCCCAATGAAGAAATCATTTTCCGGAACTTCAATGGTCTCGACAATAGCGTCATCCGGAGAAGTACCACTCAGTACCAGTCCGCCCTCGGTCAGGACGTCACGGTATTCATTATTAAACTCATAACGGTGTCTATGGCGCTCCTGAACAAGGTTAGTCCCATAGCAGCGGGCCATCTGAGTACCCGGTTTGATTTTACACGGATAAGCCCCCAGACGAAGAGTACCACCCTTTTCAATATCTGAATACTGGTCCGGCATGAAGTCAATAACCTTATGCTTGGATTCCTCTGCAAACTCACCGGAGTTGGCATCTTCCAGGCCGCAGACATCTCTTGCATATTCAATAACTGCAACCTGCATACCAAGGCAGATTCCGAGGAACGGCACATTGTTCTCTCTGCAGTATTTTGCAGTGGCAATTTTTCCAGGAATGCCGCGGGTTCCAAAGCCGCCCGGAACAACAATGCCGGCGCAGTTTCCAAGGACTTCTGCAACGTTGTCGTCAGTAATGGATTCACTGTCAATCCACTCAATATTGACGTTGGCACCATACACATAGCCGGCGTGACGAAGCGCTTCTGCAACAGACAGATACGCATCATGCAGGCGGACATATTTGCCAACCAGACCGATGGTAACCTCCTTGTCCAAACTCTTAATGCGTTCAACCAGTTTGGTCCATGCCGTCAGATCCGGCGGTGTGGTGTCAAGCTGTAGTTCACGGCATACTATAGTGGAGAAGTTGCTCTTCTCCAGCATAAGCGGAGCTTCATACAGAGCGGGAACTGTCATGTTCTCAATAACACAGTCCGGTTTAACGTTGCAGAACATGGCAATCTTTTTAAAGATGTTGGGCTCCAGAGGCTCGTCACAGCGAAGGACAATGATGTCCGGTTTAACGCCCATGCCCTGCAGTTCCTTAACAGAGTGCTGGGTCGGCTTAGTCTTATGCTCTTCCGAGCCGCTGAGCCAGGGGACCAGAGTGACATGAATGTACAGAGAGTTTTCCGGTCCAACTTCCAGTCCGACTTGACGGATAGCCTCAATGAACGGCTGGGACTCAATGTCTCCGGTTGTACCGCCAATCTCGGTAATAACCACATCTGCGTTGGTGCGTTTACCAACTGCATAGATGAAATCTTTAATTTCGTTGGTAATGTGTGGTATGACCTGGACGGTCTGCCCAAGATATTCTCCGCGACGCTCCTTGTGAAGGACGTTCCAGTAAACCTTTCCGGTAGTCAGGTTGGAATACTTGTTCAGATTTTCGTCAATAAACCGCTCATAGTGTCCGAGGTCCAGGTCGGTCTCTGCGCCGTCCTCGGTGACAAATACTTCGCCGTGCTGATAAGGGCTCATGGTGCCCGGGTCAACATTGACGTACGGGTCGAGCTTCTGCGCCGCTACTTTATACCCCTTGGCCTTGAGCAGGCGGCCGAGCGATGCAGCAGTAATTCCCTTACCCAGACCGGAAACTACGCCTCCGGTCACGAAAATATACTTCGTCATATCCGCGTCCTCCATAGAAACACACATTGTCAAAAAATGGGAAAACGTCCACCCGCTCGGATGGACGCTGTCTCCTTCATTACTGCAATCCTGAAATTTAATTCAATTAATTAAAAACAGAATTAGTATACAGGGAATGCACCTTTTTTTCAAGGCGTTTCCCCTTTATTTTTTCGGCGATTCAGCTTCGTCCTGATCGCCCTGAATATCTTTCGACACAGAGGTTGTGTCAACCTTAACTTTTTTAGTTCTTGGGTGTTTCTGACCGTCAAGCCATCCAAATTTATACTCAGCATAGGCACCGATCATGGCCACAATAACGCCAATGAAGGTCATGACGGAAATTCCAAGATTGGGAACAAACCAGTAAACCAGGGCAAGAACAATAACCGGGAACTGCCAGAGCTTCGGATTCTTAACGCAGTACGGCACAATGATAGCACCGAACAGGCAGGGAAGAACCTGGCGGAGAGCCGGATAGAAGAACGAGCCCGGGGACTGAAGTTTCGGCAGGAACGGTGCCAGAAGCAGGCAGAATATGGCAATAACCAGAACCGTTACAATAGATGACACACAGACCGCAATTGTGGCGATGACTTCACCCTCATCCGAGTGAACATCGTAGCCGGAAGACTCCAGCGCAGATGCTGTGCATGGGAACTTGAGGTTACTGATGTTTCCTGTCAGGAACGAAACATAGGTGGC
>CAYRKX010000066.1:0-11904 GCA_964425185.1 uncultured Eubacteriales bacterium
GGGTTTATGGAGGATTCTCGCCTCCACCCGCTTATCATGCTTATTGGTCCCCGTCGAAATCCTTTCATCCCCACGGTTAAGCAAAACAAGTATATTCCGCGAAATGCCAAAAATCAAGCGGCTGGGCTCAGCGCCCTGCAGTGCTTGCCGTACTTGGTGCCCGGCTTCAGTACCGGTTCCGCTCCCGCAGAGCACGGCGCGTCTCCCGCTCCGCATCCTTGCGGGCAATGGCCTCGCGTTTGTCATAGTTCTTCTTACCTTTGCACAGACCGACCTGAATTTTCAGCTTGCCCTTCCGAAAATAGGCGGACAGCGGAATCAGCGTGTAGCCCTGTGTCTTCAGGGTACCGAAAAGCTTGTCAATTTCCTTCTTGTGCATTAACAGCCGGCGTTTGCGGTCAGGGTCCCGGTTGAAAATATTTCCCTGTTCGTACGGGCTGATGTGCATGCCGTTGACATAGAGCTGTCCGTCGTCAATGCTGCACCAGGCGTCTTTCAGGTTGATCTTCCCCTGCCGGCAGGATTTAACCTCCGTGCCGAAGAGCTCAATTCCAGCCTCATACGACTCCAGGACGAAATAGTCATGGTACGCTTTCTTGTTCCGTGCCACCGTCTGGATGTCACTTGGCTCTTTCTTTTTGGCTGGCATGTCTCTTCACCTTCTTTTCTATCTGCTCCGCAGGGTGACCCCGCTGCAGAAAGCTGTCTTAAACGGAGCCTGGCAAATCTGTCAGGCTCCGAACGATTCAAATATCTCTCCGGCCTTCCATAGCCCTGGAGAGGGTAACTTCATCCGCGTACTCAAGATCCGCGCCAACCGGCACACCATAGGCAAGTCTCGTGGTGCGAATGCCCATTGGCTTCAGCAGCCGGGAAATGTACATGGCCGTGGCCTCGCCCTCCACAGTCGGGTTGGTAGCCATAATGACCTCTTCCACCCCGTCGAGCCGGGCCAGCAGCTGCTTAATGGTCAGCTGATCCGGTCCTATGCCGTTCATGGGCGATATAGCACCGTGAAGCACATGATACGTGCCGCCGTACTCGTGTGTCCGTTCAATGGCAATGACATCCCGCGGATCCTCTACGACACAGATCTGTTTCTTATTCCGCGCGTCGTTGGCACAGATAGAACATATATCGCCCTCGGTGAGGTTGCAACAGATTTTGCACCGGTGGATTTTCGTGTGTGCATCCTTTATGGCCTGCGCAAACTTGTCCGCTTCCTCTTCCGGGAGATCCAGAATATAGAACGCCATCCGCTGTGCGCTCTTGTGCCCGACGCCGGGCATGCGCTCAAACTGCTCAATAAGCTTCGAGAGCGCCGCGACATCGTAACCTGCCATTACAGAAGTCCGTTCAGGCCCGGAATGTTCATGCCGTTGGTGACAGCGTCCATGGACTTCTCCATAGCCTCGGCGGCCTTGCGGTTTGCCTCGTTGAGGGATGCAATGAGCAGATCCTCAAGCATCTCGATATCATCGGGATCGACAACTTCAGGCTGAATTTTGACGGATTTGACTTCGTGAGAGCCGTTAACGACAACCTCGACTGCTCCGCCGCCTGCAGAAGCGCTGAACTCGGTCTCCTGGACTTCAGCCTGTTTGGCCTCCATCTCGTCCTGCATCTTCTGAATCTGCTTCATCATGCCGGCCTGGTTGACGCCCTGGCCTGTCTTCGGGACTCTAGCTTTCATAGTCAGTTACTCCTTAATTTCTACGGGGACGCCGAGCGCCTTTGCCTTAGTGAGGAAAGACTCCAGCGGGTCCTCGGTCTGTTTCTCTTTATTTCCGGGCGATTTACGGATGGATTTGACAACCCTTGGCTCCAGTGCCGCCCCTAAAACGGCTTTGGTTGCACGCCGTACTGCTTCCTGATGGATTGGCATTCCCAGGAACCGTTCAAACAGCTCATTATTGGGAACAATTTCAATGGTTTTACCGACCCGTGCTGCCTGAGCACCGGCTGCAATGCCGATCATGGCCTTGTCATGACGGGTCAGTTCGCGGGTGATAGCACTCCAGGTCTGTTGAGGCAGCGGGCCGTCGTCTGCGGAAGCTGCCGTCGGCTGATCTGCTGCTGGTACAGCTGACTCTTGAGGTGCTTGCTGTGCAGCAGCTTTCGGAGCAGTTTGCTGCGGCACCGGTTCAGCGGGTTCTGCTGCAGGAGCAGCCTGTGCCTCGAACGGTGGTTCCGGAAGTGTTGCTTCGTCATCTGGAGGCGGTGCCATGGAATCGTCTGGGAGTGGCGGTTCATAGTCATTCTCCGGTGGTGGAACCGGGTCCGGTTCAGCGGGAGCTTTCGACTCCGGTGATGGTGCAGCTGCAGCCTGTGGCGCCTTTGGCGGCTCCGTGTACTGAGCGGCTGCCGGCTTCGGCGATTCCGGACGTGCGGCTCTTGGCGGAGCCGGTCTTGATGCCGGCTTTGGCGCCTGGCGCGGCACAGTTCTCGGTGCTGCAGCCTGTGTCCTTGCGGGACTGGCAGCAGCGGGCTGAGACACTTCGCCGTTACAGAGACGGATGACGGCCATTTCCATTTCCACTCTGCGGTTCAAGCCTTTGCGAATATACGTCAGCGTGTCACCTAACACGTTGAGCGCATTCATAATATCTGCCATAGAACAGTTCTGCGCCGCATTCTGGTATTCCTGCAGCTCCTGGGGAGAGCAGACAATCAGATTCTGCGGGTCAGAGACCGCACGGCAGACCATAAGATTTCGAAAATGATTGATGAGCTCGCTGCAGAGACGCTCCATGTCGATAGAGTTGTTATGCAGCTCGTTGATCTGGTCCAGAGCAGAAGCACTGTCGTGGCGGATTATAGCGTCCGCTAAGTCAAACAAATGCTGTTTCCCTGTCAGTCCCACTACTTCGTTGACGACTGCTTCGTCAATGAATTTACCATGGCCCATGCACTGGTCGAGAATAGAAAGTGCATCGCGAAGGGCTCCATCGGCGAGGCGGGCAATGAGATTGGCTGCCTCCTGTGTGACTTCCAGTCCTTCCTTGTCGGCGACATAGAGTACACGGCCGGCAATGTCTTCCGGGCTGATGCGCTTGAAATCAAAGCGCTGGCAGCGGGACAGGATGGTGGCCGGCAGTTTGTGGACCTCCGTAGTGGCCAGAATGAACTTTACGTGCTCCGGCGGTTCTTCAAGCGTTTTCAGCAGAGCATTAAATGCGCCGATGGAGAGCATATGAACCTCGTCGATAATATAGACCCGGAACTTTCCGTTGACAGGGGTAAAATTCGCCTCGTCCCGGATGTCCCGGATGCTGTCGACGCCGTTGTTACTGGCAGCATCAATTTCTACAACGTCCATTACGGAACCGTTGTCTATACCACGGCAGGTCTCGCACTCGTTGCAGGGGTCTCCGTCGTTCGGGTGCTCACAGTTGACCGCCTTGGCAAAGATTTTAGCGCAGGTCGTCTTGCCGGTTCCCCGGGAGCCGGTAAACAGATATGCATGGGAAGTCCGCCCGGTCTTAATTTCATTCATAAGAGTCTTTGTGACATGCTCCTGACCGACAACATCCGCAAACACCTGCGGCCGGTACTTCCGGTACAGTGCCTGATACATGGGCTTCCCACCTCTCTTTCTAACCTTATTATAGAATATAACATGGCGCAAAAAAAGCAATGCTGCTTTCTCTTGACCATATGGTGCGTGAATCACCTGCAGCACCCGGCGCAACTGCTTAATGCTGCTCGGTTCCCCG
Source organism: uncultured Eubacteriales bacterium (assembly GCA_964425185.1). GTDB lineage: Bacteria > Bacillota > Clostridia > Oscillospirales > Acutalibacteraceae > RUG420. Next base: position 3,717 of record CAYRKX010000066.1, read on the forward strand.
CCTGACATGATTCACAGCGCTCCGCCGTGCAGAACCCACGCGCCATATGGTCAAATTAAAGCCCACATCGCTTTTATCGTGACTAATATTATAGCGACTCCACAAAAGAAAATCAATCATTATTCTCTTTTTTTCTGTTCATTTTTATGATACAATATTGTCTAAATTATGCTTATAAAGGGAAAGTATTTTTATTTCTTCCCCTTCCCATTGAATTATTGCATGCATGTTAAAGGAGCTACACATTTATGGGTTTTTTCAAAAATCTTTTTGACTACTCCGCGAAGCAGGTCAAGAAAATGACTCCGATTAAGCAGCAGGTACTCGACCTTGACGGAAAGTACCAGGCTATGTCGGATGATGAGCTTCGCAATGTCACCCCGGCACTGAAAGAAAGACTGGCAAACGGAGAAACTCTGGATGACATCCTTCCAGACGCTTTCGCCGCCTGCCGTGAGGCATCGGACCGAGTTCTCGGCCTGAAGCCATATCCGGTACAGATTCTCGGTGGTATCGTTCTTCACAACGGCGGTATCGCAGAGATGAAAACCGGTGAAGGTAAGACACTTGTTGCCACCCTTCCCGCTTACCTCAACGCACTTGAGGGAAAAGGCGTTCACATTGTAACCGTCAACGATTACCTCGCACGCCGTGACTCCGAGTGGATGGGTAAGGTTTACCGCTTCCTCGGTCTCTCCGTTGGACTTATTGTCAACGGTATGGACTCCGACCAGCGCCGTGAAGCCTATGCCGCGGACATCACCTACGGAACCAACAACGAATTCGGTTTCGACTATCTCCGTGACAACATGGTTCAGTACAAGAGCGAGAAAGTACAGCGCGGTCTGAACTACGCCATCGTCGACGAGGTCGACTCCATCCTCATTGATGAAGCCCGTACCCCGCTCATCATTTCCGGTCAGGGCGACGAGTCCACTGACCTCTACACCCTTGCTGATGCTTTTGTCAGAACTCTTACCATGACCAAGGTCAAGGAAGTTGAAACCAAGCAGGAAGTCGAGGATATGGGCGACGGCGACTACGTTGTTGACGAGAAGAACAAGAACGCCACCCTTACCGCCAGCGGTGTTAAGAAGGCAGAGGAATTCTTCCACGTAGACAACCTGACTGACGCTGACAACACCACCCTGTTCCACCACATCAACCAGGCCATCCGTGCTCACGGTGTTATGCACCGCGACATTGACTACGTCGTTAAAAACGGCGAAGTTCTCATCGTCGATGAGTTCACCGGACGTATCATGCAGGGCAGACGGTACAACGAAGGTCTTCACCAGGCACTCGAGGCCAAAGAACATGTCCGTGTTCAGAAAGAGTCCAAGACCCTCGCTACCATCACCTTCCAGAACTATTTCCGTCTTTACAAGAAGCTCGCCGGTATGACCGGTACCGCTATGACTGAGGCGGATGAGTTCTCCGAGATTTACAACCTGTTCCCGGTTGAAATTCCAACCAACAAGCCAATGATCCGCAAGGACTACAACGACGTGGTCTACAAGACCGAGCGCGGCAAGTTCAACGCGGTTATCGAAGAAATTCAGCGCGCCCATGAGAAGGGCCAGCCGGTTCTTGTCGGTACTATCAACATTGAGAAGTCCGAAAAGCTGAGCCGCATGCTGAAGAAAGTCGGCCTCAAGCATGAAGTCCTCAACGCAAAGAACAACGAGCGTGAGGCAGAAATCATCGCCCAGGCCGGTAAGTATGGCGCCATCACCATCGCCACCAACATGGCCGGCCGTGGTACCGATATCATGCTCGGTGGTAACCCCGAGTTTCTCGCCAAGGCTCAGCTCCGTAAGATGGGCTACTCCAATGCAACGGTCAACGAAGCCATGGGTTATGCCGAGACCGACAACAAGGATGTCATCAAAGCCCGTGAGGACTACGCTCGTCTTCTGGACCATTTCAAAGAGCAGATCGCACCGGAGGCAGAAAAAGTTCGTGAGGCCGGCGGCCTGTACATTATCGGTACAGAGCGTCATGAGTCCCGTCGAATTGACAACCAGCTGCGCGGCCGTTCCGGTCGACAGGGTGACCCGGGTGCTTCCCGCTTCTATCTGTCCCTTGAAGATGACCTCATCCGTCTCTTCGGTGGAGACCGGATGACCAAGATCATGAATACCCTTAATGTGGACGAAAACACCCCCATTGAGATGAAAACTCTGACCAAGACCATTGCCAACGCGCAGAAGAAGGTCGAGGGCGAGAACTACGCTATCCGTAAACACGTTCTCCAGTTCGACGACGTCATGAACGAACAGCGTAAGATTATCTACAAACAGAGAGACGAAGTTCTCGATGAGACTGACCTTAAGCAGAACATTCTCAACATGATGGACGAGACCATCGACGAGAACGTCGAGCTCTATCTTCCGGGCAATGACCAGGAGAACTGGGATATTGCCGGACTCAACAACCGTTTCCTCGGCTGGCTCCTCGACGAGGGCGAGCTCAAAGATCTGGATAAGGACAAGGAGGTTATTACCACTTATCTCAAGACCAAGGGCCACGGCATCTACGAAGCCCGTGAGGAAGAATTCGGTTCCGATGTTATGAGAAACCTCGAGCGGATGATTCTTCTCCGCAACGTCGATCTCCTCTGGATGGATCACATCGACGCCATGGAGCAGTTACAGGATTCCATCGGTCTCCGTGCTTACGCACAGCAGGATCCGGTAGTTGCCTATAAGTATCAGGGTTCTGACATGTTCAACGAGATGACCGAGCAGATCCGCGAGGACACCGTTCGGGACATGCTCACCGTTCAGCTCAGAAAAGAAGCTCCTATCCGTAGAAAGAGTGTTGCCAAGATTACCAGCACTCAGGGTGCAGATGAAGCTGAAACCGGCGGCACCAAGCAGCCGGTCCGCAAAGCCAAACATCCAGGTCCGAACGATCCGTGCTGGTGCGGCAGCGGAAAGAAATATAAGAAGTGCCATATGATGCAGGATATCCAGGAAGGTAAGGTTTAACCGCCATCATGAGCTCGCACAGTTCACTCTCCAGCCGATTGTATGGTTCGGAAGTTCCGCTCCAGGAACGGCTGTACAATATCATTTTTACGTTCGGCGTCATAATGGGCGCCACCGGAGCAGTGACGTGCGTGACCATCCACTCCTCTGTTCAGGCCTCCGTCTTAGCGGCGGCCATGACAGTCCTGGTCTTTGGCATGTGGCTGTTCGGGTATAAATTATCGAACCGCCGCAAATCTCTCGTAATTATATTGATGGCAGTACTCGATTTTCTGGTTCTGCCAGCGCTGTATTTAAGCGGAGGTTCCATTCACAGTGGAATCTCCGCTTATTTTGCGCTCGCCATTACTCTGACGTACGTCATTATCAAAGGCCGTGCCGGGAAAATTGTTGTCGCCATTCAGTGTGCGTCCTATTTTCTCCTCTACCTTCTGTCATATCGGTACAGCGGCAGGCTGGTCACGTTCCCTGCGCTGTTTCAAAATGGACTATGGTTTGAACATGTCGCCGTGGGGTCCAATGTCATTATGGTTGCACTGGCACTTGGCGTGCTTGGGCGTGTCGTCTTCAGTGTGCTCCGTCAGGAGAACCACAACCTGGAAGAATCCATCATAGACATGACACGTCTGGCCGAGCTTGACAGCCTGACCGGCCTGTATAACCGGCGTGCATTGTACCAGCATGCCACGGAAGAAGTCCGACATGCTGCCCGCCACAATTCCCCGCTCTCCATGCTCTTCATTGACATCGACGACTTCAAGAAAATCAATGACCAGTATGGACATCTTGTGGGCGATGAAGTGCTCCGTAATCTCAGCTCCTATCTCCAGAGCTGCTGTACGGAACGTATGAGCGCTTCCCGGTATGGCGGCGAAGAATTCATTCTTCTTATGCCCGGATTCACCCTGGACCATTCGGTCAGACTGGCAAAGGAAATCTGTGCGGCGGTAAAGAAGAGCAAACTGGCTGACTCCATTCCCCACCCTGTTACGGTCAGTATAGGAGCCGCCTCGTATCATACCGAAGACTCTGCGGAAGAATTTGTCCGCAGAGCGGATCAGAAGATGTATCAGGCCAAGACTGCCGGGAAAAACCGGGTCTGTTTCTGAAGAAAGGAGGCGGAGATGAGCAAAAACCGACACCGCATAGGCGTTGAATCTGTCGGTCTGAAATCGGAGATGTTCCTGCTGTTTCTCCGCCAGACTGCCATTGGCGGAGGCATTGGCCTTCTTCTTGCTCTGCTGTTCCGGCAAGGGCTGCAGGACTGCCTTGTTATGGGATCTCTTCTGGTTTTTATCAGCATTTTATATTTAATCTGGCGGAGATTTCCAGCCCGTTCGGCTCAGGCCACTTTTTTCATAATCTACTGCGTAATTTTCGCCAACGTGTATCTTCCCATCATGTACTTTTTCTGCGGCGGTATGGCCTGTGGAATACCGCTGCTGTACATATACACCACTGCTGCCATCATCCTGCTTCTGGACAACCTTTCCCTGTGGCTGATCTGGGTCACTTCGAGCATTGAGTTTGTCTTAATGATGGTATTTGACCACACGCATCCGGGCCTCATAGCAAGCCTCACCAACCCTGGAAGAATGGAATATCTGTTTATTCCTGTCGTTTTCATGTTTGTCGGTATTTCCGTTGGTGCGGCGCTCCGTATGATGTTCCGTAACTTCGGCGAAAGTCGGAAGATGAATGAAGAACTCCTGCATCAGATCCAGGACATCGCCAAGACAGACCCCCTCACCGGCACTTATGACCGGGGATTCCTCTATGATTATATCCGCGGCTGCATCGCCCGGACGAAGCAAGGGGAGCTGTCCCAGTTTTCTCTGATTATGCTGGACATAGACTGGTTCAAGAGCATTAACGACCGTTATGGGCACCTGGTCGGAGATGACTGCCTGCGCGGTCTGGCACAAACGGTCCGGGAGAATCTGCGGCACGAGGACATCATTGCCCGCTACGGAGGTGAGGAATTTATCTGCGTGCTGGCCGGTGCGGATGATGTCACGGCGTACCGGCGGGCGGACAAAATCCGAAAGGCCATTTCGCAAAAGCCCCTGTCCGACGACATGGATGAGACCATTACTATCAGCGCAGGCGTAGCACAGTACCAGTCGGGTATGTCCGCCGAGCAGCTTCTCAGCAATGTCGATGCCAACCTTTACCTCGCCAAGCGCCGTGGGCGCAACCGCGTGGTCTGGCACGATGGTGACCGTACGGTCCTCTCTGCTCCCCCGGACTCGTCCCTTGCCCTCCGCCATGATCGGCGATCCACTGACAGAAAAAAACGCGAACAGAAATAAAAAAGGCCGTGTCAAAGCAGCAACATTACTGTTTTGACACGGTCTTTCTTCGTCAGTCTTCAATATCAATTTCGTCGACTTCGATTTCTTCCGTAAAGGGAAGATGTTCCGGGCTCGGCGGATTGTCCGCCAGCGGGAGATCCGATGACTCCGGCGGCTTCCACAGGATGGATTCATTCTCCGGATGGGCATCGAAAAATCCTTCCAGGTCATCCTCCCGGGAGTCGGAAATGATTTTGGCGACAGCGAAGCCTGCTGCGCCTGCCGCTGCTGCAATGGCAGCGTACTGAAGAACTTTGTTCAAATCAGCCACGATCCTCATTCATCTTGGCAAAGCACTCGCTACAGTAGACCGGACGGTCCTCACGCGGTTTAAACGGTACTTTGCACTCTTTGCCGCAGGAAGCGCAGACGGCGTCATACATAACGCGGTTGGCTTTTGCGGCCTGTTTTCTGGCAACTCTGCAGGGTTTACAGCGCTGCGGCTCATGGGTAAAGCCCTTTTCAGCGTAGAACTCCTGCTCTCCGGCGGTAAAGACAAATTCTTTACCACAGTCTTTGCAGACAAGGGTCTTGTCTTCGTACATAAACTTACCTCGCTTGAAAAAAATGTGTCCGAATTTCACTTTCGTGACATATCGAGTTTACAGCTTATTCACATTTCTGTCAATCAGGCGAGATTTTGCACGTTCAGTGCCGCAGACGCGGAATACCAATTCCCGCTCCGAGTCCAACGACGGCGACAGCCGCTACAATAATCAGAATGGTTTTCAGGTTGGATTCACCGGTCGGTGCAATGATAAGACCGGCACCTGCCGCAGACGCGGAAACGGTAACCATGGCGGCAGTTATAACAGAAAAAATCACTGCAAGCAGTGACTGGATTTTAGACTTCAACGGTAGCAATCCCCTTTCTATCTGGTACAAGCGGTACCACTCAATTCAATTTTATTACCTTTCAAGAATAGTTGTCAATGAGAGGTGAAAAGTATGCTATGCTCGTGGCACACAGAGAGGAGTGATGTCTATTTACGCCAGTGTACAGAGCGCAGGTCTCTGCGGAAGTGAAGCTATCCCCATCACCGTCGAGGCAGATCTGACTTCCGGTCTCCCCCGATTTGACTTGGTCGGGCTGCCAAGCTCTGCCGTTTCAGAATCCCGGGAACGGGTCCGCGCCGCCATCCGAAACAACGGGCTGAATTATCCAGTCAGCCGCATTACGATCAACCTCGCCCCGGCCGATTTTCGAAAAGAAGGTCCCATTTACGACCTGCCCATATTTGCCGCCATCCTTGCCGCTTCGCGGCAGATTCGCTGTGACCTCTCTGACTGTTTCCTCCTCGGAGAGCTTTCCCTTAGTGGAGATGTCCGCCCGGTTAAAGGTGTCCTGCCCATGCTTACAGCGGCACAGGAGTCAGGTGTGCGTACAGCGTTTATTCCCGCAGGGAATGCCGCAGAAGCGTCTGTCATTCAGGGAGTCACCATCTACCCCATTTGCAGCACAGCAGAGCTTCTGGACCATCTAACCGGCCAGCGTCCGCTCACCCCGATCTCTGCCCTGCAGTACAACCTCGACGACATTTTTGGCGATTCACCGGTGGAACCCCAGCCGGACTTTGCCGAAGTACGGGGTCATGAGACCGCCAAACGGGCTTTAGAAGTGGCTGCTGCCGGTGGACACAATCTTCTGATGGTTGGTCCACCCGGGTCAGGGAAGACCATGCTTGCCAGCTGCCTTCCGTCCATTTTGCCGAGAATGACCTACCGTGAAGCTCTGGAAACCACACGCATTTATTCTATCGCCGGGCAGATGCCGGAAGATACGGCATTAATTTCGAACCGGCCCTTCCGTGCACCGCACCACACAATTACCAACATAGCCATGTCTGGAGGCGGCATGCGGTCTCAGCCGGGCGAACTGTCTCTTGCCAACAATGGAGTTCTGTTCTTAGATGAACTTCCTCTGTTTTCCAGACGGGTTCTGGACTCTATGCGTCAGCCGTTGGAAGACCGGAAAATTGTCATCGCACGGGGAAACACAATTTCCGCCTATCCATGCAATATTATGCTGGCCGCTGCCATGAACCCGTGTCCCTGCGGATACTTGTCTGCCGATGATGACCGCTGTCGCTGTACGCCATCTGAAATAGCAAAATATCAGTCCCGGGTTTCCGGACCGTTTCTGGACCGGATTGATATTCAGTTTACCGTTCACCCGGTAGCAGAAGACATTCTGTTGAGTAAAGCAGTTTCTCCGCTGGAAACGTCTGCATGCATTCGCGGGCGAGTTGAAGCAGCGCGCGGTACTCAGCGGAAACGGTTCGCCGGAACAGGCGTTAACTGCAACGCCGGAATGACCGCCGCTATGGTGCAGGAATACTGTGAGCTGGATGTCCAGACTAATGAGCTTCTAATTAAGGCGGCAGAGAATCTGCATCTGTCGGCTCGGGCAAGTAACCGGATTTTAAAGACAGCCAGGACTATAGCGGACCTGGAGGGTGCGGAGCAAATCGGCCAGGCACACATACTGGAGGCCATCCACTATCGGTCGGCCGACGTTATGAAATAAAAAGACAGGAGAGTTGTAATGAAAACCACGTACTATTCGGAAGAGACCCTGAGGGAACTGGAATATATGCGGGCTTACGAACAGATTCAGCCGCAGCTTGAAATCACCAGGATTCTCATTTACGCACTCGAAACACAGCATTTATCCGTACAGGAACTGTCGGAACGCACCGGTGTCTCACAGACTGATCTGAACAAGTTGAATAGCGGAACCCATAATCCTCAGCTGAAACTGCTGCAAAGTCTGGCGGATGGACTCGGTCTGACACTGCAGATCAGATTCCTTCCAAAAGGGTTTGGCGCAATGGATGATAT
>CAYRKX010000067.1:0-11406 GCA_964425185.1 uncultured Eubacteriales bacterium
TTGTTATGCTACTCTTGCGTACCGGACCGCTTATTTGAAATGCCATTTCCCGGCCGAATTTATGGCAAGCTTAATTACCACGTATCTGTATTCCACAGATAAGGTGGTTGCCTATATTTCTGAGTGCCGGCGATTGGGCCTTGAAATTTTACCACCGGACGTCAATTCCAGCGAAGCGGCCTTTACCGTAGAGGATGGAAAAATCCGCTTCGGCCTGCTGGCCATTAAAGGCCTTGGGCAGGGGTTCATCCAGACCATTTGCCGGGAGCGGGAGCGCGGCGGACCGTTTACGAGCTTTTACGGATTCCTCAAGCGGACCCAGGGTAAAAATTTCAACCGCAAGGCGGCTGAGAGCTTGATTAAGAGCGGTGCTCTGGATTCTCTCGACTTGAATCGCCGCCAGATGATGGTGGTGCTTCCAGAAATTATGGCCGAGCTCGACACGTATCGAAAGAAAAATGTGGAGGGGCAGATCAGCCTGCTCGACATGGGCGGGGGACAGGAGACAACGGAGCAGAGTATTGATATTCCGGATGTCCCTGAGTATGATCTCCAGGACCGGCTTGCCTTTGAAAAAGAGACTACCGGGCTCTACATAACGGGAAACCCCATGCAGAGCTATGAGAAGATTATTAATCTGATGAAGCCGGACCAGGCATTTGAACTGGCTGCGGCATCAGAAGATGAGACGTCCTGCTACCATGACGGGGACTATGTGACCATGCTTGCCATGGTGACGGAAATCCGGGTGCGGCTGACGAAGAACAACACGACAATGGCCAATGCTACGGCGGAAGATCTGACAGGAAGCATTGGTATTACGGTTTTCCCCAAGACGTATCAGGAGTCGGGGACTATGCTGTCGGAAGGCGCTGTCCTGAAAATCCGCGGGCGGCTGCAGGTCCGGGAGGATGAGAGACCCGGAATTCTGGTGTCCAGACTGGAACCGTGTCCAACGGAAGAAGAGGCCGCACAGAGCGGCAGACAGGGCTACAGTCAGAGGACGGGAAACGGCCCCAAAGCCTACAGCCGCGGCTCCGGAAACGGGAAGCAGATGCGGAAAAAGACCAGACATCCCGGACTGTTTCTGCGGTTTACCTCAGCGGATGATCCGATGGTGGCCCGCGCCAATCTGTTGGTGGATATTTTCGAGGGCGGCCCGAATCAGGTCTACTATTATTTCAACGACACGAAGAAATATCATCGAAAAACACAGACCACCGGCATTCAGATTGGAGACAGCCTGCTAAGGGAATTAAGACGCCTCTTAGGAGAGGAGAATGTGATCTTTCAGTAAACCATGGTTTGTTGACAATCGTATGGAATGGTGACATAATTAAACTTCAAGATTCCCAGAGGGAGGACAATTTTATGAAAACTATCGGTGTTTTAACATCTGGCGGAGACGCCCCCGGAATGAATGCTGCCGTACGTGCAGTCGTCAGAACCGGCGTGGAAAATGATATGCGTGTCCTCGGAATTTATAACGGATATGAGGGCCTCATGTCTGGCGATATTGCGGAAATGAATCTTCGTACTGTCTCCAACATCATTCAGCGCGGTGGTACTGTACTTCGTACAGCCCGCAGCCCGGAGTTCAAAACTGAGCGCGGTCGTCAGAAAGCCATTGCTACCTGTGAACGGTTCGGTATTGAAGGACTGGTTGTCATCGGCGGTGACGGTTCCTTCCGTGGAATGCAGGATCTGTCCAAGGATGGTATTAAATGCGTCGGCCTTCCCGGAACCATCGATAACGATATTGCCAGCACGGAGTTCACTATCGGTTTTGATACCTCGGTTAACACCGTAATGCACATGGTTGACCAGGTCCGTGATACTACAGAGTCTCACTCCCGCTGCTCTGTTGTCCAGGTAATGGGCCGGAAAGCCGGTTACATTGCTCTGGAGTCCGGCATTGCTGTCGGTGCAACCAGTATTCTCATTCCGGAGTTTGAGTATGATTTTGAACTCGACGTTCTGGAGCGAATGAAATACACGATCAGCACCGGAAAGCAGCACTTCATTATTATTGTCGCCGAAGGCTGCGGAGATGCTACCGAAATGGCCAAGCGTATTCAGGAGGCAACCGGCGTTGAGTCCCGTGCTACCATTCTTGGTCATGTACAGCGCGGCGGTTCTCCTACCGTTCGGGACAGAGTTCTCGCTTCCCGGATGGGCAACTATGCAGCCCGTCTTCTTCGCGACGACTGCGAGAGCCGTGTAGTCGGTATTCAGAGAGAAGAAATTGTGGACTATGACATCCATGAGGCACTCAGCATGGAGAAGTCCATTGATATTGACCTTTACCGCATGGCCCACGAAATATCTATCTGATATTTCCAGGGATGCCTGAGGGAATAAAATAGGAATATAATGGTTCAGCACCTCTGCCGGTTTTACTGGCAGGGGTGCTTTTTACGAATTATCAAAGCTGATTCCGGGCAGGAAGAGTATTGGATTCCCGACGGAGACAATTAAAATGCAGTTTCCGAACATGTGTTAAATTAACTAAGAAATATACAGAGAGTGGAAAGTTTTAGTCTGATTTTTACAAATGATAGGTTGACATTCCCAAGGGAAGATGCTACATTATAGTTGAACAAAGGAACAAGATCCTGAGTAAAAAATAACGCAGGGTGCGAAGAAAGGAATGAGTCCCATGGGCAACGAAGAGGTGTCTGTCAAGTAGAACTTGATAGTTCGACATTCGGTCGGCTGTCAAGAAAACGGGTACCATATCCGGGACGGCTGACAGTCCATTAATTCCAAATTCGTTAAGAACTCTCGAGTTCGAAAGACAAAGAAAAAGGTTTTTCAAATAAATCCGTTCCAAACTCATAAATTTCAGAACAAATTGAAAGTGGTGAGTCCGAAAGAGACCTGAACGTTTGCGATAAGTTTTCGGAAAACTTATCGAAATTGAGGAAAGGTTAAGGAACAATGATTAACCTCATAAGAGAGTTCCTGCAGACAAACTTTTCTTTGAAAACTCCTCAGGGTTGACTAGAAAAAAACCATTTAAGTTGAGATCGACGTAGTAGATCAAAAGATTGTTAGTTTTGATGAGAAATTTTTCAGGAAAAGATTCTGGGAGATTTCAGCTCGGAAAAGTAGTCTTAAACAACAGGAAACTTGAAACGGAAAAACGTTTTTATTTAGAATAAGAAACAGGTTTTATTAGATTCAGTTCGAGGAAAACTCCAATGTTCTAGATAATTCCGGGAGCAGGTACGAAAGTATCTGCTCCTTTTTTATTGCTGCAGCGCCATACTGACCACGAAAAAATATCAGAAACTACAGCTTGTCAGCGGTCGGAACTTCATCGTACAATGGGCACCAGTACTTCCACTGATATTTGAAGGAGAAGACCATGAAACGAGTTCTGTCTATTCAGGATATTTCCTGTGTGGGAAAATGTTCCCTGACTGTTGCTATGCCAATTTTATCCGCTGCGGGACTGGAAACCTGTGTACTGCCAACGGCTGTGCTGTCTACGCATACCGCTTTTCAGCATTTTACCTTCCATGACCTAACCGGTGACATTCCGGGAATTGAACAGGCTTGGACTGAGGAAAACATCTCTTTTGATGCCGTCTATACCGGCTACCTGGGCTCACCCGAACAGATTCGACTGGTTCTGGATGTTGTCGACCGCTTCCTGAAACCCGGTGGAACCTTTATCTGCGATCCCGCCATGGCTGACAACGGAACACTCTACTCCGGCTTTTCATCCGACTTTCCACAGACTATGGCGGAACTCTGTCGTCACGCAGACATCTGCATGCCAAATCTGACAGAAGCGGCGCTTTTACTCGGGCGGGACTACATACCAGACGGGTATGACCGTCCTTACATAGAATCCCTCCTTCGCGATCTTGCGGAGCTTGGAACCACAGTACCGGTACTGACCGGAGTATCTCTTGCACCGGGGTATCTGGGAACCATGGCTTTTGACAGCCGAACAGGTACGTTTGAAGAATGCTACACGAAGCGGGAGCCGAAAAACTTTCACGGCACGGGAGACTTATTTGCCTCAGTTTTCACGGCGGCCTGGGAACGGGGAAAGTCGTTGAAAGCTGCTCTGCAGATTTCTGCCGAGGTCACACATGCTGCCATCTGCCGAACTCTGACTGATCCTGATCCGGCCTGGTATGGCGTCAATTTTGAAGAGGCCATACCTTATTTTCTACAGCTGCTGAAATGAATTCTATGACAAAAAATTAGATATGTCGGAAAATTACAATTTTTCTCCGGGAAAAGTCGCTAAAGTAATAACCAAGACAAAGGCGTCGAGGCAGAATGCTTCGGCGCTTCTTTCGTTAGGCAAAGCCGCCTGCTCATAGACCTGTGGTCCATGGGCGGCGGCTTTCATGCTTACAGAAGCAAATACACTGGAGGAATCATCATGAGCACTGTACACACTAGATCGTTATCGGCCGTTGATTTTGCGGAACTTCCGTTTGAACAGCAGAAAGAGCATTTTCAGGATGTGGCACAGCGCGCCCTGCAGTACTGGGGATATCCGGAAGATTCTAAATTTAAACTTTTGAATATCACAGAAAATGCAACTTACCTCGTCACCCATGAAGGATATGACAAGATGATTATGCGGGTTCATAGACTGGACTACGCAAGTAAGAACTCCATTAAAACAGAACTTGCCTGGATTAACGCACTGAGAAAAGACACCGACCTGCATTTGGCCACCCCGCTGAAGGCAAAAAATGGGGAGTATGTTGTCACAATTCATACTCCGGAGATGAATGAGGACAGAAATGTTGTCTGTTTCACTTTCGAAGAGGGAAAAGCACCGAGAGACTCCCAGGATGATACAGAGACAATCAGCTCTATCTGTGTCCTGTTCGGCAAGATTCCCAACGGGATTACCCTTCCTATTTTCCGTGCTGCTGCTGTAGTCTATGATAAATTCAACTCTATGAAACCGGGATCCAGCAGTGTCCTGACGGAGAACGACAAACGCCTGTACCAGAAACTCGGGGAAATTGCTGCGACTCTGCACAAACAGTCGGAAACCTGGAAACGTCCGGACTTCTATGAGCGGATTTCCTGGGACTGGAACGGAACCTTTGGCCCTGGTTGGAACAACTATTATGGAGAACATTACCGCGATACAGATTTCCTGAATGAAAAGGACTGTGAAGCTATTGACTCGTGTGTCTACCTGATGGAACAGCGCCTGAAGGCATATGGCAAAGGTAAATCGCGCTACGGTATGATTCATTCTGATCTCCGCATGTCTAACTTATTAGAAAACGGCGATGAAATTACTGTTCTGGACTTTGATGACTCCGGTGAAGGCTGGTTTATGACCGACATTGCAGGAATTGTAGGATTTATGGAGCATCGCCCGGATCTGGATGAAATTGTGGAAGAGGTCCTGAAAGGCTACACTTCTGTCCGCCCGCTCAGTGAAGACGATATTAATGAAATTCCTACATTTATTATGATGAGACGAATCGGCCTGATTGAGTGCCTGATGTACCATATGAACAACACAGAGGCTGGAAGCGGCGAGGCTGGTGAAATTACGCCGGAAATCATGTCGTTCTTCTGCAAGGGAACGGTAGTTCTTGCCAGAAAGTATATTGAAAAATACAAGGATATGCCGCTTGCCAAGCCGGTAAAATAAAGGGCTGATTAGAATTAAGTCTAAAAACTACACCCGGAGGTATTTCTATTTTCTCCACCGTGATGTAAGATAAAATCAGGAATATGACACGATTTAGCACAGTTCTGTACGATAAAGGTAGATTAGAAGGTGAATGGAAACAGTAAAGGAGGAAAATATGAATTTACAGCCTTTGATCGACGACAAGGCCAAAGTGGCTGACTGGATGGTCAAGGATATTACCCATGTCTGTAAAGACTTTGACACCCGCAGTCCGGGTACCCGAGGCGAGGAGCAGTACTGCGAATATGCAGCAGATTTATGCAAGAACGAGTACGGATGTGATACGGCGACGGTAGAGAGCTTTAAGGAGCATCCCTATTCCTTCTTCGGATGGATCTGGTATACTATCGCGCTGCTGTTCATTGGCTTGATCCTGGCTTTTGTCGGATGGCATCTGATTGCCGTGATACTCTATGTGTGTGGCCTGCTGATTGCCTTGATCCAGTTCGGCGGATATTTCCGGTTTATGGATAAACTCTTCCCGGAAAAGACCGGCCATAATATGACTGCCATTAAGAAACCTACAGGTACTGTGGAACGCAGAATCCTGTTTAACGGCCATGCGGATGCGGCCTGGGAGTGGCCGGTCAACTATGCACTGGGTGGCGTAGGATTTGAGAGTCATGCAATTATCTGTGCGGTAGGAGCCGTTTATTATATTGTCGTCGGTATCCTCTGTATGGTACAGTTTGGTCTCTTCACCCGGGCACAGAGTGGGGTGCTGCTTCAAATGATGCTGTGGGGCCTGCTGTTTACTCCGTTCTGGTTTGGTCTTAATTTCCTGTGGAACCCGAGACGAATTGTCGATGGTGCCAATGACAACCTTTCCGGCTGCTATATGGGCCTTGCCGTTCTTAAGGAGCTGCAGGAAAAGGGAATTGAGCTGGAACATACTGAGGTCGGGGTTCTTATTACCGGATCCGAAGAGGCGGGACTCCGCGGTGCCAAAGCATGGTGTGAGGCTCATCAGGGAGAATACGATGATGTTCCTACATTTATCTATTCCTTTGATACCATCCATGACCCCAAACAGCTCATGGTCAACTACCGAGATCTCAACGGCACAGTTAAGACAGATAAAGACGCCAACGATCTCTTTATGGAGGCTGCAGATGAGCTCGGTATCTTCTGTAAGAAGGGCTGGGTTCCTCCTCTTGGCGGTGCAACGGATACTGCCGCTTTCACTCAGGGCGGTTTCCGCTCCGGCGGTATTACCGGACTTAACCATAAACTGGAAAGTTACTATCATACCCGTAAAGACAGCTATGACAATATGAATAAGACGGGACTGGCTGACTGTTACGCGGTAACTGTAAAAGTTCTTGAAAAATTTGACGAGGGCGCCAAACAGTAAATCCAACAACTACATACACAGGAAAAAGCGCTGCAGGGCATTGGCTCTGCAGCGCTTTGAGTTTGGTATCAGGTTATGTGCTATATAGTTTTAATCTTCTGTACTCTGGTCTTCCTCCAGAGAGGATTTACGATGAACGACAACCGGGACATCGTAGCTCTCAAACAGACCATCTACGAATTCCTTGTCCGGCTTTGGCGTAAATGCACTGACAATGGGGACAACGACCAAGCCGGCCAGCATGGCAATGGCACCGGCGTTGATCGGTGAACTGATGAACTTCAGGAACATGTTGGAGACGGTCAATCCTACACCAACAATGTAGCTGGCCCAAACGCCTGCCTTGGAGACTTTTCTCGTGTACAGCGCATAGAGGAACGGTGCCAGAAAAGCACCGGCCAGAGCGCCCCAGGAAATGCCCATGAGCTGTGCAATAAATGTTGGCGGGTTCAGGGCGAGGATAACGGAGATAATAATAAAGAAAGCAACCAGGACTTTCATAACCACCAGCTGTGCTTTTTCACTCATGTTTTTCCAGAAGGTCCGCTTCAGGAAGTCAAGGGTCAGTGTGGAACTGGAGGTCAGTACCAGAGACGACAGGGTAGACATAGAGGCCGACAGGACCAGAACTACGATAATTCCAATCAGGATATCCGGCAGGGTAGAGAGCATTTGCGGCACTATACTGTCAAAAGCTACACTTCCGTCTGGATTGTGGACGGCAGGTCCGTCATACAGTCTGCCGAAACCGCCCAGGAAGTAACATCCGCCGGAGACGATAATGGCAAAAACCGTGGAGACTACAGTTCCCTTGTGGATTGCTTTTTCATCCTTAATCGCGTAGAATTTCTGGACCATCTGCGGAAGGCCCCAGGTTCCCAGCGAGGTGAGAACCACAACGCCGAGCAGGCTCAGGGGGTCCGGACCGAAGAAACTTGTCAGGAGCCCCTGTGCGCCTTTGAGTGCAGGAGCAGCGACGTCGTTCGCGTTTATGGTGGACAGGCGATTCACTGCGGTTAAAAATCCACCGTTGTTATGCAGCACGGCTGCAATGACGGCTATAATGCCCACGAGCATGATAATGCCCTGGATAAAGTCATTAATTGCCGTTGCCATATAACCGCCGAGAATGACGTACAGGCCGGTCAGAAGGGCCATAGCAAGA
Organism: uncultured Eubacteriales bacterium; assembly: GCA_964425185.1. Taxonomy (GTDB): domain Bacteria; phylum Bacillota; class Clostridia; order Oscillospirales; family Acutalibacteraceae; genus RUG420. The sequence continues at coordinate 8,212 of CAYRKX010000067.1, forward strand.
ATACATGCCCAATAGGGAATGTTAAATGCCATCCCGAACAGGCGGGAAAGACCGTTGTAGATGGAAGCGGTGTAGGGGACCAGAAAGACAAAGGCAATGACAGATCCCCAGACCTGCAGAGAACGGGACTGGAACCTCTTGCCGAAGAACTCCGGCATGGTTCGGGCGTCAAGCCTCTGCGTCATAATCCGGGTGCGGCGTCCCAGGACGGCCCAGGCAAGAAGAGAACCGATCAGCGCGTTACCGAGACCAATCCAGGTGGAGGCAAGTCCGAACTTCCATCCGAACTGGCCCGCGTATCCGACAAAGACGACGGACGAGAAGTACGAAGTGCCGAATGCAAACGCAGTCATCCATGGACCGACGGACCGTCCGCCGAGTACATAGTCGTTTACATTATGGGCACTTTTGTTGGACCAGACCCCGACGAAGATCATGACGCCGAAGAACAGGACCAGCAAAATGATTTTTGCAGCCATAGTGTAGATTTCCTTTCATTTTCATAACCTTTCTACACTATATAGGAATTGTAGAGATTTTGCAAAAACTAAAATTATCCATTGCTTTACACGGTCAGAGTGACTATTATAGGGAGTAGCCAATTTTATTGGAATTTTTAATTCTGTTAGAAATTCAGGTGAATTGAGGAATGGAACGAGTACAGGAGACAGTCAAAGTCTCGGTCATTGTTTCTGTGAAAAACGCAGAAGATAAGATAGGGCGCTGCCTGGACAGTGTGCGCGGCCAGTCTTATTCGGACATTGAAATCTTGATTGCCGATGCCGGCTCGACGGACAGCTCCATGGAGATAGCCCGAAAGGCGGCAGAGGAAGATCCCAGAATCCGGATTCTGGATTCCAGCTCAGAGAATATCTACTGCAGCTACAATGTGGGAATTGATTTCTGTACTGGTAACTATATTATGTTTGTCGACGCTTTCGACTACCTCGAACCGGACACGGTTCAGGCCTGTGTAGACAACCTTCGCATGAAACCCGCGCAGATTATCTGCTTCGGATACAACGTCATCAATGACCAGGGAAAGGTGGAACAGGAAGTCCTTCCCAGAATGACGCTGAACTTTTTCCGCGGCGAGGCGGTTCAGACCGAATTCCTGCCGCGCCTGGTATGTATTGACCCGGACAAGGGAATAAAAACCCGCATGGCCATGACATCCCATTGTGCCATGTTTTCCAAGGATCTGATTGACCGCGACGACTGGCAGTTTGATACCGAGAGCTGCTCGGACATTGTGTCCCTGCTCAAGCTGTACAAGGATGTCAGTGTGGTCGGAATTGTCAACCGTGCGCTTTACAATTTTACGGAAGCCGATACCCCAAGTGTCTGCCGGAAAGACTTCTACACCGTCAAATCTAACTTTGAAAAAGAAGTGGCACTCTGTCGGAAAATCGGGTACAGCAACAAAGTTGAGAAGGCACTCCGGTATTACTTTATTCTCTGCGCTTTCGACATTCTTCGGGAAATCAAATATTCTGACATGCCGACCCGGATTCGCCGGCAGCAGCTTCGAACTATTCTGGAGGACAGCCTGCTTCAGAAGTGCATTGGCCAGACCGAAAACGACGAGATGGACCAGGACATTCGCATTAAGTTTCACAAAATTGCGCGAAGACAGAGGCATCTGCTCCACCGGGTTGCGGAGACCGTCAATGCCAACATTGAGTAAATTTGAATCTTAACAGGGGACAGACCATAATGGCCTGTCCTCTTTTTATCTCTCCCGCCTGGCGATGCACTTGTTACAGGAAATCACAACAAGCAAAATCCTGACTCTCACTCTATTTACTGAAAAAATTCCATTTGAATGTAGAGTTTTTGTGGAATATTTCGTATAATGGACACGTAGCAATTTTACTGAATGAAGGAGGAATGTGAATATGCCAGAAAAGCAGAAGAAACACTTTGAATGGTGGTGGCTGGTTCTTCCAGTTGTTTACCTGCTGTTCATTACTTTCGGCTTGCCAAATAACTTATTAGGCTCCACCTGGCCGGCACTCAATGAATTGCACCACTTCCCGTTGACCGGAAGTACGACCGTATACATGGTAATCTCTATCGGAAACATCATTGCTTCCTTTACGAGTGATAAACTGATTCGTGCTCTGGGCCATGCCAAAGTTGTCTGGATTGGTCTCATACTCACAATCATTGCCGTACTTGGCTGGGGATTAATTCCCTCTTATGCAGCCTTTATCGTCTTTGGTCTTCCGTTTGGCTTCGGCGCCGGTTACGGAGTTGCCGCAACCAACAATTACATGGTTGACCACTATAAGGCATTCCATCTGAGCATGGTTAACTGCGTCTGGGCTGTCGGCTCAGCAGCAGGCGGCGGAATTATCAATGCAGCTCTTGGCAAAGGCGTTGGTAATTACAAAGAAGGCTACATTATTATTGGCATTATTGTTGCCGTTGTACTTGTCATTGCCATTATCAATTCGCGCCATTGGAAAGAAGTTCCTCTGATTGCTGCTGATGCGCAGGAGCCGGAGAAAAAAGATCCAAACGCAAAGCCTATTACCATGAAAGATGCCATTGTCATTCCTGGTGTCTTTGCCGCTATGATGGTTCTCTTCTTCTATGCTTCCATTGAAAATGTCAACAACACGGTTGGCCCAACCTTTATGAAAGAAGTTTGCGGTGCAACAGCGAAAAGTGCTACCCTTGGTGGTACCTTGTTCTTTATTGGTCTTGCAGTAGGCCGTTTTATTACTGCATTTGTTACTCTGAAACTTTCTGACAAGACACTCCTCCGCAGCGGCGAAGTTGTTATGCTTATCGGCGTAATTCTTCTTATCGTTGCGAAAGGCAACCCGACTCTTGCACTGGTTGCTCTTGCCGTTGTCGGTGTTGGTTGTGCACCAATCAATCCAATGCTGGTTCACTCCACTCCGGAAAACTTCGGTACCAAATATTCCCAGGCTGCTGTCGGCTTGATTCTGACTGCATCCAATGTAGGAAATCTTCTCATGCCGAAGCTCTTCAGTGTTATTGCCAAGGCACTTACACAGCCGCACCATTCTGGATACTGGTTCTATCCGTACTATGTTCTCATCATGCTCGTTCTTCTCTGCGCCATGTTCGAACTCCTTCAGCTCCAGGCTAAGAAGAACAAGAAGAATGCGGAAGCGTAACTGTCTGATGATATAAACAAGCATATTATTGTAGTATGAAAGC
>CAYRKX010000068.1:0-10715 GCA_964425185.1 uncultured Eubacteriales bacterium
TTTCTCTCCGATATTGGAGTGGAAAAGAGCGGACTCGACAATCTCATTCAGAAGAGTTATGATCTCCTTGGACTCATGTCTTTCCTGACAGCAGGTGAAGATGAGTGCCGTGCCTGGACCATTAAGAAAGGGACAAAAGCCCCGCAGGCAGCTGGAAAAGTACATACAGACATGGAACGTGGATTTATCCGTGCTGAAGTCATTAATTATCAGACTCTTCTCGACTGCGGCTCTCTTGCGGCGGCCAGAGAAAAAGGACTGGTTCGTTCCGAGGGCAAAGATTATGTCATGCAGGACGGTGACGTCGTTCTTTTCCGTTTCAACGTCTGAGGTTACAGGTTAACTGCAAATTATTGGTTATTAAATCAGCTGCGGCAGATATCCTGCCGCAGCTGATTTTTTATGGGTATATTATTTTTGGAAAGGGGAAGATCTATGGATCGAATGAAAAAAGTTGTCACTGTCAGCATCATCGGCATCCTGGTCAACGTTGCTCTCGGTGTTATCAAAATCATTGTCGGTAATGCAGCCAATTCTGTTGCCGTCACTTCAGATGCTGTCAATAACTTTGCAGACAGTATTTCCTCACTGGTTACCATAATAACCATGATTATTGTGGGAAAAGGTGCCACCCGTAAACATCCGTTTGGTTTTGGCCGTGTGGAGTATTTCTCCAGCATTATTATTTCCGTCCTGGTTCTGTTTACCGGCGGAGAGTTTATGGTGGAGTCGGTAAAACACATTATCCACCCGGCTGCTACAAGCTATGGAACGGTAGCTCTCATCCTTCTTGTTGTTGCTATTCTCGCAAAAATCGGACTGGGTCTGTTTACGAAACATCAGGGAAAGACAGCCAATTCTCCTAATCTGGTTGCTTCCGGACAGGATGCACTGTCCGATGCCATCTTAACTACAGTTACTCTGGTCGGCGCCTTGCTCAGCCGGTTTGCTCACTGGAATATTGATGGCTGGATTGGTGCTATTGTCTCCATCTTCGTCCTGAAGAGCGGGCTTGAAATTCTGGTCGATGTCATTAACAAACTTCTTGGCGAGCGTCCTGACGCAGAACTTGGCGACATGATTATGAAGGAAATTACCGCTACTCCGGGAATTGTCGGGGCATATGATCTTATCCTGCACAACTATGGACCTAATATTTTCATCGGTAATGTCAATGTCGAACTGGACGAGCAGCTGAGCATCCGCGACGCCTATGAGATCGTCAAACCGCTCAGCATAAAAATCAGCGACGAGTACGGCGTCTTCATGTACTTCGGATTCTATGCTGTCAATACTACAGATAAGGTAGTCATGAAGATGAACCAGGATGTAAAAGGCACCCTGATGAAGGACCACGATGTCCTGCAGGTTCATGCCTTTTATGTGGATAAGGCAAAGAAATTTATGTCCTTTGATGTTGTTCTGGACTTTAATGTCAAAGACCAGCTCATGAAGGAAAAGAAAATCCGAGACACCGTCCATGCGATGTACCCGGACTATGAAGTCGAAATGATCTTCGACAAGGACTACACGCTGTCACGGCCGAAAGTAAAAGGGGAGGCCGAGAAGGAAGTCGACCGTCTGTCCGAGCCAAAACCGAAACAGTAAAGAAAGACCACACATCAGGTGTGTGGTCTTTTCTATTGCCTGGTATAAAAAGACCGTGTCATCAAGTGACACGGTCATAAAATTCATCCGGGTTTTATTTGGTACTCATGAGCCAGTCCATGGAAACCCATCCACTCTGGTCATTGTAAGTGACACGGCCCCAGCCGTTTTTGATTTCGGAGACATAGACGGTAGTGTTGCTCGGAATCTGTCCGACAACGCCGTTGCCGAGTCCGGCTCCGGAACGGAGGTTCAGGTTCGAACCGCCAGTGCTGACTTTATAAGTACCCGGCTTCGGGGTATAGTCAATGATATTTCCAAGAGAATCTACAGCATTTTTGAGGATGTAGATGTATCCGTAGAATGTACCAGCATAAGAGGACTCACGACCATAGGTGAGGTTGTGGGTATCAAAATACCGGCCGCTCGCATGAGATTCGGAAATGGTGATAGTATTTCCAGAGATTTTCTCAACGACCGCTACATGTCTGCCCCAGCAGGCAATAGCACCGAGCTTCGGAGTTCTGCCATACGGATATGCTCCGGAATTCTTGTTTCTACTGTACCACAGTCCTGCATTGGCTACTGGAAGGTTCGGCTTCTTACCTAAGATTTCATAGGCCCGACCCCAAGCGTAGCAAGTACAGTTTGGCATGCCGTATCCTGTCGTGTAATACGGGTTTCCACTGGTGTAGTAATATACTCCGTAGGGAGCGCTCATTCTAGGACTGAAAGCGGAAGTGCGGGCTGCGCTGAAGGGGACAGTAACCACGACTGCGCAGATCAACGATAGAAACAGTGCCAGTACTTTTTTCAACGGGTTATGGATTTGTGATATATTCATAAATAAAAATTCCTAATTCTAATTCAATACGTGTAAATTCAATAATGGAAAACCACTTTACAGGTTACAAAATGGTTACAAAAACCTACTCCTATACCATACTACATTTTAACTGAAATGAAAAGCAATATTTTGTAAACTTCGTCAATTTACCTATAAATCCCAGACAAAACTCGGTAAATATCACCCTTCTTGAGACCGGATTCTTTGGCGGCCATCTTGGCGGCATTACTGGTGGACATGCCGTTGTCCATGAACTCCTGAGCCCGCTTTACTGCGTCATCCAGGGACATTTTTTCTCTGGCTTCCGGCTTACCTTCCAGAATGAGCACCAGTTCTCCCTTCAGATTGTTATTGGGATACGCTTCCACCGCAGCGGAAAGTGTAGTGCGGATAATCTCTTCATGGATTTTCGTCAGTTCTCTTACAATTGTAATCCTTCTGTCACCAAGTGCCTTGTACAAATCCCGCAGGGTAGTGCTTAACTTGTGCGGTGCCTCATAGAGAATAACCGTGCACGGCTGGGACGCAATAAAGGACAGCTGCTCTTTTCGTTTTTTCTTATCGACGTTGAGGAATCCCTCAAACGTAAATCGCCGGGAGTCCATGCCGGATAGGGCAAGAGCGGTGGCGAACGCTGTAGGACCAGGGACAGAAATAACCGGGACACCCTCTGTCAGACAAAGATCCACCAGGTCCTGACCAGGGTCGGAAATAGCAGGCATTCCGGCATCTGTGACTATAGCACAGGTTTCCCCGTTCTGGAGGCGGTTTACAATCCCTGGACCTTTCTCCGCTTTATTGTGCTCGAAGTAGGAGGTAAGGGGCTTGTGAATCCCAAAATGAGAGAGTAGCTTCATGGTAACGCGTGTATCTTCCGCGGCAATGAAATCCACTTTTTGCAGCGTCTCCACAGCACGGGGAGAAAAGTCTCCCAGATTACCTATTGGGGTGCCGACTACGTACAGAGCACCAGTCTGAAATTCGCTCATGAATTCTCCTCCTCGCGGTACACACCGAGAACGCGCAGCAGCTCTTCCGAGTCGCCGCCTGCTTCATTCTGAATATAAAAGGGAGGGAGGACATCCATATACGGTTTACCACCGAGACGTCCTTCCAGTAAAAATAGCCAGGGACGGGTCTCTGGACGCTTTTGTACCATGCGCAGACGCTTTGGTTCAATGTTTTCCTTCCGAAAGGCCTCTATGACGTCCGCCAGACGCTCCGGCCGGTTGCAGATGCAGAATTTCCCGCCGTAATTTAAAAGGCGCCTTGCGGCGTGACAGATGTCCTGAAGGGTACACTCAGTTTCATGCCGTGCAATTTTATCCGAAGCAGAAGCCGAGAGAATACCGGTTCCATTGATCTTGTAAGGCGGGTTCATCGTGACGGTTTTAAATGTCCCAAACGGCAGAGTATCTGGAAGATCTCTCAAGTCTGCATGAACAGCATAGACGTTGGATGGATTTCCATTGCGGGATAAAGAGCGTCTGAACTGTTCTATAGCAGGTCCCTGGATGTCTACTCCGTAAATATCGGCAGTAATGCCATTGCGGTACCAGATCATCGGGATGATTCCACAGCCGGTTCCCAGGTCCAGACAGCGGTCTCGGCGGTGAGGATCCGCAAAATCAGCGAGCAGGAGAGCGTCGGTGCCAAACCCGTAATGGTCGGAAATCAGGAGTTCCACTCCGTTTCCGAGATGTTCCACTGACTCTGCCATAGCGGTTCCTCCTGATACTCAAAATAACTAAAATATTATACCAGTTCCAGGGGAACGGCGCAAAAAAAGACCGTACCAGATGATTTTCATCTGGTACGGCCGAATTATCTGATCTTAGTCGTCAAGAACGATAGCTTCGTTCGGGCAGGTATCTGCGCAAGCACCGCACTCAATGCAGGCATCTGCGTCGATAACATATTTGTCTGCGCCCTCGGAGATAGCCTCTACAGGACATCCATCGGCACATGCGCCGCAAGCTACGCAATCGTCAGTAATTTTATAAGCCATAATGTGTACCTCCAAAAAAACTTGTTAAACACATTATAGCGGACGGGCAACAGTTTTCAAGTACTTTTCTCAAAAATTACCATTTATTGCAGATTGCATTTGTGCACTATTACTAAGCTCAGGCTAACTATTGATTAAAATCAAAGAAGCTGAGCTGAATTTTACAGTTGCCTCAGGGCAACTTTGAAATCTGCCCAGATCTCTTCCGCAGCCTCTTCAGGAGTGCGGTTGTTGGAAATCTCCTCGTCAGCAAATCGTTCATAACGGGATTTCCGCTCCTTCCACATATGCTCCAGGGTCTCCCGGTCTTTGGAGAGCGGACGGCCTTCCATTCCCAGCAGGGAGAGATCCCGGTTGAGAACGTAAATTCTTCCGTTCTGATGCAGTGGAAGATAGTTTTCTTCTCGAAGAACCGCACCACCGCCAAGTGAAATGATTTTCCCGCTCATGGCACCGATGCGGGCAATCTGCTCAGACTCCAGGTCGCGGAACCGGGTTTCGCCTTCCCCGGCAAAAATATCAGGGATTGATTTCCCGGCAGACTTGACAATCTCTTCGTCAATATCCACAACTTCTTTTCCGGTGATTTTACCGAGTTCCCGGGCAATTGTAGTCTTTCCGCTCCCCGGCATACCTGCCAGGACGATATTTTCAGCATCAGCCCGCAGTTTTGCCGTGATCTTCTCCATGGTACCCGTTGAAACCTCAGTGTGGAAAAACAACTCATGGGACTTAACAGCCTGCGCTACCAGCATCAAAAGGCCGCTGGCGTGGGGAATTCCCAGTTCTTCCGCCTGAAGCATGAGGCCGGTTCGTGCCGGGTTATAGACAATATCAAGTACACCGCGCAGCCTGGTAAATTCCTTTAAACTCAGCGGAGAGGCGATGCACTTGGGGTACATACCAACAGGAGTGGTATTTACAATAACGTCTGTGTCCGCATAGTGGCGGTCAAGATTCTGGTAATTGTTCTCTCCAGAGCGGGAAATAGTGACAATTTCTTTTGCACCTAATTCCTGTAAACCCGCTTTGACCGCACGGGAGGCACCGCCGGAGCCCAGCATCAGAACTTTAGCCCCGTCGACGGAAATCCCGGAGACGCGGACCAGTTCCATGAATCCTGGCTTATCAGTGTTATAGGCTTTTAATTTTCCATTTTCATTGACCAGTGTGTTAGCAGCACCAATCTGTTCTACCGAAGCAGAGTATGAGTCACAAAACGGCAGTACATCGCGCTTATAGGGAATGGTGACGTTAAGCCCGCCGATGTTCTGATTCTTGAGGAACGGCTCCAGCTCTTCCGGTTCCAGCTCAATGCAGTGATAGGCCGAGTCGCCGAGAAGAGCATGAATTTCCGGCGAATAGCTGTGCCCGAGAGTTCGCCCGAGCAGACCGTATACAGGTGTATTCAAGGCTGTGCCTTCTTTCAGTGAATTTCGGGGTAGTTCCCGAGGTACTTGAAGATATCGCAGTTTTTCTCGAGATAACCGAGGAGATGGAGGACACCGTCATCCCAGACCGAGCCGGTAAAGTCGAGATAGAACAGAAACTCAAAATCAGACCCCGGGAGTGGAACCGATTCCAGTTTGAAGATGTTGAGATCCAGCGCAGAAAACTGCGAGAGAATTTCATACAGGGCGCCAGGACGATGAGGAGTGGCGAGGTAGACGCTGATTCGATTGGCTCCAGGATACACGGCAGGCTGCTTGCGAATGACTGCAAAGCGTGTGTAGTTGTTGGCACTGTCCATGATGTTGGTACGCAGCGGTTTCAATCCGTACAGTTCACCGGCATCGTGAGAGGAGATGGAGGCGACATCTGTGCGGTCGCTGTCAGCAACCATTTTAGCTGCCATGGCCGTATTGGCTACTGGAATGAGCTTAACACCTTTCAGGGTTTTTAAGAACGTCTCACACTGTCCAATGGCCTGCTCATGGGAGTAAATTTCCTTGACATCTGAGAGTTTTGTACCGGGTTTGGCCAGCAATTCGTGCTGAACGTGAACCGTGGTAGAGCGGGTAATGTAGACTTCATGGGTCTGGAACTGCTCATAGACATCATGAACAGATCCATGGTTGGAGTTCTCGACAGGGACAATACCAAAGTCACACAGACCGTTTTCTACAGCGTCAAACACAGCGGCAAAGGACTTAAAGTACATCAGACTTCCGCGGCTGAACAACCGGTCTGCTGCAACCTGGCTGTAGGCTCCCTCAACGCCTTGAACGGCAATCGTACCAGACTTTGGAAACTTGGCGTCTGCGGGGAGTCTCGAGGCCTTGATGGTCTCCAGCAGAGGAGAGGTCTTGGTGTCAATCGAGGCCTGATACGCCCGGCTGATCTCCATCAAATTGGCGAAGAACCGGTTGGCATAGAGTTCCATGTCTCCGGCTTTTTTCGATACGTCTGCCAGAACTTCACGCTCGCGGCTGCGGTTTAAAATCGGGAGATTGTGTTCTGCCTTGTATGCCGCAATGTCCTTGGAAATAGACATCCGTTCCAAGAACAGCTTCAGCATTTCGTCGTCAATCTCATCGATGCGTTTTCGGTAATCTTTGATGTCCATAAACTGCTCCTCTCAAAGTTTGTGCTCGCCGAGCAGAATGTCGGTAATTTCTGCGGCCGCTGCTGCCTCCACTACCGGTACCGCACGCACGGCGATACAAGGGTCATGACGGCCTTTTATGACTATCTCCGTCTCCTGCATGGTGTCCAGGTTGACGGTTCTCTGTTTCTGAGAAATCGAGGCGGTCGGTTTGATGGCAACCCGGAATACAATTGGCATTCCGTTGGTAATTCCACCGTTAATTCCACCTTCGTGGTTTGTCGCCGTGGCGATTTTCTGGTCTTTTAATATAAACGGATCGTTATTTTGGGATCCATACTGTAAGGCACCTTCAAATCCGCTGCCGAATTCTACGCCCTTAACGGCTGGAATTCCAAACAGGACTTTTGCCAGGCGGTTCTCAATACCTTCAAACATAGGACTTCCTATGCCGCCGGGAACTCCGGTGACTGCGCACTCAATAATCCCGCCGATGGAATCCAGACGTCTGGACGCTTCCACAATAACGGACTCCATTTTCGTACCGGCTTCCGGGTTGATGACTGCCGGGTTTCGGGAAGCAATGTCATGAAATAACTCAACGGTTGGGTAAAGCGGAAGAGGATCATCTTTTACAGAACCGACCTGAAGTAAATGTGCACCAACGTGAATGTTACGACGCTCCAGCATCTGCAGGCAGATGCCGCCGGCAATACAGAGTGGTGCTGTCAGACGGCCGGAGAAATGTCCGCCGCCCCGCATGTCCCGGGACTCTCCATATCTCAGGTAGGCGGTATAGTCTGCATGAGAAGGCCTGGGGTTGGTGCGCAGATTGCTGTAATCACTGGAATGCTGATCCGAATTCTTAATTACGGCGCAGATGGGAAAGCCGGTTGTCGTATTATCCTGGATTCCGGAGAGAAATTCCGGCCGGTCGCCCTCTTTACGCCGGGTGGTCATGGCACCCTGTCCCGGTTTGCGGCGGTCCAGAAAAGTCTGGAGCTGTTCCATATCTATCGACTCCCCAGAAGGGATTCCATCCATCTCTACACCGATGGCTTTCCCGTGGGATTCCCCGAAGATGGAGATCTGAAGATTTTCGCCGAATTTAGATGACATCTGCTTTACCTCCCAGGTTCTGAAAAGCGGTAAAGAAATCCGGATAAGATTTCCGTACGGCCTCACATTGTTCAATCACGGTATTTCCTGCTGCGCATGTCGCTGCAATGGCGGCTGCCATGACGATTCGATGGTCATTGTAAGAATCTACAGTTCCCCCCGTTAAAGGGGCAGTGTCTTTCCCAAAAACTGTCAGACCATCAGGATGTTCTTCCACCTGTCCGCCAAGGGAATGGATCATTTCTGCAACGGAGTGAATCCGGTCGCTCTCTTTCAGGCGGAGACGGGCTCCGCCGGTAAAGGTAGTTGGACCGGCTGCATTGGCTGCAAGAACAGCCAGAATAGGAAGACTGTCGGGAATGTCAGTCAGGTCAATGGAAGTTCCCTTCAGCTCCTGACGGTGAACGGTAATATTGGAAAGGCTGTCTGCGTCAGGAGGTGTAATCATCAGTCCGGCACCAAACTGTGTCAGAATTTTGATGATGGCTGAATCGCCCTGGGGAGAGTCTACATTAAGAGAACTTACCGTTATTCCTTTGGAACTGAGTGCTCCCGCAGCCAGGAAAAACGAAGAATTGGACCAGTCGCCGTCCGCCTGCAGAACTCCAGGGCTTACATAGTGCTGCTGTCCCGGTACAAACCATCCATAGTCGGTGCGGACAGAACGAATTCCAAAACGCTGCTGTGCATGGGTTGTAATGTCTATATAGGATGCGGACTGCAGTTCGCTGGTCAGTACAATTTTGCTGTCACCGTCAAGAAGAGGAAGGGCGAACAGCAGGCCGGTTATATACTGTGAGCTGACGTTGCCGGGGAGGGAATAAGTCCCTGGCTGAAGCTTTCCGGTTAAAGTAAAAGGAAGACGATCATGGGAAAAAGAGACCCCGTTAGCCTTCATAGCATCGGCCAGCTCGTGAATGGGACGGTCCGGCAGACGACCGGTCCCCGTGAAGGTCGACTGTTCCGCTTTGGCAGCGGCAACCGGAAGTAGAAACCGGAGTGTCGAACCGCTTTCATGGCAGTTAAACTGTGGAGTCTGAACCGGCTTCGTAGATGGTACAACCGTAAAGCAGTCCTCATCGTAGGTGACTTCTGCACCAAGAGCCTTAATACAATCCGCTGTTGTCAGAATATCTTCTGAGAGGGATGTGGTCCCTTTTAAAATGAGTTTCGTTGGTCCATCCGCCAGGGCTGCACAGAGGAGAAGGCGGTGGACATCCGACTTGGAGGCAATGGCGGAAATGGTTCCAGACAGCTGTCGCGGTTGAATGGTGGCTTTCATGCTTCTTTACTCCTCATCTAACGCAAGCTTGACAATGGACTCCAGCTCGGAAACGGGTACCGTTTTGGTCATGCATTTTCCAAGTCGTTCTGGAATAATCAGAGCAATTTCATTGCCCTTCCGTTTTTTGTCATTTAATGCACTGTCTGTCAGCTCGCGGGCTGTAAAGTTCGTGGAAGTCGGCAGACCGGTGCGCTTGTTGATTTTGGCTATTTTGTCCGCAGTACCGGGCTCGGTAATGCCCATCTTCTCTCCGGCGCGGGCAATCAGTACCATACCAATGGCAACGGCATGACCGTGCATAAGGGTGAAATTACTGTTCCGCTCAATGGCATGTCCCAGAGTATGTCCGAGGTTCAGGTAGCGGCGAAGGCCAGTGTCAAACTCGTCGTTTTCAACGTAATCAGCTTTAATCTGGACAGACTCAGCAATAATATCCCGGATCTGTTTGTGAGGATCTCCATTCTCATAGATGTCGAGAATTTTTTTTGAGCCGAGAACGCCGTATTTAATACATTCGGCACAGCCGTCTGCAAAGACCTCATCGGACAGCGTGTCCAGAGTGTTGGTATCAATAATGACTGCGAGAGGCTGCTTGAATGCGCCAGCCAGGTTCTTTCCGGCTTTCAGATCCACCGCGGTTTTTCCACCGACAGAAGAGTCTACGTCAGCAAGCAGGCTGGTGGGAATCTGGACATACGGAATTCCCCGAAGATAGGAGGCAGAGGCGAACCCTGCCATGTCTCCGGTTACTCCGCCGCCAAGTGCGACAACCATATCGGTGCGGGTCAGCCGGCTCTCGGCCAGAAATTCAAGGATGTCTGAAAAGGTGTGAAGGTTCTTGGAAGCCTCACCAGCCGGAAATGTGTACGAAACTGTCTCAAATCCAGACTTCTGCAGGGAGTCTGTTACCGTGCTCAGGTAGAGTGGTCCAACGTTGGAGTCGGTAATGACAGCAATTTTGCACGGCTTATGGACGCCGGCAATATACTCACCGGATTTCGACAGCAGTCCTTTTCCTATGGAAACGGTATAGGGCCTTGAGGCCTTAACCCGGATTTCAGTAACCGGTTCTTTCATGATCAGCAGTCCTCCAGTGGTTCAGTGACTTTGAGCTCGCGGCCTTTATCGAGAAGGGTCCAGAGTTCTTTGGCATCTCTCGCTTTAATCGCATTCAGGTAAGCGGTCAGGTTGTCAACCAGTTCCTGAAGCTCATATTCCAGGTTGTCCGCATTGGCCATAAAGAGCTGGGGATTTAATGGTATATTAAGTAATTTTGGTGATTATGCATCAAAAACAGACGGAA
>CAYRKX010000069.1:0-10695 GCA_964425185.1 uncultured Eubacteriales bacterium
AAACATGATCGGTAAGAATATCGATATTATCGTCTTCCTCGAAATGGGAGTCCCAGTAGAGATGTTCAACCCCGTCATTATCGGGAAGAAAGGTCCCTATCAGACTTCAGAGTCCTGTCTCTCTGTCGCCGGGACACATGATGCCACCCGGTACCATGAAATCACTGTAGAATGGCAGGACCGCAGCTTTAAAAAGCATCGTAAGAAATATGTCGGATTTACCGCGCAGATTATCCAGCACGAAATAGACCACTGCAGCGGCATTCTGATCTAAATAGGAATCAGCGAAAAAGGGCACGAGCCTTCTCAGGCCCGTGCCCTTTTTGTGCAATATGTTGTATATCTTTAGCCTACTTTACAGCATATTAACAATAAATTTGCAGTAATTTATTCCGTTTTCTACTGGACAAATTCCTGGTTTGGGTGTATTATTTCCGCGAAATCAGACGAAAGGAGTGATTACAGAATGTCTGAGACGAACCTTAATCGGTTAATTTTTATGGAAACTTACCGCATTTCCGAGTGTATGAAAAAGAACGACCAGGACAAGACGATGTCCGGTATGGAAGAAGATCAGCTGATCGGTAAGTACATCGCCTATCATGATCTCATCAACAAGGCCGGGCTCGTATCAGAGTACGGACTTTTCAAGCAGGCAATGCAGAATTGAAAGGATGGCTCGGGGGACTTCCCCGGAGGCCGACCACCTGATTAAACAATTTCAACTATTTTAAGTTTTCATAATAACAGCCTGAGACGGAACTTCCGCCTCAGGCTTTTTTGCGTCTATTCTTCGGTTTTATCTTCTATCTGGAATGAAATAACCTTCATGTTTTTCTGTGCGCCTGTCACTTCGGCATCGCAGTCTTTCTTGTCCTCCGTGCCGTCTGCGTGCGTTATGGTGCACGTTGCCCGCAGATGCCAGGTGTTTTCATTCAGAGCCTCTGCCACCTGCTGGCCGAGCATATAGTGCAGTTTAAATCCGTGCGGGTAAACTCGGGCACCGTACTTTTCCACTTCCTGGAATGCGCTGATATAGGGCAGCTTTTTCTCCAGTTCCTTGTTGAGCTTATCCTGGTTCGCTTTCCGTGCGAGATTTTCTTTCGTATCCACCCGGAATGTCGCCGTCCGTTCACTGTCGTTGGCGTCTTCTACCGAAACGACCACCCAGTCCTTCAAGTCGGACCAGTCCATGGTCTCAAAATTGTCGGTAATATCCTCTCCGGTGTCCTCGTCGAGGTATGTTGCAGTGAATCCCAGGTTGGAGACATACGTACGAAGCCGATACAGCGGCTCATTCACATATTTCTGGAACTTGTACGAGTCCGTCTCGTCCACGGAAATGCGCATTTCATTCGACTTTTCCCCCTGCGCCGTCTCAATGTACACCGTCGTCATACCGGGGTTTACCGCCTTAATCGTAAAATACACCATCCGATTTTTCACCTCGGTCCCCTCAATCTTCGCGATTGACGGGTCTTCCGAAACAAATTTAAATTGTTTCAGCTCCACGCTCTTGGAACCGGTCTCAAACGAGGCAGTTCCGGAATAGGTGTTCAGGGCCGGATCGCCCAGAGTGACCGTTGCATTGTCTACCGTCATTTTTACATTGGTAATTCGCGAGGACGCGCTGCCAATCAACGACACAATGATAATGACTCCGATAATGGACGCAATGAGAATCCACAGATTTGATTTGCTCCTGCTGTTCAACCGGAACCCCTCCTTGAAAAAAAGAGCTGTGCCGGAACTCGGCACAGCTCCCTCTGGGAATTTTGTTTACTTTCCGTTACTTACACTGACACTTACAACCACTCCATCGCGGATGGTGTAAATGCGGCCCTCAAACTTCTTTTTCCCGGAATAGTTTGAGGCGATTTTGCCGTTCTGAACATAGTACTGCTTGCCATTGATGTTGACAATTCCCGTGTAGTTGGGGACGCCGACACCGTTTTTGAAATAGTAGATGGTTTCGGGCTTTTTTCCTTTGGAGCCTGAGCTCTTAGGCTGTACCACATAGCTGATTTTTACTCCGGAACTAGCAGCGAAACTCGTTACCGGCAGAACGGATAAAATCATTAAAAGGGCAAGAAGGATGGCGATTATTTTCCCATGTTTTCTCATTTCCCTACCTCCTTCTGTTATACCCTACATCATTAAAATTAAAGCATTCTTAAATCGGAAGGCTTAAATTTTGGCAGTTTTGCCTTTCTTTTCAGCACGCTTGTCAAGCCATGCGAAGAGAGCAGCAATCAACGTACCGGAAATGGAGTGCCATACACAGGAAACCGCGCAGATGATAGCCGACTGGGGAACAGCGGCAAACTGAACGGAAGTGGTGGCAAGGTTGGTAGCAAGGCCCGCATTCTGCATGCCGACTTCAATGGAAATGGTCCGTTTCTTGGCAACGTTGAACCGGGAAATGACTCCGGCAAGATAGCCAAGGCAGTATCCGAGGAAGTTGTGCAGGAATACGGCGAGGAAGATCATGGCGCCGGAGGTAAAGAAGTTCTGACCCTGAGAGGCCGTAACACCACCGACAACGCAGGCAAGGCCGATAACGGCAATACCAGGCATAATCTTCTTAAATTCCTGATAGCCCTTGTTATTGTTCAGGAAGGTATTTAACAGGTAGCCAATAAATATAGGAAGAATTACAGTTTCCAGGATGTTGACAAACATCGGCAGGAATCCGATATGGATTTTAATGCCGTTCGCCAGCCAGGAGACCAGTAACGGTGTCATAAGAGGAGACAGTAATGTAGAAACAGTCGTCATGCCGACCGAGAGCGCTACATCGCCATGGCAGAGATAACTCATAATGTTCGAGGAAACTCCGCCGGGGCAGCAGCCGACCAGAATCAGGCCGAGGGCGAGCGCATCCGGAAGACGCAGGATATGAACCAGGGCAAATGCCAGGAACGGCATAATGAGGTACTGGGCCACTGCGCCGATAAAAATTTCCCACGGGCGTTTGGCCAGGTTCTTAAAGTCCTGGTTGGACAACGTCATGCCCATACTGAGCATAATTACGCCAAGGATGATGGACTGTACAGTAAATTTATTCCCCACCGGGTCAAAGAACAGCATGTGGTTGACCCAGGACATGAAGCTTGGTACCAGGAAGGTCACCACAGCAATCAGGATAATAAATACCGCAGTCCAGTCTGACAGTAGTTTACTGATTTTCTGCAAAACTTTCATAAGTTCTCATCGCTCCCACTTCCGGCACAGGGCGTCAATCTGGTCTGCAAACTTTGCGAGATCTTTATTTGCAACGCCATAATTGTGCTCAATGACCGACTGCAGCCGCTGGCCGGCCTGGACCAGGCGGCCGTAAGGACTGTTCGCACGGACATTGACCCCGACTTCCGGTTTTTTCTTTTGGATCTTCTGCGTATTGCCCTCGGAGAGCATGGTATCCGTATCTAGGTCAAACTTGGCATAAGGGTACGGTGCGTAGGCGTTAAGACCCCGCTGATCCCGCAGGCGCTTAGAGAACGCCTCACAGACCAGGTCCTCGCCATGGCAGACAAACACGTGGCGCGGCTTCTGTTCAAAAGCCTCTATCCACTGGAGCAGGCCATTGACATCTGCATGTCCCGACGTACCGGGCAAAACCAGTATACGGGCCTGTACTTCGATCGTCTCACCGAAGAGTTTCACCGATTTTGCGCCGTCTACCAGAGCGCGGCCCATTGTGCCGACAGCCTGATAGCCGACGAAGAGGATTGTGCTCTCCGGGCGCCAGAGATTGTACTTCAGATGATGCTTAATTCGACCGGCCTCACACATTCCACTGGCCGACAGGATAACTTTCGGGGTTTTGTCGTAGTTGATAGCCTTTGACTCATCGCTGGTGACGGCGAGGTTGAGGTTGGAGAAATGGATGGGGTCAATGCCCGCGTCCACCAGTTCCAGCGTCTCTGCATC
This sequence comes from uncultured Eubacteriales bacterium, assembly GCA_964425185.1. GTDB lineage: Bacteria > Bacillota > Clostridia > Oscillospirales > Acutalibacteraceae > RUG420. Next base: position 3,934 of record CAYRKX010000069.1, read on the forward strand.
GTAGTAGTCCCGCATGGAGGTCCGGTTGTCATAAATACTGGTAGCCTCCACGGCAAGTGGTGAGTCAACCCAGACCGGGAAGTCTCCAACAGAGGGAATCAGGTTCCGCGCCTTAATTTCCCGGATATAGTAGAGAATTTCCTGGGTCCGGCCAACGGCAAAGGACGGGATTACGAGGTTGCCGCTCTTCTGCAGAGTGGACTCTATGACCTCAGCCAGTGCCGGGACAAAATCCGTCTTAGGACCATGGGTACGGTCTCCGTAGGTGGATTCCATGATAACATAATCCGCCTCGGAAATATACTGTGGATCGCAGATGAGCGGCTGGTCAAAGTTGCCGATGTCCCCGCTGAAGACCAGCTTGGTGGTTTTTCCATTCTCTGTGATAAACAGTTCAACAGAAGACGAGCCGAGAAGATGCCCGGCGTCCACAAACCGCACCTGCACCCCGTTGTAAATGGAGAGCATCTCGTTGTACGAATGCCCTTCAAAGTTTTTCATAATGGCTGTAGCGTCGTCCACCGTGTACATGGGCTCTACCGGGTCTTTCCCTGCCCGGCGTGCCTTACGGCTCTTCCACTCAGCCTCAAACTCCTGAATGTGTGCGGAGTCCCGCAGCATAATGTCACACAGGTTCCTAGTCGCTTCTGTACAGTAGATTTTTCCACTGAAGCCCTGCTTGGCCAGCAGAGGCAGTTTCCCGGAATGGTCAATATGGGCGTGCGTCAGAAAGACGCAGTCCACCTCCCCGGCAGTAATGGGCAGAACGCCAGACTCATAGACGTCCGTCCCCTGTTCCAGTCCGTAGTCTATCAGCATCTTTTTTCCGCAGGCTTCTAATAAATAGCAGGAGCCGGTAACCTCATGGTCCGCTCCAATAAATGTCAATGTCATAGTCCCACTTCCTTTCCACCCAAACTGTAACAAAAAAGCCGTACTGCCTCAATAGCAGTACGGCTTAAAATTTCTTATTTTACGCGGTTTCGCTTATTCGTCCGCCCACTGATAAACAATGGAGGAATTGATGGTAATATTCTCGAGACTTGCTGTCTTGTCGAACTCATGCTCGCCGAATGTGAAGTCCTCGAGCTCATATTTGCCCGGATTAATTTCATACTCCTCTTCCTGAGGAATATTGGCCTTACCATAGGCGATTCGCTTGCCGTTGGAGTAAATGGAAATAATCTGTTCACCGGTAATCCAGATTGGACGGTCCATGCCGTTGATGACATAGCAGCGGGCAGTCAACTTACCGTTCTTCATTTCCAGCTTCTGCGGTTTCACGCATACCTGGGCATTGATGGGAGTTTTGTCATTGGCACTGTACGTCGTCCGCTGTGCAGCGAGTGCAGGAATGGCAAGGCTCAGAATCATGAGCAGGGCAAGGCACACGGTGCCGAGTTTTCGAACAAGTTGCTTTCTCATAGTGTTGAGGTATCTCCCTTCAATTATTCATCCGCCCAGGCGTAGCTGAGTCTGGCTTCAACACTCAGGTCTTTCAGTGTAATGCCTGGCGTAAACTGATTGGCAGCAAAGGTAAACTTATGTGTTACATATTTACCAGGCTGAATGACAACAGCCTTTTTCAGGTTACCAGATCCAGTAGCCACCTCGGTGTCTCCAGCGTACAAAGTAATTGTCTGTTTGCCAGTGAGCTCCACTGGACGGTCAAAGCCGTTAATGATATAGACGTTGCAGACCAGCTGGTCCTCGTCATAGTAAACACCATCGTTGACCGGAGTAACTTTCAAAACGCCTTTTTCCGGTGTTGTGTCATCCTCTGTAGTGGCAACAGGAGCAGTCTGCTGGGGCTCCGTTGTCTCTTCTTCCTCAGTCGGCTCAGGATCCGGGTCCGGGTCAGGATCAGGATCTACAGTCTGAATTTCCTGGACCACCTGCTGTGCGGGCTGCTGGCTTGCAGTCTGCTGACGGGCAGCTTCCTGTGCAGCCTGCTGGAGCTGTTGAGCCTCCTGCTGAGCACTCTGATTTCTAGCGTTAATATATCCGGTATTGGCACGTCCGCCGGCAGTAATCAGTGAATTCGGGACAGCGAAAGGATCTGACACCGAAAAATTCGGAGCTGCTGCTGCAGACACAGCGCTTCCTGCTGTCAGGAGCGTTGCAAGCGCCAATGCGAGTAATTTCTGTTTTGAACTGTGTTTCATCGTGGGAATTCGCTCCTTTCATACCCACTATTATACCTGTTAATCTTAAATTATCTTTGATAATTTGTAAATGTGCAGGATAAAATTGCTGAAGGTATGGCAGAAACTCAGTCTGACTTCTGACCGCTGTCGTTGCGAATGTAGCTCTCCAGAAGTTCTGTCGTGAACTGGATTATATCCATGGGTTTAACATCTTCTGTGAAATGCTGGGTAATATTCGTCCCCGTATAGGCATTGTAAATGAGCTGATAGGCCTCATAGACATTGACATCCGGTTTGACTGAGCCGTCTTTCTGGCCCTCCAGCATAGCATTCAGAGCAGGATTAGGAATCCAGCTGTAAAACTTGTCCCAGAAATCCTTGTCATTGGCCTGACGGCCGGCAAATCTGACAAACATTTCCCGGGTATACTCATACCATTCCGGGTGTTTCGTATAGGTCTCTACATAAGTTTCCATACATTTCTGAAACTTTTCGAAACCGTTTTTACAGTTCACAATGCGCCGATTATAGTCTCTCATAAACAGAGAGTAGAACTCATTCAGTGAGCTCTTCCAGACCGAGAGAATGAGATCTTCCCTGGTTCCGAAATAGCGGTACAGAGACATGGCGGACAATCCGCTCTCTTTGGCAATTCTGTTGATAGACACTTCCAGAACTCCATATTTGAGGAACAGGTCCTGTGCAGTCTGTATGACTTTCTGGATATTCCGTTGACGCTCCTCACTCTGGTACATGCCCTCACCGCCGATATTCATTCCTCTAAAATTATCCCATATAAAATAGCGGTCCGGTAATTCGGACCGCTAAACATTATATCATACATTTTTGCCGTCAGGAAGATTTCGGTAAATGTTCAACATTCTGTCATAAATTCCGAAGAGGCGTTTCGGGCTTCTCCACAGGCCAATCCAGAGCATGTGGTCTCCGGGTTCAATCGGCATGTTGTACCACATTCCCGGCTTAAAGTCTGTGCTGTAATCGGCATCCTGAGACGGCAGATTCAACGGAGCTGACTGTCCCCTGACGTTGACGAATCCGTCATTCATTCCCCACAGCGGATCTTTCCCGACTCCGTACTGTTCCAGTTCCTTGGAGGTGTATCCGCCGGTCAGCCAGCCACTGATAAAGCAGAGTGGATCCAGAGGAATCCGCGGCCGGTATTTGCCATTAGGCAGTTTTCTGGCGCCATTGGCACGCTGCGCGAAATAGTAAATACCCGGGTCCATCTTCAGTTCGGCATTCAGCCGCTGAATAACCTCAATCTGCATTTCTCTTCCGGAATTGTCGCGATCCATATTGTTGGCATAGTTGCGAATCGCCTGGACATTCTTGAGAGGAGAACTGAGGTGGCTGTTCTCCTTAGTAATCTTATCCGGATAGGTTCCAATACCGAAATGCTGGGTGTGGAAGTTCCAATGCTTCTGTGTCTTGGAGTCGCCGAGAATGTTGTTGACCATAAGCACTGCCCAGGTAGCAGCGGTCATACCTTTCTTTCCAAGAGCGGATGCCATAGTCGTTCCATTGTTAACTCCGGATAATGTGGTAACTGTATGGATAAGATTTCCATGGCCGCCGGCAAACAGCGGAGACAGGTCGTCAGGATCGGTTCCCTGGCGCTCCTCTTCGGAGCCATAGGAGAACAGCTGAGCAATTTCAATGACAGTGGGGCCTCCGAAGCTGTGGCCAAACAGGTTGATCTTCTTGTGCTTCTCGGTCTTGCCCAGATCTTCCAGGACACCGTGTTCAAAGGTTTCCCCGTAACGATCGTGATGGTACTTGGCACTGTGGACTTTTCCGAAGTCTACTGTTCCGCCGAAAAGATAGGCCCAGAGAATGCAGGCACGGTCCCAGGTGCTGTTGAACGGGCCGAGAGACGGGTTGTAGAATTCGACACCCAGCTGTTCAAAATGTGGTTTCAAATACAGCGGGCCAATGCCCCAGTAGTGAGCCTTCTTGTCCTGTCCGTCCTGGGCACCATAGCCGCCAAAGCCGTGGACCATGACACAGGGGTATGAGTTCTTGTAGTCTGGCATGAGATGACCTCCTTTATGTCAATAATGCCGCGGCCCGCCGGGCTCGGTGGCAAGCTGATCTGAGCTTGCGTGCTGCACGACTGGCTCTACCATCTGTTGGCAGCAAGCTGCCGGCGGTTTCCCGCTCCGCAGGGACGCCAGCGGGCACTGATTCTTCATTTTAAGTATATTTTTTCTAAGCCGGTCTCTTCCATACGTAAATTTAGCTACACAATGTTAGAAAGCTGTTAAAAAGTGCTATTTCAATGGAAGATATCAGATACCCCCCATAGGGTATTTCAGCTTTGAGCTTGTCTGCTTTCGTGGCTCTTTTCGTCAGCATGTCCCTCTATATACCCCTGCCTCCCAACCGTTATCTGTGGCCAAAATGGCCAATCCGGGAATTCGGCCACAACCGTCGGCCATTCCGCCCCGTAGTCCCCTCTAGAGGTATACAAAAAGAAGACCCCGCGTCACCCGACGCGGAGCCTTAATAGTTTCAACTTTTCCTCTGCCTTTAGCAGAAGCAAAACCTGCCTTTAGCAGCAACTAAACCAGCGGCAAGCTTTCCAGCTACCCCTGCAGCCATTCACAGCCAGCCGGCTTATGCCATGCCAGCAGTAATAATAGCCATCTTATAGACCTCATCTGCGGTGCAGCCGCGGGACAGGTCATTAATGGGAGCGTTCAGTCCCTGAAGGATCGGGCCGTAAGCCTCATATCCACCAAGACGCTGTGCAATCTTGTAGCCGATGTTGCCGGCTTCAATAAGCGGGAAAATAAAGGTGTTGGCCTGACCGGCAACCTTGGAGTCCGGGCACTTGGTCTTAGCAACTTCCGGAGAAACTGCAGCATCGAACTGGAACTCGCCGTCAACAACAAGGTTCGGGTCAATGTCCCGTGCTTCCTGTACTGCGTCATGGCTGAGCTGAACTGTGCCGCCCTTGCCGGAGCCATAAGTTGAGAAGCTCAGAAGTGCAACTTTCGGGTCAATGCCGAAGAATGCTGCCGTTTTGGCTGTTTCAACCGCAACCTCTCCGAGCTGACGGGCAGCGGAGAGAACGACATTTCCGTTCTTGTCGACGCGGTCCTTGTAGCCAAGGTTGATGGCGCAGTCTCCCATTGCAAGGCGCTCTTCCTTGCCATCTTTCTCACGGGCAAGAATGAACGAAGAACTTACGAGATTGGAGCCAGGTTTGCATTTGATAATCTGCAGTGCCGGACGAACAGTGTCCGCCGTGGAATACGTAGCGCCGCCAAGCAGTGCGTCAGCCTTGCCGGCCTTTACGAGCATGGTGCCGAAGTAGTTGGACTTTTTCAGAGCTTCGCGAACTTCGTCCTCGGTCATTTTGCCCTTGCGGAGTTCAGTCATCTGCTTTACAAGATCTTCCATGCCGTCATAAGTGAGCGGGTCAAGGATCTCTACTCCGTCAATGTTGTAGCTGCCGGCAGCCGCTGCTGCTTTTACCTCATCAACATTGCCGCAGAGAATAACATCCATGAGATCTTCTTTTACAATGCGGTCCGTTGCACTGAGAATCCGGTGATCAGTTCCCTCAGTGAAGACGATGGTCTTGCGGGATGCCTTCAGCGCATCGAGCAGTTTATCAAACATTCCCATTATTATGACCTCCAAAAAGTAATTTCAGACATCTGATATTATCCTTCATTTTCCCCGCAAATGCAACATCCCGGGCGATTCACGCGTGGGTTTATCCACGGAACCGCAAAGAACCGCGCTGCGAATGCAGCACGGTCCTTTACGGGCTGTAACGTGGGAATGACAGATTCAGCCCCTCATTTTACAGGAAATGTTATAGTTTGGGTCTGTCCGGTCGTGGTGTCGGTCACATGGAACGTCACTTTTCCGGATTTTCCGCAACGTACGGCGGCAAGAGCACATCCGTAATAAGTGGTATACGTTCCTGTCACAAAGCTCTCCGTAGTTTTGGGATTGGCTGAGCCGAACCCAAGAAGTTCACCGTTTTCGACAGTAACCTTGAGTCTCCGGTCCGCATTGCTCTCAACCACTCCGTTACTACCAAGCAGGTTTACATCAATATAGGCGACTTCCCCGGGCTTTGCGGTGGAGACCTCTGCTGACGGTTCAACCTGTACATCGCCGGTAGAGGAGGTCAGCTGGTTCTCCCCTACGGCATTGCCATTCTGGTCGTACACTACAGCTTTGACGGTACCGGGCTCGTACTTGGTTTCGAAAACGGCTTTGTACTTGTCAAGCGGCTGTTTGCCAACGAACTTACCATTCACAAAGAGTTCGGCCTGTGTGCCCTTGTCTGAGTAGACCTCGACAGTGGCGTCGCTGCCTTCGCATCCTTTCCAGGACCAGCTGTCAATGGCATTCGTGCCGCGCCATGCGGACTTGGTTACCTGCTGTCCCTGATGGTTGACCGGGCGCACGCCAAATTACTCCAGCTCAGACTGCGAATTCCAAATGGCTCCCGGACTTCATCCAGGACTGAATCGCCCTGGAGGAGACGAACGCAGGCCGTATAGAGATGCGGACTCTCAGCAGACCAGAGTTTTGCATTTGGCATAGAGATGACCGCGTTTGGGCCAGAGCC
>CAYRKX010000070.1:0-10569 GCA_964425185.1 uncultured Eubacteriales bacterium
GTAGGTTCGGTTATCTATACTGGCTGCATCAGTAACAATCAGCTTTTTGATCAGAGTTTTATTATGTTTATATTTGTACTTTGTTTGTGTGCTGATCCCCGGCCTGTTCCGTTCTCTGGCAGCCGCACTTGGCTTTATATTTCCATGCTTGTCTACTACCTTTGCATCTTTCTCGAAACGTTTTCCTTTGAAGCCTGTATAGGCACCTTTGGCTGGATCTAAATATGTCATGATCTGTGTACTGTGATTATGGGCTTTCCATAGAGCGAACCTGGTAGAATCTTTAACTATTTCAACCCCGCGAATTAAATTTTTGCTATAGATTGGGCGGTATGCAAACTCATTTGTATGGAACAGACTGTTCGTCTCCGTCTTGGAGATTTGATGAATCGTTTTTCCATCTTTTCCATAGTCAACATCTATTTTAGCTGAGCCAAAATCTTTCCAGTCGGCGTGTTCTTTGAATTCCACATGATTGATATTATTCCGTCCATTATAGAAAAAGTGGTAGTTCACATAGTCCCATCCGGTCTTTCCATTCTCACTGGAAGTAACCAGAATACGAGTAGAAACATCGGAAGGCAGACCATTCTTTCCCAGGCTGACTTTTCCAACGAAGAAAGGAGCACCAGTCTGCCGCTTAATCTGAAACGTATCCGCTTTCCGGTTCAGAACAGCATTGCTGAAAGCAAACAGAATATTATGAAAATAGTATGCACTCCACTCCGGTGATGTCAGCTGATAATTCAGCAGGGTCATAACTGCAATATTCGTAATGCCCTTTTTCTGGTCGGCAAGAAGCGGTGCGAAAATTTTATCAGGGACATGGTTGACATCATCATTTTCACCCTCGCGGGTCATAATATAGGTGACGGTCTTTCCACGGTTCATTCCCTCGAACTGGTAAGTCTGACCTTTCTGCTTTTTGATTTTTGTAACCACTTTTACTGGCAGGTCTGAAATAGTCATATTCTGCTCAGACTTCGAAGCAACGCAGGCGCACAGTGAGAAGGCCAGAACAAAGGCCATAAGCAGAGCTAAAATTTTATTCTCCATAGACAATTACCCAATAATACGTTCCATTATTCTCATAGCAGCCAATGCCAACTGTCCGCAGCGTCGGTGATGTCAAGCCGTCAGCCGCAAGTTCAGGAAGTTCAAACGTTTTGCTGGTAACAGGATCTTCAAACATTCCGCCTTCCCGGTTATCCGCTTGATAATCGTCATCCAGCTCAGCATAACGCTTTGCGTGCTGTTCCGCTATCTTCTCCAGCCTGCTGCTGCGTTTAAAATCACGCAGTCCTTTAGCGTTCTCCTGCTTGGCTGCATTTTCCCGACGTTCATTCAGCATCTTATACATCGGAGCCACATCCATCCGTCTGTCGGACTCCTCCTCTGCTTTTTGCTCCTGTCTCTTCCCATTCTGTATGGTCTGAGTCACCGGTGAACGTGTGGACGGAGTGTTATGCTGCCGACTCTCACTGACACCAAACACGGCTGCCCCGGCAGCAATGACCGCCGCAAGCGCAATAGCTGCAATCTTTTTTCCTATTGCGGTTCTGGGGACAGCATGTTTCAAACTAGCCGCTCCAACAACACCCGCGGTATCCGCCGCAATCCACGCGGCGGCCTCTTCTTCTTTTCTGGTGACGCGGCACAGCGGAACAAATTTATCCGGAGACACTGGAATAATAATGAATCCATGGACCTCTACCTGTTCCCGCTCCTCAATCTCTTTGACCGCTTTCTGGAGCTGAAGACGAGCGTATCGCACATGGCTCTTGGCTGTTCCCTCAGGAATGCTCAGCTGCTGGCCAATCTCATGATAGGACAGTCCCTGCTGGTGCAGAGCCAGACAGGTCTGACGAATGGCAGGAATGCCGTCCATGACCTTGGAAATCAGCGAGCGGATGTACTCCGCCTCGGCTGCGTCTTCCGGAGAGAAGTCGCGGTCATCGTCAACATTGTCAATGGTGTCCAAGCCCTCGTGGTCTTCCGACGAGTTCATGGGACGCAGTTCGTCTTTGCCCGCCTTTCGCTTCTTGTGATCAATCTGTGTAAGGCAGGTGTTGCGCATAATGCGCTTGGCCCATGGCAGGAACTTCTCCGGATCTTTAATGGGCGCAATTCCCTGTCCGCTCATACTCCGGTAGATCGTAATGAAAGTTTCCTGCAGAGCATCCTCTACATCCTCTTTTTTGCGCAGGATACTGTATCCAACAGTTTCCAGCTCTTTACTGGACACGTTGTACAACTCATTGAACGCGTCCATATCTCCTTGTTGTGCCCTGGCGACCAATTTCGCCATCTGTTCTGGTCCAGGCATTTTATTATCCCCTTTTTCCTCAACTATTAACTTAGACAAACACTGGGAGAAAAAAGTTTTATTTCATGAAAATTACAGAATTAATCTTTATACTGAAGATGAACTTCATATAGGAGGAAAGAAAATTGCGTAAGCTCATGCGTAAACTCATCAGTATTTTCACGGCCATTCTCATGGTCTTCACGGTGTCAGCCTGCAGTCTGTCCGCTGCTACAGTAACAGTCAGCACAAAATCTGCACCGTTTTCCGTCACCATGCTTAATGTCGGGCAGGGGCTCTCTATTCTGGTGCAGTCCAACGGACACAACATGCTTTACGACGGCGGCGGACGCGACACCTCATCCTACGTAGTCAGCTACCTCAAAAAGCACAACGTCAAGACTTTTGACTACATTGTCGCCAGCCACTACGATGACGACCATATTAACGGCCTTGTCGGTGTGCTCAACACAGCCAAAGTCAAGAAAGCCGTTCTTCCAGACTACACAGCGGATACCCGCGTCTACCGTTCACTGCAGAGTACGGTTAAAAACAAGCGCGTTCCTGTAGTTCATCCAAAACGTGGTGCGACCTATAAGCTTGGGAATGCAAAAATTACAGTTCTCAGCCCTGTGAACTACCACCAGCAGATTGAGAACAATAACTCCATCGCCATGCGGATACAGTATGGAAAGTTCAGCGTCATTATGACCGGCGACGCCGAGCAGGATGCCGAGAACGCCATGATTTCGTCCGGCCTGAAACTCAAATCCGACCTGTACATTGTTGGACACCATGGAAGTTCGACTTCTTCCAGCCGGGCCTTCCTCCGTGCGATTCAGCCATCCTATGCTTTCTTAAGTGTTGGAGCCTACAACAAATACGGGCATCCTACCCAAAAGACATTGAACAGTTTGAAATCTGCCGGCGTGAAGTTATTCCGAACCGACAAACAGGGTGAAGTCACAGCGTACTCAGACGGCAAAAAGTGCTGGTTTAACAAGAAGGCCACAAGTGACTGGTCAGCCGGAGACAGGGCGTCTGCACAGGCATCCTATATCAGCACACCTGCTTCCGGACAGAAGAAATCCACACAATACGTTCTGAATAAGAGCTCGAAGAAATTCCACCGCCCGAACTGCCCCAGTGTAAAACAGATGAAAGCAAAGAATCGGGTTTACACCAATGCAAGCCGCTCGACTCTAATTAAGCAGGGCTATAAGCCGTGTGCGAATTGTAAACCGTAAAGCATAAAAAATGATACCCCCAAAGGTCTCAGGACCCTTGGGGGTATCATTTTTCTATATGCGCTTAGGCCCAGATAGCAACTGCTCCGGACAGCAGAATAAACATAGCTGTCAGAAACAGCAGGGCCGGCTGAAATTCCTGGTGCAGGAAAGAGTGTTTCCAGGAAAGATTGGTTTCCGTTCCGGGATTTTTAGTTTTTACTTTGTGCCAGACAATGCCCCATACGAAAAACGCCACCAGAAGGGCCGCGGCAATGGCCAGTAATACAATAATCTCTGCACCTTTAGACATGAGTAACGCTCCTTGTCAATAATCTTCTATATAGTATAACAAAAACTCTTCTGTAATACACCAGTCTTCTTTCGTGTCCGATCCCATATTGCGACAAAGCAAATCATATGTCGGTTATCTTGCACTTGTAAGATAAACGTAGTGCAACAGTACCAGAAAGGCATTTAGAATCACTTTGAATTCATATTACAGAAAGGGAGATCTTTGTCTTGCAGAAACAGGGAAGAATCAAAAAAATTCTCACTCCGGTGTTCTGGATTTCCATGGCGGTCATGCTGGTCATCATTGCCCTGTCGCTGTTCATTCCTCAGGGGTTTGGTCACGCTATGGCCGTTACCCGTACATTTCTGGGGAACACCTTCGGCTGGTACTACATTTTATTGACCTCTGCCGTCGTTCTGGTCAGCGCCATCCTCATGTTTGGGCCGACGGGACGCATTCGACTTGGCGGAGAAGATGAGAGACCGGAATATTCCACGGCCTCCTGGATCGCCATGCTGTTCTCGGCTGGAATGGGTATTGGGCTTGTTTTTTACGGTGCTGCATCGCCGCTGTCCTACTACGCGGTGAACTCCCCCGAAGCCCCGCTCATGTCAGAGAAAGCACTGGAAGATTCGTTCAAATGGTCGTTTTTCCACTACGGCGTTCACGCCTGGGCCGTCTACGGAATTGTGGCTCTGGCGCTCACCTATTTCCAATTTCGAAAGCACGAAAAAGCACTCGTCTCCTCTTCCCTGCGCCCGCTGCTTGGTGACCGGGTAGACGGACCACTTGGAAGATTCATAGACGTGCTCACCATTCTCGCAACTGTCACTGGCGTCGCCGCCACTCTTGGGTTCGGCGCTTCGCAGATTAACAGCGGTCTTCACACCGTGTTTGGGGCAAAAGAAGGATACGGTCCGCAGCTCATTATTATCGCGGTATGCACAGTTCTGTTCCTGACTTCAGCAGTTACAGGACTGCAAAAGGGTGTCAAGGTCCTGTCCAACCTCAACATGATACTCGCTCTGATTCTCATGGTCCTGGCATTTCTTGTCGGTCCCAAAGTACGAATAGCCAACACGTTTGTACAGGCTACCGGAGACTACATCAGCGACTTTATTCGCATGAGCTTCTGGACCGGTGCCAACAGCGCCCACGCCCGCGGATGGATTCAGGAGTGGACGGTATTCTACTGGTCCTGGTGGATTGCCTGGTCACCATTTGTCGGCATCTTCATCGCCCGGATTTCGAAAGGCCGGACCATTCGGGAGTTTGTCTTCAACGTTATTCTGGTTCCAACCTTTATGTCCACCATCTGGTTCACAGTTTTCGGCTGCCTTTCCACCGGCGCCGCACAGAAGAATCCAGCTATTGCCAAACTGCCAATTGAGCAAATGCTGTTTGCCTCATTCGACCAGTACCCGCTGGCGAAGCTGTTGTCAGTCATTGCCATCATCCTCATTTTCTCCTTCTTCATCACCTCGGCGGACTCCGCTTCTTTTGTCCTGGCGATGCAGTCTGAGAATGGAGCCTTAGAGCCCCATAATTCCATCAAAGTGGTCTGGGGGATTACCGTCTCTGCCATTGCCGCCGTACTGATGTTTGCCGGCGGACTGGAAGCGCTCCAGAATGTCATGATTATTCTGGCATTCCCGTTCTCCATTCTACTGATCTTAATGACGATTTCGCTTTGTAAGGATGTCCATAAAGAGCGGCAAAAACTGGGATTGTATTTCATCCCGCCAACTCGAGAACCGGAAGACCAAAAAGCAGCAGAAAAAAAGCCTTGAAACCCGCATAACAACGAAGTTTCAAGGACTTTGTTCTGGCGTCCCCAGGGAGATTCGAACTCCCGGCCTTCCGCTTAGGAGGCGGACGCTCTATCCAGCTGAGCTATGGAGACAGGCACCTATAAAGTTTAACAAAGCGCCCCACCGGTGTCAATTCAGGCGGGGCGCATCTCTTCAGTTCTTTCTCTGGTCGTTCATTTTACAGCAGTCCGGAACCGAGTTTCCGAACTCCTCCTGATTGGCCTTGGCAAGCTTTTCGAGCTTCTCGTCAACCTTTTCCTTGAGCGCCTTAAAAAATGACATACCAATCACACTCCTAACCAGTTAATGTCGTCTGCTTCTTTAAATGTATTGTTGACAACGAAGTCCTGCATCCGCGGGTGCGCGGCTTTCAGGATTTTGCTGTTGTCATCTAAATATGCACTGACTTCCTGCTGGGCATTATTGCCCCACAGCATCCAGGTAACCCCCATACGGTCTAAGTACGGGATTAAAATCTGGCGAAACGGCTCCCAGAACTTCTTGTGTGACCCGGCCTTACCCGGTTTCACCGTCAGTGTGGAATTCAGGAACAGTACCCCCTGCTCCTCCATGCTGTCAAACCACGGCGTCGGCGGCGCAATAACAAATTGACCGCTAGTAATTTCGTTTCGGAGCTCCGGCATGGAACAGTCCTCGCCCGTCACATTGTAGTGGATGGCTTTCAGGATATTTCGCAGCGAAGCCTGTTTAATCTTGTAGTCCCAGCCCTGTCCGGCTAATTCCGACACCTCAAAGGCGCGGCCTGTGGCCTGTGGCCGTGAATCGCGAAAGTTCCAGGAAGGATAGGGGTCCATGCCGACTATGACGTAGCGCACGGGGCTGCTCATCCGGAGGAATCGCAGCACATTTTCCCTGGCGGGGTAATACTCCGTCCCAATCTGCGATTCAATGTGGTTTAAAACCGCCACAGTTTCTTCCGTCATCAGCCCATCCCACTGGCGGGCCCAGTCGTTTTGAAACATGAAGTTATCCTCCCTGCCGTTTGACTCTATTTTACCACGTCTTGCAAATATTTCACCTTGTTGTATAATAGCGCCATGAATTTATCTGATGTCAATGAAATTAAAACGTTATTACATAAAAACGGCTTCAACTTTTCCAAAGCGCTCGGCCAGAACTTCCTGATTGACCCGGAAGTCTGTCCCCGCATGGCCGAAGCAGCAATCCCCGACGAATCCTATGGAGTGCTGGAAATAGGTCCTGGAATTGGCGTGCTGACGGTAGAACTCGCCAAACGTGCCAGGAAAGTTGTGTCCATTGAGCTGGACGACCGGCTGTTTCCTATCTTAGACCAGACTCTGGCAGATTTTGACAATATTGAGATTGTCCACGGAGATGCACTGAAACTTGACCTGCACCATCTGTTGAAAGAAAAGTTCAGTGACATGCCGGTTGTCGTCTGTGCCAACCTGCCATACTACATTACGTCACCGGTCATCACCAAAATATTGAGTGACCGCCTGCCTATTGAATCCATGACCGTCATGGTACAGAAGGAAGCGGCGGAACGACTGTGCGCAGAAGTGGGAACTCGAGAAGCTGGCGCAGTTACTGTGGCCATTGCCTACTACGCAGAAGCGGAGCAGTTGTTCTTCGTGCCACGGGAATCTTTTCTTCCGGCGCCGAAAGTCAACAGTGAAGTCATTCAACTCCGGCTTCGCAGCGAACCAATAGCCAGTCTGGACAACGAGCAGGCGTTCTTCCGTATGGTAAAGCAGGGGTTCACTCAGCGCCGCAAGACCATTTTAAATTCTCTTTCGGCCGGACTCGGAATCAGCAAAGATGACCTGCGCGTCATCCTGGACCGCCTCGGCCTTGCCCCGAACCTGCGGATTGAGAAGCTGACTATGCAGAATCTACTGGACCTGTATGCTGAGGCTGAAAAGCTGAAGTAACCAGTATAATATTGAAATACAAAAGAATACCGCAGCCGTCGGACAAAATCTGACAGCTGCGGTCCTTATTTTACTGGTTGTCAAAAACTCAGTTTTTCTTGTCTTTAGGCTTCCAAGCCTGTTTGGCAGCTTCCCGCTCCGCCTTAGCCTGCGCTGCTTTACGCTCAGCCTTGCTCATGCTCTTGGGGTAACGGGTTTTGCTGGCTGCTTTCGGCTGGGTTGCCGGACCCTTCGGTTTATTGGCAGCTTCTTCTTTCTGCTTAGCCTTCTTCGCTTTGGCTTCCGCCTTAGCTTTTTTCTTCGCTTCAGCAGCGGCTTCCGCTTCGGCTTTTGCCGCAGCCTCTTCGGCTTCTGCAGCAGCGGTATCTTCGGCAGAGTCTTCTACCTCAGCAGCTTTATTAGCTTCCGCTGCTTTGGCCTTGATTTCTTCCGGAGTCATCTCTGCAGCCGGAGCATCAGCAGACGTCTCTACGTCAGCAGCACTTTCCGTCTCTTCCGGATTTGCCTTTTCATCCCACAGGGCCATCATGTGGAACAGAACTTCCACTGCCCGGTAAATGAGATGCGGCGGAGTCTCGCCTTTCTCCCCGGTAACTTTGGCCTCTTCAGCAGTTTTTCCATCGGAAATCGATACGTATATATCATAAGAACGGGTGCCGTCTTCTCCAACCTGGGAGTAGACCTTAGTCATGGCAGCACCGAGAACTGCGTCAGTTTTTTCAAACGCGCCCTTGGAAAGCTTAGCAACATACTGTGCAGCATCTTTCTTCCTGCGCTCAAAAGAGTAATTACTGAAAGAAATTACTCCGTCATAATTGACACCGTCATTGGCCATTCTTTTAATGAAGTCAACCGTTCTGGTGTCAGCCAGAGCAACTGTCGTATTGTGAAGACGAAGAGTATCTACAACGCCCTGGATGTAATCCTTATTGTACTCGGCACCGAGGTCCTCTCCGAAACTTCCGATTTTCTCTGCCTCTACGTCAGAAGAGTCGGTACTGGCAGCAGTTTCCGCACCGGCATTTTCAGCCTCTGCGGCACGGATAGCCGCAACATCCAGAGACTCTGTCGGTTCTTTGGCCAGTTTTGCTTCTTCCTGCTCTGCAGCCTTTTCCGCCTTTTTAGCATCTGCGTCATTTCGCTGAGGAATACCGTTCCAGGCCCGTTTCTTGGCCTTCTTGACTTTTTTCGACTTCTTCTTTTTGCCGAGCGGCTGGACCCCTTCGAGTGCATCGCCGTCCTGAACACTGCTGACATCGAGATTGTCGCGGAGGTACGGGAATACGCCATCCTCCAACAGGAAATCGAGCCGGGTCGGGTCCAGAGGGAGGACAAACATAATCTGCGTGTCGGTGCGGATTGCATAGCCGCTGTAGAGTCCGTCTTCGGAAATTATGACATCGGCCTTGGTCGGCATGTCGGCCTGTCTCTGAACGTTCTCTTTTTCCAGTTCCGGGTAGGTTCCGACAATGAGCCGCTGAATGGTCTTCTGGGGTTTCACCTTGAATTTAAACTGTCTGGCAATAAAGTCCTTGAATGCCATGTAGAGCCCAGCCTGTACGGTGAGGACAATGATGTCGTCATGTTCAACAGCTTTGTTCAGGCCCTCCATGAAATCTTTCTCACTGCCGTAGTTGACGAACTTAAAGTCTCCGACATAGGCCTGAGAAAAGTCTTTCAGGATGATGTCCTGTGCCTTCTGCATGTCCGGCGTCAGGTCTACGCCGAGGCACATAAAGTTAAAATTCATTGGTGATATCCCTCTTTATGAAGTAGTGACCGGAGTCCAGCGGTACGCGTTGCGGTACGGGTTGGTCTGCCCCTTGGCATCATACCACGCCTGCGGGAACCGCGGATTCGGATTCATTCTGGTATGGTTGGTGTTCACTTCGAGACTCTCGCCCGGGCGAACCATACGGCCGACAACAACCAGACGGCAGTCCTCAAAGTCGTAAGTACAGGTCGACAGCGTCAGGAGCTTATCCGAAGTGCTGATATCCACGCCGGTGGAGTACAGCTTCCGCTGGTTGATCTGCTTGACAAATTCCACAAAGCTCTGTGTTGTCGGGAACTCATTCCAGGTGTAGTTAAACAGATAGTCGTTGTCGCCTTCGGAGTTTCCGTTTGAGATGAACACAGCATAGACCTTGAAATAGTAGTCCCGGTACAGCGTGTCAAACTCAATGACCGGATTCTTCTTGAAGCCGTCAACACTGCGGTAGGTCTTGAGCGGGGTAAACATCTGGTCATCCCGGCGCATGGAGTGCGCGTAGATGGTGCTGTTCTTGTCCAGCGTCTTGATATTGTTATACCGGCTCAGGAACGGAGTTCCATATACAGTATAATCCCTGTTGAAGTTATGGCGAAGATAAAATGTGTCATTTCCGTCCTGCATAACCGGGAAATCGATCTTCAGACCGGGGATGCTGATCCATCCGACGAGATCCTGGTTCTTTGCATACAGTGAAGCGAACTTAATCTGCATGCCTTTCGGGAAATTGACATTCGGATATTTGCGGTGAATGTCTTCCCAGGACTCATCTTCGTCCTGGCGCATCATCTTGGACAGCTTGCTTGTGGTATTTGAGTTCTGAGCCGCCATAATTCCCGAGTAGGCGAAATAAATGAGACATCCAATAAGGACCAGAGCAGAGATGATAACCACCATCTTCCGGATGACCTCTGCGGTGCTGTCGCCCTTTTTCGGTAATATTCCGCGCGATTTACGTTTTACTGCCACGCCATCCTGCGGCGGCACATTTCCGTTCTGTGGACGACGGTATCCTCTTGGAGGACGCTGCCCGTTCTGAGGCGGTCTCTGAGGAGCACGGCGCTGGCCCTGAACCGGGCGCCGGCCTTGTGGTCTCTGTCCCTGGGGAGCCCGACGCTGCTGGTCCTGCGGCGTACGCTGACCCTGCGGTCTCTGTCCCTGCGGGGTACGACGCTGCTGACCCTGCGGTGGACGCTGACCCTGGGGTCTCTGTCCCTGGGGAGCCCGACGCTGCTGACCCTGAAC
>CAYRKX010000071.1:0-10213 GCA_964425185.1 uncultured Eubacteriales bacterium
TTCTTCCAAAACAAATACGAAAATAAGAAGTAATTTAAAATGAATCTAAAAAGGAAATTAAACCGGAGCTTTCCAAAATAATTCTGTAATCAAAGCAATTATACATACAAAAGATAAAAAACATTCAGCAGTCCAGTATCAAAGAAAAGCAATATAAGAAATAAAAAACAGCAATAGAAAATAAAAAAGCAGCAATAAGTAAGATAGATAAGTATCAAGGATAAAAGCAAGTAATAAGAGTAGTTGCGTAAAAAAAAATAAAATTCAAACCAGAAGACTGAGAAGGCATGGCTCGAAAGTCGCATAACGATGGGATTCTTCTAAATTCTATTTTGTCTCCCCCTAATTATACAAAACATTTATTTTGTATAATTAGTGCAAATAAAAAAACATAGCCTCTCCTAAGCAGAACTTCCTCTTAAAGCTCTCTCTCTTGGAATCAGGATCTGTTCTAAAGCATCTGTAAAGATTATACTTCCTGTAAAAAACAGAGATCCGTGTGCCCTTTCCCTTCTTCTTCAAACTCCTCGAAACTTCTGATAAAAAGGCATAAAAAAGTGAGCCCCGAGGAATAACCACGGGGCTCAGCCATTATTTAAAAGGAATTGGTTTTAAATTTAAAATGGCGTTTAAGTTATGCTCTCTTGGAGATAACGAAAGCAGCAGCAGCTGCAGCAGCAACAGCGCCTACAACAGCGAGACCAGCGTCGCCAGTGTTGGCAACTTTCTTGGTCTGAGCTTTCTTAGCCTGCTGAGCCTGTGCATTAGCATTAGCGTCAGCGTTCTCTTCGTCAGAACCATTGCCCTGCTCCTCAGCAGCAGAGGTCTCAACCTCAGAAGCCTCAGAAGCGGAACCAGTGGTGCTCTCCTGCTTAGCAGTAGTACCAGTGATAGCATTGGTCTTGGTCAGGCTCTTAACAGAAGACTTAGTGTTGGTAAGTCCCTTAAGAGAATCAGAGAGACCAGCTGCGGATGCAGAAACTGCAAGTGCGCAAACCATTACGAGTGCGAGGATCATGCTCATAAATTTCTTCATGTTGTTTACTCTTCCTTTCTTTCTAATGTTTTTAGCTTATACAGGGGTAAGTGCTCCTTACCTATGTACATTCGTAATTATAAGCTATCACCAATAAAATTGCAATTATTTTATTCATATTCAATAAACCATCCACAATTTTCGTGGTAATTTAC
This sequence comes from uncultured Eubacteriales bacterium, assembly GCA_964425185.1. Taxonomy (GTDB): domain Bacteria; phylum Bacillota; class Clostridia; order Oscillospirales; family Acutalibacteraceae; genus RUG420. Next base: position 1,192 of record CAYRKX010000071.1, read on the forward strand.
AAAAACATTCCTTTATTTTCCATATGTTTTTATCAAATTACGGGCAATTGTCGATTTCTTTTCACAATTGTCCATGGCGGCTTTCTCAATATACCGGTGCGCTTCGGCCTCGGTCATCTTTAAATTATCCATCAAAAGCCCCTTGGCGCGGTTGACCAGACGGATCTCCTCCATCTTCTCTTCGAGATTAGCGGTCTTCCGTTCGAGCTTTCGGAGCCGTGCCTGTGTGGCCAACAGGAGTTTCAGAGACTGGAAAATGTCCTTGCTCGTACACGGCCGGGACAGAGTCAGTACTCCGTAATTCTCTACCTGATAGGTCACGTGATCATAAATTTCGGACTTGACCATGAGCAGAACACCGCAGCCGGTATTCTGCGAGATGTCAATGGCAAGATCCGTACTGGAGGCATCCTTCAGCGGCGCATTAATGACAACAATGTCTACGGTACGGTTGATGAGGTACCGCTGCGCCTCTCCTGCACTGTGCATGGAAATGATCGGATAAAACTGATCCTGGGGCATGACTCGTTTCAGGAATTCATAGGCTTTGTCCGTCTGCGAAATGACCATTACGCTCGCAGACTGATCATTTTTTGTCATGTACTAAATCCCCTCTTAATTAAAGAGATGGAATAAGGTCTAAATAGTCCTGTCCCAGATACTTCTTTAAAAATTCGCTGTTTTTGGCCCGGTAGACAGCATCTTTCAGCGTCAGCGGGAGCTTCTTGAAATCGTGTTCCAGATTCGCATCTGCTGCGAGCAGATCCATATTCGTCGGCTCGCCCGGCTGCAGATTATTCTCAATTCCGTCCATACCGGCATAGATTAACAGCGCATAGGCTATGTACGGATTCATCCCCGAGTCTGGAGACCGCAGTTTCATATAACGGCGCTCCGGAGTGGTCTCCGGTACCATAATTAACTGACGACGATTCTCGGGAGACCAGGTAATATAGATTGGCGCCTTCTTCTCACCAAACCGTTTATAGGACTCCTCTGTCGGGTTCAAAAAGGCGGTCAGCTCTTCAATATGGGTAATAATGCCCGCCATAAACGGCATTAAATAGTCTCTTCCATCGGCGGACTTGACACTGATATTAATGTGATTTCCATTTCCGCTCTCGTTCTCCAGAGGCTTCGGAGAAAAATCGGCATACAGGCCTTCCCGCATGGCAATAGTTCGAACTACCGACTTCAAGGTAATGTCATTCTCTGCTGCTGTCAGCGGGTCAGAATACTTAAAATCCACCTCATGCTGGCCGGGACCGGACTCATGATGGGACGATTCCGGAAGAATTCCCATATCATATAAAGTAAAGCAGATTTCCCGGCGGACATTCTCTCCCTTATCCTCCGGGGCAATGTCGAGGTAACCGGCATGGTCAAACGGCTCCTTTGTCGGGTTGCCGTCATCATCAGTCTTAAACAAATAGAATTCACTGTCGTTTCCAAACGCGCAGGAAATTCCCTTCTCTATAGAATACTCGACAGCCTTCTGAAGAATGCTTCTTCCGTCGGCCTCAAATGGGGTTCCATCCGGATAAGTGACGTTGCAGTACATCCGTACAACCCGTCCGTCCGAAGGACGCCATGGCAGGATAGATAATGTCGAAGGGTCCGGATGAAGGTATAAATTAGATTTTTCATACTTATTGAACCCGTTAATATTGGCGCCATCAAATGGAAATCCTTCGTGAAAAGCGCGTCGGAGTTCATTTGGCATAATGGCGATGTTTTTCTGAGTTCCGTCAATGTCGACGAATGCAAGCCGGATAAACCGGACATTCTCCTCCTCGACGTAAGTCAGGACATCTTCATAACTGTACATAATGACTGTCCTCCAAATAATCGGAATTTGTAAATAATAATACCGAACGAAAATTGTTTTTTCAAGAACACCGTAGGGAAACCGAACGACTTTTTTCTTGACAGTCTCCTGTACGGGTGACTATAATATGTGCATACAAGACAAAGGCGTCTTGAACGACAAGTTCTGCGCCTTTGTCTTTTTTATTTTTAACGTCAAATTGGAAAAGAAGGAATTTGTACTATGTGTTCTATTTTCGGTTACACAGGCGATACCGTGCCTCCGGAGACTCTAAAGAAAGGTTTCGATGAGACGATCTCTCGCGGCCCAGACATGTCCCGGGTCCTGCAGACCGGCAAAGGTGTTCTTGCCTTCCACCGCCTTGCTATCATGGGTCTGACTGACGAAGGAATGCAGCCATTTACCCGTCAGAATTCTCAGGGCACTACGGACTACCTGGTCTGCAATGGTGAAATCTACGGCTTTCGCGCTATAAAAAACGACTTAATCGCCAAAGGGTACAAATTCAAGAGTGATTCCGACTGCGAAATCCTTCTCCCCCTCTGGTACGAATACGGTACCGAGATGTTCAAAAAACTCGATGCTGAATTTGCGCTGATTCTTTTTGACTCCACCACAGGAGAATATGTGGCAGCGAGAGATCCCATTGGAATCCGCCCGCTCTACTACGGCTATGACGATGCCGGCGCCATCTGCTTTGCCTCTGAGCCAAAGAACCTGGTCGGCTTCTGTGCTAAAGTCATGCCGTTCCCTCCGGGACATTACTATTTCCACGGTGAATTTATCAGCTATTACGACGTTACCAAAGTTGATGAGGTCTGCTATGACGACCTTCCAACTATCTATACCAATATTCATGACAAGCTTGTCAAAGCGGTTGAAAAGCGCATGGACTCCGATGCTCCGGTAGGCTTCCTGCTCTCCGGCGGACTGGACTCCTCGCTGGTCTGCGCCATTGCAGCCCGCTGCTCGGACAAGCCCATTGAGACCTTTGCCATCGGCATGGATACTGACGCCATTGATCTTAAATATGCCCGCCAGGTTGCCGACTACATCGGTTCTAACCACCATGAGTACTACATGACCCGAGATGACGTCATCAGCTCTCTGCCAGAAGTCATCAAGATGCTCGGTACTTATGATATTACGACAATCCGTGCCAGCATGGGCATGTATCTCCTATGTAAGCAGATTCACGAAAAGACGGACCGTAAGGTCCTTCTCACCGGAGAGATCAGCGACGAGCTCTTCGGTTATAAATATACCGACTTCGCCCCGAGTGCTGAAGCATTCCAGGAAGAGGCCGCCAAGCGGCTCCGCGAGCTCCATATGTACGATGTTCTGCGCGCTGACCGCTGTATTTCCGTCAACTCCCTCGAAGCCCGTGTTCCCTTTGGCGATTTAGATTTCGTCAAATATGTCATGAGCATCGATCCCCATAAAAAGCTCAACACGTATGGAAAGGGAAAATATCTTCTCCGTAAGGCTTTTGCCGATGGAGACTATCTTCCGGAATCCATCCTGATGAGAGAAAAAGCCGCATTCTCTGACGCTGTCGGTCATTCCATGGTTGACGACCTCAAAGAATATGCGGAGACCGTCTACACCGATGAGGAATTTGAGACCAAAGTCCGCTTCTACAACAACCCGAAGCCGTTTACCAAGGAGTCTCTCCTCTACCGCGAAATTTTTGAGAAATACTATCCGGGTCAGTCCGGCATGATTGTCGACTACTGGATGCCCAACAAAGATTGGGAAGGATGCGATGTCAACGATCCGTCCGCACGGTATCTCTCCAACTACGGTGCCAGCGGCGAATAATTATTGACAGCTCCCTCCAATCTGACGTTATATGGGAAAACCCCTGCTGTTCCGACTCGTTCGGTTCAGCGGGGGTTTTTCCCATCTTTGTATTCTTGTTATTAAGGTATAGCGTTGATCTTCTTTAATACAGAATCTCTCAGCTCGGCAATTCTCTGATCCGCCTCCGTTTCACTGCGCTTTCGGGTGTAGAAGTAAAACTTCAGTTTCGGTTCCGTGCCGGACGGTCTCATGGCAAACCATGTGCCATCTTCCAGTGGAAACTTTAAGACGTTGGACGGCGGGATATCTTCGTAACCGTGAAGGTAGTCTATGACAGAATCCGGAGCTGAATCGCGTACAGTGGACATAATACGGGAAATTTTTGCGGCGCCCTCCTCGCCGGTCAGGACGAGAGAAACCTGATCCTCAGCAAAGTAACCATATTGTTCATACAGGGAATGCAGCGCATCGAGCAGAGTCATTCCACGCTTGCGGTACCATGCAGCCATTTCGCTGATAAGCATGGCCGCTGCAATACCGTCTTTGTCATGCACCATTTCCCCCGGAGCACATCCAATGCTTTCCTCGTAGCCAAAGAAGTACGTGTAACCTTTGGCCTGCAGTTCAGGAATACGGCCGCAGATATTTTTGAACCCGGTCAGGGCTTCGAAGACCGATATGCCATAAGCATTACAGATGGTGCGGCCAAAGTCGCCAGTGACAATGGACTTGATCATGGCGGATTTCTGAGCCAGAATGCCTTTCTCTTTTTTGCTCTCTGCGAGGTACGAAATGAGCATGGCACCGGTCTGGTTTCCGTTCAGAAACTGATACCCGCCGTCGGGTCTGAGTACTTCTACAGCCATCCGGTCACTGTCCGGGTCTGTGGCAATAAGAACTTCCGCATGAACTTTCTGCCCCAGAACTTCGGAGTACGCAAACGCTTTGGGATCCTCCGGGTTGGGATAGCCAACCGTGGTAAAGTCCGGGTCAGGATTCCGCTGTTCTTCCACTACATGAACATTGGTATATCCCTGTTCGGCCAGGATTTTCGTAACCGGGATACTGCCTGCACCATTCAGTGGAGTATAGACAATAGGCACTGAGTAGTCGAGTTCCTCCCCTTCTCTCAGCGACAGGGATTCCACATAATCCCAATACTCGCGATCCACATCCTGGTCCAAAAGTACCGCGGTTCCCTGATCCAGGGCCTCCTTCAGCGGAGCCCGGCGAAACTCGTCAAAGAAGTCGAGGGTCAGAATTTCTGTTTGGATTCCAGCAGAGACTTCGCCGGAAATCTGAGCCCCGTCTTTCCAGTAAACTTTGTATCCGTTGTACTCTTTCGGGTTATGGCTTGCCGTGAGATTAATACCGGAAAGACAGCTCCGGTTTCGGATAGTAAACGAGAGTTCCGGTGTTGGCCGCAGAGAAGAAAAGAGCAAAACAGGAATACCATTTCCGACAAGAATTTCAGCCGACAGCTCAGAGAACTCCTGGGAATGGTAGCGGCAGTCATAAGCAATGACCACTCCGCGGGAGATATCCTCGCCGGATTTCAGAATGTAATTTGCCAGTCCCTGAGTTGCCCGACCAACGGTCAGAGAGTTCATCCGGTTAGTGCCAGCTCCGCAGATACCGCGTAGTCCGGCTGTCCCAAAGGTGATATCTTTGTAAAACCGGTCCTCAATTTCACTGTCATCGCAGCGAATGGCATCCAGTTCCCGATGTAAAGGATCTGTGCTGGGCAGAGAACTGAGCCAATGGAAATACTTTTCTTTTGCCGTCATGGGCATCACTTCCTGTAAAGCAAATCGCTTCTTTGCTGTAAAGTACTTCACTTACGGTACCATAACACCGCCAATGTCCATCAGCGGATGGCTGTTTGACAAAGAAACATACTTAATCTGATTTTTATGTAAAAACATCTGGATTTTGTCCGAATCTTTCAGGCTTTCCAGAGCTCCAAAGAAGTACAGTGTATCCCCGATTTTTCCCGAAGCACCGCCAATAAAGCCGTAATTATACCCCGGAAGTTGGATATCTCCTTTGGAAATTTCCAGAACCTCAACTTGTGTATGGTCCCGCAGTGCCCCGGCGATTGAGGGGTCGTCAGTCATTACAGTATTCTCGCTGCAGCAGCAAACAGAGCACCGGACATAGCCCTGATTTACCGGTAAAAGCCCGAGATTTTGTTGTAAAGCATATTCCTTCACAGCATTTGAAATGCTGCTTGCCCTGCAAAGCAAATAGCTTCCTACCACAGCTGCGCTCAGCTTTACATCATTCGGGTAGTTGCTTTTCAAATGCTCCGAAATAGTCACAGTACTGGATTTCCAATATCTAGAAAATAAAGCTTCGGTCTCCGGCGTCACAAAATGAACTGATCCAAGCTGCAGCGCCATCAAATCAATATGACCCGATACGGGCTTCGGCAGTGCACTGCACTCCCCTACGCTAGATAATTTCACACCCTGCCTGGAAAATGCCTCTATAAGCCACTCAGGCGCAGTTCCACACAAAATCTCTCTCATAAGTTAAAAAACAGCGTCAAATGCCTGGGACAGATACCGAACACCAATGATATCTGCTTCACTTCGCATTTCTTTAGATACATATTTCAAGTTTGCCTTGGGAATTATGATCTTATGAAAGCCAAGTCGGATGGCTTCTTTAATCCGCTGTTCGCAGAACCCAACAGAGCGGATTTCTCCGGCCAGGCCAATTTCTCCGAAAGCCAGAATGTCTTCCGGAACCACCTCATCCTTCAGGCTGGAGACCAGTGCCAGCGCTACAGTAAGATCCGCTGCGGGCTCGTACAGCTTGATGCCGCCGATGATATTGAGATAGACATCCATATTGGAAAAGTAGTATCCGCCGCGCTTCTCCAGCACAGCCAGAATAACGTTAAGGCGGTTGTAGTCATAGCCAGAGCTCATACGCCGCGGGTTTCCGAAGCCGGTTGTGGTGACCAGAGCCTGGACTTCTGCCATGATTGGTCTCATGCCCTCCATAGCGCAGGCGACGCAGGTGCCAGAGCAGTTGGTCGGACGGCCGTCGAGCATCATCTCAGAAGGATTAACCACCTGCCGAAGACCTTTGTCCATCATCTCAAAGACACCAATCTCATTGGTAGAACCGAACCGGTTCTTGACGGCCCGGAGAATCCGGTATGAGAGATTTCGTTCGCCTTCAAAATACAGCACCGTATCTACAATATGTTCCAGCACTTTCGGACCAGCTATATTACCATCTTTGTTCACGTGCCCCACAACTATCATAGGAATGTCGAGGGTCTTAGCGGTGCGAAGGAACAGATTGGTGCATTCCCGAACCTGGGTAATGCTCCCGGCTGAAGAGCTCAGTTCGGAAAGTGTCATGGTCTGAATAGAGTCAATAATAACGACATCCGGTTTCTGAGTCCGTACCTCTTCAGTAACCACTTCGGCATCATTTTCACTCATGACAAAGAGATTCTCCGAGTCTACACCAAGTCGATCAGCCCTCAGTTTGATCTGATGGGCAGATTCCTCGCCAGATGCATATAGAATAGTCAGTGACTTTCCAAGAGTCTGACATACCTGAAGAAGTATGGTGGATTTACCAATACCTGGATCGCCGCTGAGGAGGACGACAGAGCCTTTTACGAGCCCTCCGCCGAGAACCCGGTCAAATTCGGACAGCCCAGTTTTATATCGGTGTTCCCCGGCTGTCTGAATGTCTCTAATAGCCTGGACAGCACCGCGACGAACGGTTCGGGAAGCCGCTCCTGCTGTCTTAGATTCCGGCACGCGGGCCTCTTCCACCATGGTATCCCATTCCCCACATTGAGGACATTTTCCATACCACTTGGGATTTTCATATCCGCACTTCTGGCAGACATAAACCGATTTGATTTTCTTTGCCATAATTCCTCCGACAGAGCGGAAAAGCGGCGGTCAAAACCGTCGCTTCCCGCAAATGTTTGTTAATGCTTAAAATACATGTAGTACTGACATTTGATCATGCCGTTGTACAGCTTCCGACGTTTATCTGCCTTTCGGCCGTACAGCTTTTCAAACTCTTCGTCCGGGCTGATAATGTAATAGGCCCAGCCGCGTTCCTTAATGAATTTCTGTCCCATAATCCGGTACAGCTCTTCCGCCTCCTGGACCTCCAGAAGACGTTCGCCATAGGGCGGATTACAGATAACGGTTCCCCGCTCGGTTTTCCGCTCGAAGTCCCGGATATCTTTGACCTCCAGATGAATTCTGGAGTCTACGCCGGCACGTCTGGCATTTTCCTGAGCAATCTCTATGGACTCTGCGTCGATGTCGCTGCCATAAGCCTCAAAGCTGCAGTCAAAATTGATGAGATCTCTGGCACGGGACCGTTCTTCGGCCCAGACTCTGGCCGGAATCTGCGGAAACTTCTCTGCCGCGAACGTGCGGTGCAGTCCAGGGGCCATATTCAGAGCCATCATGGCGCCTTCAATTAAAATGGTGCCGGACCCGCACATGGGATCATACAGCGTATGGTAATTTCGAATTCGAGCGAGAGAACAAAGAGACGCCGCGAGAGTTTCCTTAATGGGTGCCTCATTGGCTTTCAGGCGGTATCCCCGCTTGTGGAGGCCGGTTCCGGTCGTGTCAATGACCATTGTGACTTCATTTTTCAAAATAGAGAACTGAATCTGGTATGTTGCTCCGGACTCGGAGAACCATGGAACTTTATACTTCTGTTTCAGCCTCTCCACGATTGCTTTTTTTATAATGGACTGACAGTCCCTGACACTGAACAGCTTGGAATTAAGAGAGTAGCCTTTAACTGGGAATGCATCCTCTTTTCCAATCCATTCCTCCCACGGAAGTGCCTTTACGCCCTGAAACAGTTCTTCAAATGTGGCAGCCCGAAAGCTTCCCACAAGAATCTGAACCCGTTCTGCTTCACGGAGACAGATATTGGCGCGGGCCAGTATGTTTTCATCTCCGGAGAATAAGACTCTGGCATTTTCCGCACGGACATCTTCCGCGCCGAGATCCCGGAGTTCTCCGGCGATTAACGATTCCACACCCATGAGACACGGGACGACAAAATTCATTTTCATGCAGCATTAATCCTCGTGATCCGGCTCAAGCACACCGTAACCGCCGTTGTGACGGATATAGACCACGTTGATTTCCCCAGTATCCGGGTTCTCGAACATGTAGAAGTTATGACCGAGCATCTTCATCTGAAGAATGGCCTCATCAATAGTCTGCGGCTTTACCGCAGTCTTTTTGTGACGGACCACATCATAGTCAGTTTCCTCCTCAACCGGAACATCAGCAAGGAATGAATCCAGATTGCCGGATTTGATTTTCCGGGAGAGTTTGGTCTTATTTTTACGGATTTTCCGAATCATAGTGTCAACGC
>CAYRKX010000072.1:0-9452 GCA_964425185.1 uncultured Eubacteriales bacterium
CGATGGTAATCTGCCGGGACTGTTCCATAGAGGACTCAATACGGCTCTCAATATCCTGCAGACTGTTTTCGGCCTCATTGTACTGCGCGGTTGCAAGGTCTATTTTGTGTTCCTGTTCTTTGAGGCGGCTCTTCAGGTTTTCAATATTGTAGAGCCAGAGACCAATTTCCAGACTCTTCTTCTCGTCGGCCAAGACCAGAAATCGCTGGGCTTTCTCGCTCTGGGTCTTCAACGGACCGACACGGCTCTCCAGTTCGGCAAGAATGTCGCGCAGGCGGACCAGATTGTCCTCTGCCTGGCTGAGTCTCCGCAGGGCATCGGCTCTGCGATAGCGGAAATGAGAAATGCCGGCGGCCTCTTCCAGCATATCCCGTCTCTGAGACGACTTGTTGGAGACCATATCGGCGATCTTACCCTGGCTGACCATGGAATAGCCATCCCGCCCGAGGCCGGTATCCATAAAGAGTTCGTTGATATCCTTCAAACGGACGGTCTTCCCGTTCAGTTTGTATTCGCCCTCGCCGGAGCGGTAGTACCGGCGGGTTACAGCAACTTCGTCGGTATCGACGTCGAGAGAGCGGTCGGTATTGTCCAGCCGGAGCGTAACTTCCGCGTAGCCCAAAGCCTTGCGGCGCTTGGTTCCGCCGAAAATTACATCCTCCATCTTGGCGCCGCGGAGATTTTTGGTGGACTGTTCTCCGAGCACCCACCGGACGGCATCGGAAATATTACTTTTTCCGGAGCCGTTAGGACCTACAATGGCAGTCATTCCCTTATCAAATTTTAAGACGGTCTTGTCCGGGAAAGACTTAAACCCCTGTAATTCCAGTGATTTTAATACCACTCAGATCCTCCTACTCGTACTTCATACTTCTGCAGACCGCTGTCCGGGCGGACTCTGCAGTGAAAGTTATATTTGTCTAATTCTATAATATTTTTTCTCTTCTGTCCTGTCATTTTGGAAATTTCCGAGGGCCGGACATAGAGTGTATATGGACCGGGGGTTCTACCCCGGAGTGCATCCTTCGCGGCCTGAAGATAAATCTGCCCTTCACACAGTTCCCGGAACGCCGGGTGATACGGGCCTGCCACATATCCCTCTTCCACATTTCCACCGGAGTGCAGCCCCAGACGGATTACACGGATACCCTTCTGTTCAAACACCAGAAGGAGTTTTGCACCAAGTTCTGATGCTTCTTCCAAAGTCTGTGGAATATATTGGCCCTCTCTATACAGACGGGCAAGTTCCGTTCCCTCAATGACAATGGTTGGGTAAATTCGAGCCGTCTGTGGTTTCAGGTCTATCAGCGCCTGTGCGGTTTCCATGTCCATTTCCGGAGTAGAGCCATACAGACCCGTCATCATCTGTAAACCAAGTTCCAGTCCGCGGCTCCGAATCATTTCGGAGGCGCGCACGACGTCTTCGGCACAATGCCCCCGGCGATTCAGCTTAAGGACTGAATCGCTCATGCTCTGTGCGCCAAGCTCTATGGCCTCTGTGCCGTACGACTGTAATATGTCGAGGATTTCCTCGTCAATACAGTCCGGTCGGGTTGAGAGGCGGATACCGGTGACAGATCCATCTTCCACAAACGGGTGCGCCGCCTCCAGCAGGGAAATCATATAGTCCCGGGGAATGGCAGTAAAGCTGCCGCCGAAGAAGGCAATCTGCGCATTTTTAGTCCCGCTCCGCAGAGCGGTCTCCACCGCAGGGGCCACGTCTTCTGGTTTAGCGGTCTCCGGTTCGCCGGTTATGGTGAACTGGTTGCAGAACGTGCAGCGGTACGGACAGCCCGCGTTGGCAACAAAAAGTGCAATGTTGCTGTGGCTCATAATCCCATGAGCTCTAAGGCCTTTTTGGCGGCTTCCTGTTCTGCGTGTTTCTTGGTGCGGCCGACGCCTTTGCCAATGACGTTGGAATTGAGATGGACCTCCACCTCAAAGCGCTTGTCGTGGTCCGGGCCGGACTCACCGACGAGAACATAGCTGAGCTGCTCTTCGGGATTTTCCTGAATGACCTCCTGAAGGGTAGTCTTGTAATCTTTAAAAGTAATGGTGTGTTTCTCCACAGCGTTCATGACAAAGTGGAGAACAAACTTACGCGCAGGCTCAATGCCGCCGTCAAGGTAGATGGCCGCAATAACCGCCTCAAACGCGTCGGCGAGAATAGAAGTCCGCTCGCGGCCGCCGCTCTTCTCTTCGCCCTTGCCGAGAAGAATGTACTTGCCCTCATCAATTTCCTTGGCAAAGTCATAGCAGGATTTCTCGCAGACCGTCGCCGCACGCAGCTTGGTGAGCTTTCCCTCGGGAAGGTCGTGAAAATGGTTGAAGAAGGCGTCCGCGGTAATGAAACCGAGAACGGAATCGCCGAGGAACTCAAGCCGCTCATTGTACTTGTGGCCGGGTCCCTGTTCATTGGCGTATGAAGAATGAGTCAGCGCGGTATCCAGGAGGTGGAGGTTCTGAAAGGTATAGCCAATCTTTCCCTCAAACTCGTGGAGTTCCGCCTGGCGTGACTCAGAGATTGCATGACTCATTTGATATCTGCCTCCGCAGTCTTCTTGGGATGTCTCGGCGGGACATTTTCACGGATGACATCAATAACGCCGGCCTCGGCATACTCCTTGGCCTGACGGATGGCATTCTTGATGGCCTCGGCATTGGAAGAGCCGTGGGCTTTGATGACAGGCTTGTTAATACCCATCAGCGGTGCACCGCCGATCTTTTTCGAATCGAATTTATTTTTCAGTCCGTGCATGCCTTTGCGAACTCCGAGATAGGAGAGTTTAGACACAGTACCGGACAGGTAAATCTGTTTGATGTTTCCGAGGAGCATCTTTGCGGTGCCCTCCATAACTTTGAGAATGACGTTGCCGGTAAAGCCGTCGGCAATGACAACATCAGATTTGGTAAACACAATGTCCCGGACTTCTGTATTTCCGGTAAAGTTGATCTTGTCATTCTGTTCCATGAGCTTATAAGCTTCCCGCTGAAGGTCTGTACCCTTATTCGGTTCTACGCCGATATTGGCCAGTCCAACGCGCGGATTCTTGACGTCCATAACTTTTTCCATAAAGATGCTGCCCATGGTTCCGAAGAAGTTCAGCACATCCGGAGAGCAGTTATCGTTGGCTCCGCAGTCCATAAGAAGAACAGGACCGTTGTCGCCCGGAATGATAGTGCCGATAGCCGCCTTACGGACACCCTTAATTCTCTTAACAAAGATATTGGCACCTACGACGACAGCTCCGGTGGAACCGGCGCTGACAAATGCATCGCCGTCTCCGTCAGCCAGCATCTTCAGGCCGACAGCCATAGAGCTGTCAGAGTACTCATGGCGGATAAGGAACGGATCGACATCAACCGGAATGACATCCGGCGCATTGCGAACTTCGATGTTCTCAAGGTCAACCTGGTTTTCTTCCGCAACGTCGTGGATAATCTTGCTGTCACCGGTAAGAATGATCTCTACGTCATCCAGTTCCTGTACAGCCTGAGCCGCTCCTTTGATGATCTCGAGCGGGGCGTTGTCGCCGCCAAAGGCATCGACGATGATTTTCATAAGGCACCTCCAATATTTGTGGTAAACCAGTCAAGAGACCGCTCGGCCAGAGCCATATAGCGTTTTCTCTTGTCTCTGATTCGTTCGGGCAACGGGGGAATAACCCCGAAGTTTGCACCCATCGGCTGGAAGTTCTCCACACCGGGGTCACTTATGTAACGGGAGAGCGCTCCCATCATTGTTATATTTGGCAGAATTAACGGATCCTCGCCGTTCAGGTACCGTGCGGCGTTCAGCCCCGCAAGAATACCTGACATGGCAGACTCCATATATCCTTCCACGCCGGTAATCTGACCGGCGAAATACAGCCCTGGTCTACCGCGGAAATGGAAATCCGCGTCCAGCAGTTTCGGCGAGTTTAAGAAGGTATTCCGGTGCATAACCCCGTACCGCAAAAACTCCGCATGTTCCAGTCCCGGGATCATGGAGAACACGCGCTTCTGCTCGCCCCATTTCAAATTGGTCTGGAACCCGACCAGATTGTACATGGTTCCTTCTTTCGTCTCTTTACGCAGCTGCAGAGCTGCCCAGGGGCGGTGACCCGTGTTTGGATTTCGCAGTCCGACGGGTTTTAAGGGACCGAATCGCATGGTGTCCGGGCCGCGGGAAGCCATAACTTCAATAGGCATGCAGCCCTCGTAGACTCCGTGCTTCTTGTCGAAGTCGTGAAGCTCGGCACTCTCCGCATGAATGAGGGCGTCGTAAAAGCGCTCATACTCCTCTTTGTTCATGGGACAGTTTATATAGTCATCTGCACCGCCGCGGTCATAGCGCGACTGGCAGAACGCTTTTGTCATGTCAACAGAGTCTCCGCTGACAATGGGGGCAACCGCGTCAAAGAAATGAAGCGAGTCACCACATAGGGACTCAATGTCCGATGCCAGTGCATCGGATGCCAGCGGACCGGCAGCAATAATAACTACATCGACATCCGTTGGAATTTTCTGAACTTCTTCGCGATGAACTGTAATGTTCGGGTCGGCCTCTATGGCTTCGGTAACCAGTCGGGAAAAATCCTCCCGGTTGACAGAGAGCGAACCGCCGGCGGGAACTTCCGTCTTCTTCGCACAGTCGACGCAGAGACTGCCAAACCGGCTCATCTCTTCTTTCATGAGACCTGCAGCGGAATCAATCCGTTTCGCCTTAAAGGAGTTGGAGCAGATGAGCTCCGCAAACCCGGGCGATTTATGGGCCGGAGAAAACTTCACCGGTTTCATCTCATACAGGTCGACTGCCACACCGGCTCGCGAGAGCTGAGTGGCTGCCTCGACACCGGCAAAGCCGGCGCCGACAACAATGGCTGTTTTATTCACTCGTCTCCTCCTGCGTTCCGGTAGTGGAGGCGGTTTTCTTTCTCTTCCGCGGAGCGTCCATCTCAAAGCCGCAGTCCTCTTTCAGACAGACCAGTTTTCCTCTGTGCTTGAAGAGATTGTTTCCGCACTTCGGGCACTTCTCGTCCGTGGGAACATCCCAGGTACTGAAGTCACAGTTCGGATAGTTGCTGCAGCCGTAGAAGACATAGCCTCTGCGGGATTTTCTCTGAATAACCTTGCCGCCGCACTTCGGGCAAGTGGCACCAGTCTCAATAATCAGAGGCTTGGTGTTCTTGCATTCTGGGTAGCCCGGGCAGGCGAGGAACTTGCCGTAACGGCCGGTCTTGATGACCATCATACGACCGCATTTTTCACACGGGATATTGGTCTGATCTTCCTTCAGCTGAATTTTCTGGCCTTTCATATCCTCTTTGGCCTTGGCCAGAGTAGATTCGAGGTCATCGTAAAACTCCGACAGAATCTCTGTTGAGTCTGCCTTGCCCTCGGCGATCTTATCGAGGTCAGTCTCCATTTCCGCAGTGAACTTTGTACTGACAAATTTCGTAAACTCTTTTTCCAGGAGTTTGGTGACCGCCTCACCGAGTTCAGTCGGCTTCAGGGTCTTGCCTTCACGGACAACATACTCTCTGGAGAGAATGGTAGAAATAATGGACGCATAGGTTGACGGACGGCCAATGCCGTTTTCCTCCAGCGCCTTGACCAGAGAAGCCTCGGTATAACGTGCCGGCGGCTGGGTAAAGTGCTGATTTCCCGTGATATCACGGAGTTTCAGGACATCTCCCTTTTTGAGCTCCGGAAGCTGTGAGCCGGATTTCTCCTCGTCAATCGCATATAACGTAGTGAAACCGTCGAATTTGACCTGGTATCCGCTTGCGGAGAAGAGGCAGTAACCGTCGGTTCCCTCTTTTTCCGCCTTGATCTCAATTTTCATGGTGCTCTGGACACAGTTGGACATCATGCTGGCCAGGAACCGCCGCCAGATCAGACGGTACAGTTTGTACTGGTCAGAGGTCAGCGAGCCGCGGACCTCATCCGGGGTCAGGCTGATGTTCGTGGGGCGGATGGCCTCGTGTCCGTCCTGTGCCTTGGCACTGACTTTAAAGTGACGGTCTTTCTCCGGGAGATATTTCTCACCGTAGGTGGACCGAATATAATCCTTGGCTGCCGCGCGGGCTTCATTGGATACACGCAGGGAGTCCGTTCTCATATAGGTAATAAGACCAACCTGGTTACCATGGATATTGACACCTTCGTACAGCTCCTGAGCAACCTTCATCGTCCTTCTGGTCTGGAACCCGAGGCGGCGGGAGGCATCCTGCTGGAGTGTCGAAGTAATGAACGGTGGCTGCGGCTGCCTGCGGCGGGTACCTTTTTTGACATTTTCAACTGTAAAGGTCGCACCGTCAAGGCGTGCCAGGTAAGCATCCGACTGTTCTTTATTTTCAATCTTAATTTTGCCCTTTTCATCCGCAGTCATAGCGGCGGGGAACTGTTTGCGGCTTCCCGGAGGGTTGAACTTGGCATCGATAGACCAGTACTCTTCCGGTTTGAACGCGCGGATCTTCTTCTCGCGGTCAACAATCAGACGGACTGCAACGGATTGAACGCGTCCGGCAGAAAGACCGCGGCGAATTTTCTGAGAGACAAACGGACTGATCCGGTAGCCGACAAGACGGTCCAGAATCCGGCGGGTCTGCTGGGCATTGACCAGGTCCATGTCGATGGTCCTCGGCTTTTTCATACCCTCTTCAATTCCGGTCTTGGTAATCTCGTTGAACGTGACACGGTTCTTCTGGCTCTCATCCAGGCCGAGCAGTTCTGCCAGATGCCAGGAAATGGCCTCTCCCTCGCGATCAGGGTCGGTTGCGAGGTACACTTTGTCATACTTCGGCACGGCCTCTTTCAGCTCTTTTACCAGCTTTTCCTTTCCCTTGATCACCGCATATTTCGGTTCGAAATTGTGTTTGACATCGACGTTGAGACGGGCCGCTGGAAGATCGCGGACATGGCCCATGGAGGCGGTGACATCGTAGTCATCGCCCAGTACCTGTTTTATGGTACGGATCTTAGTCGGTGACTCTACAATAATGAGATTAGACATTCATAACCTTCCTGTTTCTTAAACCGTAAAATTATAGGTTCTGTCCGGCTGAACCTTTAAGTAGCCATAGATTTCCAATTCGGATATGGCCTCCATCAGAGTGGGTCCGGACAAGTTAGTTTTTTTCTGAAGTTCCTGCAGCGAGATAGGAGCACCCGTGAAGCATTCATACACGTTTTGCGCCTGTTCCGACAGTTCATCGCCTGCAGGTCTGCGGTAAAGTGACATTCGCACGTCCCGCTCCCGGCATTCCGTCCGATCTGCCTCTTTCTGCAGAAAATCATCCACACTGACAGGTCCACTCCAGGATGTCCGGGTAACCTGCCGCTCCAGGTCCTCCATGGGGGCCTCTGCGATCAGATGACTTATATAATATTGGTATAATGCGGACTCCATTGGGATGTCAAGAAGCGCGTCCCAGATGTCCCGGGCACATTCTACCGGTACAGCGCCGTCCCGGAGGAGTTCGTTGCTCCCCTGAAAGGCGGCTCCCGGTTCGCCCGGCACCGCAAATACTTCTTTACCCTGATTCATGGCCCATTTGGCCGTGTTGAGGGATCCGCTCTTTATGGCAGCCTCCACCACAAGAGTGCCGCACGACATTCCAGAGATGAGGCGGTTGCGCTTGGGAAAATCTCCACGGTTGAGTTCCTGCCCCGGAGCAAGCTCCGACATCAGAACCCCATGCTGAGCGATGCACTTGCGGAGCGATTCATTGCGCTTTAAATAATCCGAACCGATTGCTGACCCCAGTACGCATACCGTACAGCCATCGGCATTCATGGCGCCGATATGTGCCGCACTGTCTATGCCTAACGCCCCGCCGCTGACAATAAGCATTCCGCTCTTCGTCAGGGTACTGGAAAGGTCCATAGCTATGTGCTGACTGGTTCGGGTAGCGCTGCGCGTCCCCACAATAGAAAAGGGGAGGGACTCATTGATGAGCCGGGTGTCTCCTTTCATATACAGAACTGCAGGGCAGTCCGGTAATTCCCGCAGAAGATCGGGGTAGTCCCGGTCGTCCGGAGAGACAGGATCGGCACCCACTTTGGCGCAGCATTCGAGAATCCGGTAGGAAACTTCCAGCCCGGTATTGCTCATTTTCTGAAGCATGCCCGGCGTAAACACGCCGCTGATTCGCCGCTCTGTGGCAGAAGCGCGGAAAATCTGTTCGGGGCCTTCCGGGAAAGCCTCCAGCATGTCTTCCAGCAGAGCGCCGCGTCCGACGGTCTGCTGCAGCCAGATCCAGTATTTAATTGGTGTTGTCTTTGTCTTGGTTGTCATACGGTCTTACCATCTCCCACATAATGATTGAGGCAGCTGCCCCGGCATTGAGGGATTCCGCACGGCCTGCCATGGGAATTGTGATCTTTTCCTGACAATGGGCGAGGGTCTCATCGGTAACACCGTTTGCTTCATTTCCGATAACGCAGATGGTGCCGTCGTGGAACTCCACACAGGTTATCTTTTCCGCGTCGGCAGATGGTACAGAAGCGTATGTCTTCATACCGTTCTGGTTCGCTTGAAGTATTGTATTCTGTATATCTCCGGTCTCTAAGACAGGGAGGCGAAGCAGCGCGCCCATAGAGGCACGGAGTGCTTTGGGGCTGTAGATATCACAGCCTCCGGAGACGATCATTCCCGTCAGACCCAGAGCCTCGGCCGTCCGGCTGATGGCCCCGAGATTTGCGGGATCCTGGACATTTTCGAGCAGGATATAACGCCCTGCTTCGTCCATTTTTTCTATTTTATTCCGGTCCCCCTGTTTGTCAAGCGTCCGCAGAACACAGCAGATTCCCTGTGGAGTCCGGGTATTGGTAAGCTTTCGGGAGACCTTTTCGTCTATGAGGAAAACCTGTTTCGTTGCGGAGACCAGACGGTCAATCTGCTCCCGCTCCTTTTCATAGAGGTCGTCAGTCACAAAGAGTTCCTCCGCGGTCAGTCCACTCCGCACAACATCCATGCAAAGACGCAGACCTTCGAGGACAAACAGACCCTCGTTTCGTCTCTCCCTGGAGGAGGACAAGAGCTTTGCGGCATGTTTAATTTTCGGGTTCTGTGTGCTGGTGATACGTTCCATGGAAAAATCCCTCATAGAATCAAAAAGCACGCCCGTGTACGCGCGGGCGTGTAAAAAACTTTTTTTATTTACTTGAGCGCTGCTTTAGCCTGCTCGGTAAGAGCGGTGAAAGCTGCCGGATCGGCAATGGCGATCTCGGAGAGCATCTTCCGGTTGAGGTCAACGCCCGCTTTCTTTAATCCATTAATAAAGGTTGAATAGTTCATGCCGTTAGCCTTGCATGCTGCGGAAATACGGGTGATCCAGATTCTTCTGAACTCACGCTTTTTCTGCTTTCTGCCGATGTAGGCATAGTTGCCGGATTTCATAACTGCTTCTTTAGCAGTCTTAAAGAGTTTGCTCTTGGAGCCGTAATAGCCCTTCGCAAGTTTCAGG
>CAYRKX010000073.1:0-9144 GCA_964425185.1 uncultured Eubacteriales bacterium
AAATTTTTCAAGGGTAATTTCTTTGTTCGTCGTTGTTTAATTTTCAAGGTCCACTTGAAGTGCTTCGCGGATTTGCGAAAGCCTGTTCATTATACAACCGACCAACTCATCCTGTCAAGAACTTTTTTCAGCTCTGTTTGGGAAGCTGTGGGACGAAGCGCGTAGCTACGTCGTTTTCGGTTGGGCGCTCTCTCGAACGCGAGATATATAATATCACCCTGCGTTAGCTCTGTCAACGAAAAACTAACTTTTATTTTCGTCTTTTCAAAACGACGCCGGGCGTTTCTATTGCTTCTTGTCATACGAAGTAAATTCGAATCACCTGGTACTGGTCATCCTTTACGAATTCAATCTTCTGGCTGGAGACCCTCTGGTCCGCCGGAAGAGTCAGGTTGACTTTATCTAAAATAGAATAGAGTTTATCTCCACCTAAGAGTGCACCAGCAGCCCGGTTATATTCGACATAGCTGCTAAACCGCATCTCAATAGAATGAGTTCCGCTCGCTAGATTGGCCTGGATTTTTCTCGGCAGTTCCGACAGGGCCTGCTCATACGAAGTAAAGTACAGACCATTCTTTATAAAGTACATCTGGTCTTCATATCGGCATGGTTTGCCAACCTCATCGTCATCCAGCGTATGGTTTTTGGCGATGTCCGACCAGGACAAGTTAAAGTAAATATGGCTGGCACCATTTTGTCTGCCATTCGCACCCCGGTCATTTTCAATGGAATAGTCGTCAAACGTGGCATCCATCATGTATGGATTTCCGTTCACATAGACCACATTCCACATATGGTTTTCCACGGATCCATCGCGACGTGTTGCTGTACCTGTCGCCGCATAAGAACGAACCCCAAGTTTTTTCAGCAGATAAATAACAGCACGTGCATAGCCTTCACAGTTCGCTCGTCTGTTGACCAGAGATCCGTATGCGGTGTAAATCATGTCTGCATCGCCGGTCTGGTATTGGGTGCGTTCCACCAGTTTGTCATGGACAAAAAGCTCCTTGTCATAGTCGCTGCCATTGTGGGGAGCTCCGCGCAGAAACTGGTCTGCCTCCAGCCGAAGCTGGAGCAGGCGCGATTTATATTCTGTTTTTGTCAGCACATACTCCGGCTCGAAGTAGTTGACCGCTCCAGTTCTCGAAAAGGAATAGTGGTATGCAAGGAAGAAAAATTCCGGATTATCATACGATACGGCCGTAAAAACATCTTTCATGCCGCCGGCGGTCAAAAAAGGAATAGAAATTTTCTTCGGAAAGCTCGGCAGCTCTGCGCAGATAATGCGGTAAGCCTCCTGCTCAGTGGAGTTCAGGTGCTGATAATAGTACCGGTACTCTTCATCTTTATAGGAGTTCGGCACACTGTACCCTTTGGTCTCGGCTGAGTGTCGGGCAATCTGACCGCTGAGCGGGGAGAAAATTCCCACGAGGACCAGGACAATGATGATCAGAGAAATGCCGAAGTTAATCCAAAAAGAGCGACCTCTGGCCGCTCTGCTCTGTTCTACCATATACACACTTCCTGCTTAACCGACTTCGACCTTGTGGGAAATCTTAGAAATCCCCTCAATGAACGGCGCATAGTTTGCGTAGTCACTGATACCCAGGTTGGTCTGCATATCATCAGAAAGGCTTTCAAAAATCTGCTGCCCATTGGCAGCATTGTCTTTATTTAACGCCTGTTCGACTACAGCAGCAATAAGTTTTGCCTGATTTCGATACCCGGAGCTATTTTTGCTGAGTCCGTAGTAGCGAATATAGTTAAACATATCCGATCCACCGAGGTCCTGTTCCCCTTTTTCCAGTTTTACGGACCATTTAGAGGTGGTGTAGTTGATGCTCTTCGGAATTTTTACCGTAGTGAAGCCCAGGTCAAAGCCAACGCTGGAGGCGCTGATTTCATTGACGACCGCATAACGGTCCATGGTCTCACCGATGCTTTTGCCAAATGCCCTTGCGAGGGCATCTGCCGAGGCGGCATCCCCCTGGTACATCTGGGCATAGCTCTTCCCTTTGTAGACTGTAGCCGGATTGTACATCTTTACCTTCATTTCGCCGCTCGAGGTATTGATATTGAGGCGGCCGATGAACAGCAGCTTTCCATCTTCGCTGGAGCCGCCGATCATAATGTTCACTTTTTCCTTCATGTTGGTACTTCCGGTCTCAAGCTTCTGCTTGCCCATTTTTTCGGTAACGCCAGTCTGTTTCAAAATAACAGCTGTGGAGGCAAGGAGGAGAAGAACGAGGATGACAATAAAGATACTCCACCCAAGGCGGCGGCGGTTGTTCTGCTCCTGTTCAGTAGTCCGGAATTTCAGTTTGGTGTCAGGATACTTGGCTCTTTTGCGTTTAAACATCTGTCTTTCGCTCCTAACAATACAGGCTTTTCTATATAGTTAATATAATAGATAATATACTCATTTAGACTCTCGTTTAAGCAAGACTTAGTATACAATAAAGTATTCCAAAATACCATAAAAACTCCTTGACGCGCTGCGCGGGGTTATGCTATATTATTCAAGCACGTTGTGCTGGTGTAGCTCAGTTGGTAGAGCAGCTGATTTGTAATCAGCAGGTCAGGGGTTCAAATCCGTTCACCAGCTCCACATGCGGGAGAGTTCCCGAGCGGTCAAAGGGGGCAGACTGTAAATCTGTTGTCAACGACTTCAGTGGTTCGAATCCACTCTCTCCCACCATGAAGATGAGACAGTTTCGCATTGACGAGACTGTCTCTTTTTTTGTGCCGATTTTTGTGCCGCCAGGCGTGCTAACTTTTAGACCACCGGGTGAGCTAACTCGCAGCGTTGCTCAAGCACCTGCAGCACGTGAGTAGTTGCGGGCTTGCATCTCGGAGGTTTTATAGGTATATAAAAAATCTCTCCCGGGGTGCTCTAAAATGTCACAGGTATGACATTTTCACCACCTTAATTCAGAAAAAATGAAGCACTATTAAGCTGTTCACATTCTATTCATAATAGTAAAAGTCAGGTCTGCCATTAATCTAAAGCACTAAGCAAAATCACTAAACAGGAGGGAATGTCCAATGGAGGAACTTCGGAGCGCACAATTTAAAAGTTTGTCTGGTGCCGAGCGTCGCTTCATCAACGCGCTCCTGTCTCTTATGCGCGAAAAATCCTACGACAGTATTACCATCAGTGACCTCTCCAATGAAGCCGGATATGACCGTCGCACATATTACCGATATTTTCAGACCAAAGACGACATTTTGAAATTATACTGTTACTATTTATTAAAAGAGCTGATTGACATCCTGCAGAGTCTGGAAGACCTCAACTTTCAGAGCGGTACTCTCGGCTATTTTCGATTTTGGCAGAGTCATCTCGACCTATTGTTTCTCCTGCGCAATCACAAACTGCTCCACACTCTCGGCGATTTACAGGAAAGTATGCTTTACCAGTTCGTAGAAGCAAAAGTTTCTGACCAGTCTCTGCCGCTATCCCAATATGCTTTTTGTTATACAGCCGGCGGACTTTGGCGTGTCATCTGTTATTGGGTTACAAGCGACCCAATCGCCACCCCGGAAGAATTGACAGAATATATAATGAAAGCCATGCAGGGCCTTACTGCAGGCGGGGAATAATTGCGGCCATTTCAAATTTTTTCGTTGCATTTCCAGGGAGAATCTCTTATAATAGTTCTCGTTGTGAAAACATAATACTTATGGGAGAGTTCCCGAGCGGCCAAAGGGGGCAGACTGTAAATCTGTTGTCGACGACTTCAGTGGTTCGAATCCACTCTCTCCCACCATGAAAGAAGATACCCTTTGGTATCTTCTTTTTTCTTATCTAAATTTTGAGGATCTGTGCAATGAAAGACGAGACCCGGCAGCTGCTGGAATGGTATGACAACAACAGAAGAATTCTCCCCTGGCGGGAAGACCCTACGCCATACCATGTATGGCTCTCGGAAATCATGCTGCAGCAAACCCGTGTCGAGGCCGTAAAAGGATATTACGACCGCTTTACGCGCACGCTCCCCGACATTGAGGCACTTGCGAACGCAGACGAAGACACCTACCTGAAGTTGTGGCAGGGACTGGGATACTACAACCGCGTGCGCAACCTCTCCCACCATGAAAGAAGATACCCTTTGGTATCTTCTTTTTTCTTATCTAAATTTTGAGGATCTGTGCAATGAAAGACGAGACCCGGCAGCTGCTGGAATGGTATGACAACAACAGAAGAATTCTCCCCTGGCGGGAAGACCCTACGCCATACCATGTATGGCTCTCGGAAATCATGCTGCAGCAAACCCGTGTCGAGGCCGTAAAAGGATATTACGACCGCTTTACGCGCACGCTCCCCGACATTGAGGCACTTGCGAACGCAGACGAAGACACCTACCTGAAGTTGTGGCAGGGACTGGGATACTACAACCGCGTGCGCAACCTGCACAAAGCTGCAGTCCAGATTATGGAAGAACACGACGGAAAAATGCCCCGTACGGCTGCCGAGCTCAAGATGCTCGCCGGTATTGGAGACTACACTTCCGCCGCCATTGCATCTATTGCCTTTGGCGAACCAGTGCCTGCCATCGACGGAAACCTGCTCCGTGTCTGGGCGCGCCGTACATTATATAAAGGGAACATCAAGGATGGAAAAGCCAAAAAGGCTGCAGCGCCATATTACCAGGGTCGTATTCCTGATGAGCGGCCCGGAGACTACAACCAGGCACTTATGGACTTAGGTGCAACGGTCTGCATACCACACGGCGCGCCGCACTGTGACACCTGCCCCTGGCAGAATTGCTGCAAGGCTCACGCCTCTGGCGTCGAACTCGACTACCCCGTCTCCGTTTCCAAGATCAAACGGGCGATCGACCAGTACACCGTATTTCTACTGCACGACAGCAGTGGTGTTGTCCTTCGCCGCCGTCCGGACGAAGGACTTCTGGCGGGACTCTATGAGTATCCTAATATAAATAAAAAACTCAAAGCGCAGGAAGCTATTGATTATGTGGAGTCTCTCGGGTTTACCATCCGGCAGATCGCGGGGACAATAAGGGCAAAGCACATCTTTTCCCACAGGGAATGGCACATGACAGGCTACGACATCGAGGTAGAGGATATTCATGCAGGGCAGAAAGAATTAATTCCCGCAACCTACGATGAGCTGCGGGAAAAATATTCTGTACCCAGTGCGTTTGCCAAATTCACGGAGACCTTACTCAGCGAGGGCGGTGTCTAAGGCCTTTCACAGGTTGTACTCCTCCCCTTCGTACGTAATGTCCGCAATTCTGTCGGCGACGGCCGACGTGGACGGGTTGTGCTTTACGCGGTCAACGACATCATACTTCTTCCAGAAGTGCATGGGGAAAATAGTCCTGGCGTCGACATATTTAATGAAATAAGCGAGTCCGAGTGCGAAGCGTTTTCCAAGGCGTGGGTCTACGGGGACAAATGCCACGTCAGCCTTGCGACCTTGAATACGCTGGAGTTCTTTCAGGTAGTCCTGTTCGAGAGCAATATCTCCGGCGTCGCCGTCCCAGTTCCAGTCGTTGAGGTCGCCGGCAAAATAGATATTAAGCGGGGAAGTATCACTCTGTGTGACAACTGTCACCCAGAATGCTACGCCAAGGTCCGTAGACTTCAATGTCTCCACTTGGATTTTCCCGTCGGTCCACGTGTGATACGGGCCAATGAATACAGTCTGATTCCGCTGGGCCGCCGGTACGCTGCTCTTCGGAATGTCATCTGAGAGAATAAACGTGACGTCCGGATACTTACGGGCCAGTTTGAAAATGGACTTGTCAAAATGGTCATAATGACTGTGGCTTGCCAGAACATATAAAGATTTCCCGGGGCTGAGCTCCGGGATTTTTCCTTTATAGTAGTCGAATAAAAGGTAGCAGCTCTCGGTCTCCACCAGAAAACTGCTGTGGTGAATGTACGTAACTTTCATAATTACTGTTCCGTTTTCTGTCTGTATTTTTCGAGGTAGTCTATGCCCTCGTCAGCATCTGTAATTTCACGGAGAACCTTACAGGGATTTCCTGCAGCGACCACATTGTCCGGGATGTTTTTATTTACTACACTTCCCGCTCCAATGACGACATTGCTGCCAATCGTAACACCCGGCAAAACCTGCACGTCGCTGCCAATCCACACGTTGTCTCCTACTGTAATGGGCCAGGCATATTCCAGCCCTTCATTTCTGCGTTTCACATCTGTAGGATGACCGGCTGTGTAAAACCCGCAGTTTGGGGCAATAAACACATTGTCCCCGAACGTTACTTTCGCTCCATCCAGAATAACTGTATTGTGGTTTGCGAAGAAGTTGTTGCCCACTTCAATATTGCAGCCATAATCGCACCAGAACGGTGCTTCAATGTCAATATTTTTCCCGGTCTTTCCCAACAGTTCCCGGAGCAGTGCAGACCGTCCCCAGGTGTCGGAAAATTTCAGGCCGTTATACTCCTGACACTTGTCCTTTGCGGCATTCCGCTCCGCCAGAAGATCAGAATCATAGTTGGCATCATAGAGCGCGCCGGACTCCATCTTTTCGCGATTAGTCATCGTTTTCACTCCCGTCCAGCTCTTTCAGTTCAGCTAGAAACAGTTCGTAAGTGTCATCTTCGTAAAAGAGCTTGGGGGAGTTCTCACCACCGCCGTTTGTGCTCCGTCTCATGGCAGCATAACTCTCTTCACCGTACTCAATGAGGTCCATGGCGTTCAGCGGACATCCGTACTCCGTACTGAGCTTGCAGAATTCCGTCACTGAATTTTTATGGTCCCGGGTAGCAAGCAGTGCTTTCCGCTTTTCCGGGTCTTTAGCTGCGACGCGCTTGAGCGCATCCAGAGTCTGGCCTACACCCATTGTCTCATCTCCAGTTCACATGATAATTCAAGTTTAGTATACCTTATTTTCGGCGATTTGTGGTTGTGAAAAGACGAACGGTGTTCATTTGTGGTTCATGAAGCCTTTTTACAATAATACTGTTTTTAAGTCCAAGGAAAGGAGGTTCCCGGAAGCATGAAAAAAGCACTCAGCATTCTGCTCGCCTGCCTGCTGGTCTCTACACTCGGGGCGATTCACGTTTTCGCCGCTCCCCCGCGCCAATCCGCCCAGACCGGCAGTGCCAAAAAGCTCCAGTCTCAAATGTCCGACGGTCTTGCCAAAGCAACAGATTCCGCAAGATATTCCCTGGCAAATCTCATTCTCGGAGACTCCGATTATTTAATTGTCCAGAGTCCGACGGTCTCTGTGAAGGTAGCTAAGAAAGCCCACCCTGAGCTGAACTGGACTTTTGACGAAATGGAGTATGAAAACGGCCGTTACGTAAACGAGCTCCAGGCTGTCGACAGTAACGGCGTCACTCAGAAAGTCAAAGTTGATGCGCTTACCAGTGAGATTGTCTCTGACACACTGGCTGATGCACAGGCCGGCACATCTGCAGCAAGTGCACAGAGCACTTCAGCTGCACAGGCCGCATAAAATCGAACAATTCTAAGACTTGTCTGCATAGAGAAGGAGCCGTGTCACCGGATGGTGACGCGGCTCCTTTGTATTTAAATATACTTAACGTCTTTATTGACTTCCCGCATGAACTCGCGGTCCACTTTTTCCACCTTACGGTCATACGTAACCAGTCCGTTGATTTCGCCTTCAACGTCAGAGAGCTGCGTATAAACCGAGGCGCTGATGCCGCCGATCATGAAGAAGCGGATCTTCTTAATGATTTTCTGCTTTACGGTTCGCTTCCAGGCGTTTTCGAGACCCTTCTTGGTGAAATACATGCGGTATCCAAAACCATGGTGGTTCTGCATATGGCCCGGGGTTGGTTTGCTATACCCGCCGAACTCAGAGAGAATGTAACAGCGGTTATCCCAGAACGGAACATAAATGGGAGTAACATACTTGTGTTTGCTGACAAAGTCTGTCTTTTTCCGACTCTGGTTGTGCCAGCCACTGGCGCTGTCGACCGTGCGGGTCGGGTCCCATTCCTTAATCTTTTTGGTTACTTCCAGAGAGTCAAACTGGCCCCATCCTTCGTTGAACGGCACCCACATCGCCAGGGAAACACAGTTCTGGAGGAGATCAATGGTCTCTTTGGTATTTTGCAGGAACTCTCTGCGTCCAGCCTCGTTCTCACGGCGGAACTCGCGGTAGTTGCGCTTGGTGTCTTTAATGTGGTTAATGCCAAGAGTTGGCAGAATGGTGGTAACCATGGGGTCGTAGTCGTGGCCGCCGCTGACCATGTCCTGCCATACCAAGATTCCCATCTTGTCGCAGTAATAGTAGTAGCGCAAGGGCGCAATTTTCACGTGTTTGCGGACCATGTTGAAGCCCATGTCCTTAATCATTTCGAGATCGGACTTAATGGCCTCGTCCGTCGGGGCGGTCATGAGACCATCAGACCAGTATCCCTGGTCCAGAACGCCGTTGTGGAACACGGTGACGTCATTCAGGCAGAGGCGCTTAATCCCAAAGCGGTCGCGGTGAATGGAGAACTTCCGCATGCCAAAGTAAGAGGTAACCGTGTCATGTGGAGTTTCAATTTTAATGTCGTAGAGCCGCGGATCGTCCGGAGTCCACGGGCGGTAGCCGACGAGCTCAATGGCAATGCGCTCTCCGCCTTTGCCCTCGGCAGTGGCCATAACGAGATTGTCCCGTCTCGGGTCGGTAATGGTAATTTTCAGGTGCTCCGCCTTGGATACTGTAGTAATGAAGACGTGGTTATAGTCAAAATCCGGTACAATTTTCAGCCCGGCGATGTAGTCCTCACTGACACTCTCCATCCAGACAGGGCCCCAGATACCGGACTGCGCCTGGTACCAGATTCCGCCGGGGTCAAGGGTCTGTTTTCCACGTGCCTGGTCTCCGGTGTCGCTCGGGTCAGTAACGGTAACTTTCAGCTCGTTCTCACCGGCGACAATGGCGTCAGTGACATCAAACGTAAACGGAATGTAACCGCCGGTATGAGAGCCAATCTCCTTACCGTTTAAGGTTACGGTGCACTGGTAATCTACTGCGTCAAAATGGAGCAGTGTAATATCGTTCAAAAAAGACTCCTCTACAGTGAACTTGGTCCGATAGTACAGAACGTCAGTCGGTTTAACCACTTTCTGCACACCGCTCAGAAGAGATTCCGGAGAAAACGGAACCAGGATTTTGCCCTGATA
>CAYRKX010000074.1:0-5945 GCA_964425185.1 uncultured Eubacteriales bacterium
GTTGGTAGCGCGCTTGACTGGGGGTCAAGAGGTCGTGGGTTCAAGTCCCGTCACTCCGACCAGGTAAAAAAGGAGAAAAACTGTTGCATCAGCGACAGTTTTTCTCTCTTTTTTTATGTATAGTTAGATCAAGCTAATAAAGGAGGCGTCAACATGAATGAAATAGTTGGTGAAGTTTTCTCTATAGCCGTAGACAATGCTCCGTTTCCGGGTTGTACCATATCGAAGGAAATCTATAACGGAGACAATTATATAACCTATTATTCGCTGGCCAAAGATACGGATATCAGCGCAGAAATTTATCCTTATCATAAGTTTCTGATTGTTGCGAGTGGAAGTATTGAGGTCCACGGAAAAGATATAGAATCCAAAACCGTCCATCAGGATGAGTGCATTGTGACTCCCGTAGATACCACCGTTGGGGTACGAACCAGCGAGGGAGCCGTGTACACAGAAATTTCTATCAGGAGGAATGACACCATGAACGAAGCAGTGAAAGCAGGAGAGGTATTTAAATTGGCAGATCTTGTTCCTTACCAGAATGGAAAGATCGTCAACATGGATGTTGTCAGCAATGACACCATGAAGTTCGTTCTCATGGCGTTTGACAAGGGAACCGGTCTACCGGAGCATGCAGCTCCTGGGGAAGCAATTATCTTTGCTCTCGACGGTGAAGGCGTCATTGGATATGAGGGAAAAGAACACGCCATCAAAGCCGGAGAGAATTTCCACTTTGCCAAGGGCGGTTCTCATTACGTCAAAGCTGTCAGTGGAAAATTCAAGATGGCACTTCTGCTTACCCTTGCCTGAACGGCCATTACAAATTGCGAAAAAAGAGCCCTGTCATTTTGACAGAGCTCTTTTGGTTTTATTCTCTGAATCGGCCCGGGCGATTTACGTGCGAAAAATAACGCCGTTCTGTACAAGACAGAGCGGCGTTTTATCTGGTCATGTGTTAACCGACAGAGGCGGAAGCGGCAGGAGATGCTTTCGGAACCATATTCGGTTTGATTTCACTCTTTACTTTCTTATAGTTAATGCCCTTGACATGGCTGAACGGCCAGTAGATATAAACCACTTTTGCAGTAATCTTATCTTTGGCAACATACTTGTTAATCCAGAAGCGGGAGTCCAGGCTGTCATTCCGGTTGTCACCCATCATAAAATAGTGACCGGCTGGAACTTTGAATGTGCCGTCACCGCTGTTGGTCGGTGTAGTATTGGTAAACTGGCAGAAGTCGTCGGGAAGGGGAGTCTTGCTTCCATTGATATAGACCTTGCCTTCTTTTACGACTACCGTGTCTCCTGGAAGACCGATAATTCTCTTGACAAAATACTGGGACTCGTCATCCGGATATTTGAAGATAACAACATCAAACCGTTCCGGATTCTTGTTTTTGTAAGAAAGACGGTTGCCAATAACGCGGTCATGGGTCATTAATGTGGTCTCCATGGATTCCGATGGAATCTTTGCGTTGATTAAGACTGTTGAGTTTAAGACAAATAGAACAGCACAGGCGATGATGAAAATCAATACATCACGGAGAAATTCTTTTGCGTTGCTGGACTTTTTCTCTTTTTCGTCAGTCTCTTCTTCTGGAGTCTTGTTTTCTACGTCCTGACTCATTCTTTGTACTCCTTTCGGATGTTTCCTTCAATTCAAGTTATTTTACGCTACAACCCGCATTATTGTCTAGAGGAATTTCTATATATTGACATTTGTTTACAGCTATTTTATATTTAATTTAATTCCTGGTATAGCGGCGGAAGGCTACTATACCGGGTTTTCCAGTTTATTGAGACCGTAAAGGGGAAAGTCATTGAAAGAAAACGCCATTATTACGCTAAAGCATATTTCGGTCGCCTTTAACGGGGAACCGATTTTAAAAGACCTGAATCTGGAAATCCGGGACGGGGAATTTGTCACCATTCTCGGCCCTTCGGGCTGTGGAAAAACAACCACACTGAGAATTATAGCGGGGTTTCAGGAACCGGATTCTGGAGAGGTCTATTTTGGCGACAAGCTTATGAATGGAGTTCCCGCTCACAAGCGCAAAGTAAACACTATTTTTCAGCGATATGCGCTTTTCCCACACCTGAATGTCTATGACAATATTGCTTTCGGTCTGCGCGTGCAGAAAAAAAAGGAAAAGATCATCAAAGCCAAAGTAACAGAGATGCTGAATCTGGTTGACCTGAAAGGCTTCGAGCGGCGCACCATAGACTCGCTCTCCGGAGGTCAGCAGCAACGTGTCGCCATTGCCCGCGCCCTCGCTGTAGATCCTCAGGTTCTACTCCTCGATGAGCCGTTAAGCGCTCTGGATCTCAAACTTCGCAAGGACATGCAGAAAGAGCTGAAGGAAATTCAGCAGTCTCTGGGCATTACCTTTATTTTTGTCACCCATGACCAGGAAGAAGCTCTGTCCATGTCTGACAAGGTTGTTGTCATGAATGCCGGAGAAATCCAGCAGATCGGCACACCAATTGATATCTACAACGAGCCTGTCAATGCGTTTGTTGCCGACTTTATTGGTGAATCCAATATTCTTGACGGAATGATGCTGAAAGATAAATGGGTACGATTTGCCGGTCACACCTTTGAGTGTGTCGACAGCGGCTTTGGCATAAACCAGCCGGTAGATGTTGTCGTCCGTCCGGAAGATGTCATTGTTGTCCCCAAAGACCAGGGTATGATCACCGGGACGGTAACTTCTGTAACATTCAAAGGTGTTCACTTTGAAATCATTGTGGATGTCCAGGGCTTCAAATGGATGATTCAGTCCACGAAGCAGAGCGAAGTCGGGGAGGAAATCGGTCTGGTCATTGAACCGGATTCCATCCAAATTATGCACAAGTCGCAGTACTCCGATCTGTACGGCGATTATTCCAGTTTCTCCGATGAGATGGATTATATTTCCGATGCGTCAATCGACCTGACAGAAGAAGAGGAAAAATAGGAGGGGAGAGTTCGTTGCATAAGAAAACTGCAGGGCTTTCCGCCCCGTACTCAGTCTGGATGGTTATTTTTATTGTCATCCCACTGATTATTGTTGCCTATTACGCCCTGACCAATCCGGCCGGGCAGTTTACCATCGCCAATATCCGGGGACTTTCTCATTATACGGATACCATTCTGCGTTCTATCTATTACGGTATGATGGCAACGTTTATCTGCCTCTTAACCGGATATCCGCTGGCCTACTGCTTTACCAAAACCAAAGCATCCACACGGACCATTTTAATTATGCTCATTATGATTCCCATGTGGATGAACTTTATTCTGCGCACCTACGCCATTATGGTTCTCTTCGAGGACACGGGAATTATCAACAATTTTCTGCGGGATATCGGTCTGAATCCGCTGCATCTGATCAATACGTCCGGTGCAGTCATTTTCGGAATGTACTACAACTATGTCCCCTTTATGATTCTTCCGCTCTACACGTCTCTATCCAAGCTTGATTACCGATATATTGAAGCGGGACGCGACCTTGGTGCTAACGGGTTTCAGATCTTAAAGGACATCATGATTCCCATGACCAAACCCGGTATTATCTCAGGAATTACCATGGTCTTCGTTCCTTCTGTCAGTACGTTCTACATTTCCCAGAAGCTCGGCGGCGGATCCTACACATTAATCGGCGACGTCATCGAGCTCCAATTCCAGACTGCCTACAATTATCATCTCGGCGCATCCATCTCGCTGCTTCTGATGATTCTCATCCTGATCTGTCTGGCTATTATGAACCACTTCGGCGGTTCGGAAGACGGGGAGATGGTCGTATGAGGAAAAAACTCAGTCCAGCCGGAAAGATCTATACCATACTGTTCTTCATGATGCTGTATGCACCAATTCTGGTACTCATCATTTTCTCGTTCAATGCATCCAACAGTACCAGCGTCATGAGCGGTGTCTCCCTCCGCTGGTATAAGGAACTGTTTCAAGATGAAGCTACCATGTCTGCGTTCCAGAACACACTTATTCTGGCTGTTCTCTCCGCAGCCATTTCTACAGTATTGGGAACAGCCGCTGCAGTAGGATTTCATTATTCTCGAAATAAATACTACAAGAGGACCATGATGACCGTAACCAATATTCCCATGATGAACCCGGATATTGTTACCGGCATTTCCATGATGCTTCTGTTCGTCTTTGCCGGAACTCTGTTGCACATGAAGGGGGTTCTCGGGTTTGGCACCATGCTGATCGCCCACATTACGTTTCAGCTGCCCTATGTCTTGTTGAATATCATGCCGCGTCTTGACAGTATGGATGTCTACCTGACAGAAGCGGCTCAGGACCTCGGCTGTACTCCCACTCAGGCGTTTTTCAAGGTTACTCTGCCGCAGATTCGTTCCGGAGTCATTTCCGGCGCCATCATGGCGTTCACACTGTCTCTCGACGACTTTGTCATCAGTTACTTTGTCAGCGGGCCAGAGTTTCAGACCCTTCCGATCCGAATCTATTCCATGACCAAGAAACGCGTTACGCCGGACATGTATGCCCTGTCCACGTTAATTTTTGTAGTTATGCTGATTCTTCTGGTACTGATTAATGTAGTCCAGAGCGAGCAGTTTGCTGAACATCGGGAGAAACGCAGACTTCGTAAGCTCACAAAAGTAGAGGAGGCAGGTGAATGAGACGAATTACCGCGCTGCTTCTCGCCGTTCTTATTTTGGCCACTCTGCTGGCCATACCCGTTTCTGCCAAGTCAAGCCGAGACTATCCTATTAATACCTCTTACTATAAGAACAACCCTTACCGCGGGACTACCCTGAATGTCTACAACTGGGGTGAGTATATTTCCGACGGAAGTGAGGGGAGCGTCAACGTCAATAAAGAGTTCGAGCGATTAACCGGAATTAAAATCAATTACACAAACTTTGACAGCAACGAGGATATGTATGCAAAGTTAAAAAGCGGAGGCGCCGCTTACGATGTCATTATTCCCTCGGACTATATGATTCACCGGCTGAACCAGGAAGGGCTTTTACTCAAGCTGGACCTCCAAAAGATTCCCAACTTTAAATATATAGATCCAAAATACCAGAGACTGTATTATGACCCGAACAATGAGTACACAGTTGCCTACAATGTTGGTTACGTAGCACTTATTTATAATAAGAAGATGGTTAAAGAGAAACCGACCAGCTGGAAAGTCCTCTGGGATTCCCGCTATAAAGGAAAAATCCTCATGTTCAACAACCCGCGAGATGCCTTCGGAATAGCTCAGTCCGTCTTGGAGCAGAACTATAACAATAATGACCCCGAGCAGTGGGATCAAGCCTATAAACTGCTGGTTAAGCAGAAGCCTCTGGTTCGATCCTATGCCATGGACGAAGTATTCAACATTATGGAAGGCGGCGATGCTGCTCTGGCTCCGTACTATGTTGGAGACTTTTTTACCATGCATGACAACAACCCTGACCTTGGCATTGCTTTTCCGAAAGAAGGAGGCAATATCTTCGTAGATGCCATGTGTATTCCCAAAACAGCCTGTAACAAGGGAGCTGCGGAACTGTATATTAATTTTATGGAAGAGCCGCAGATCGCCCTGGCCAACGCGGAGACCATCTGCTACGCCACACCAAACATGGCGGTTCGAAACATGGAGGATTACACCTTCAAGGGCAATACCACACTCTACCCGGCGGATTCGGTTCTGAAGAAGTACCAGTATTTTCATAACCTGCCGGATTCTACACAGACTCTGATGAGCACCTATTGGAGCGACCTGAAGATTAACGGCAACCACAATACCTCAGTCTATGTGGGACTGAGCTGCTTTGCTGCTCTGTTTCTGATTATGGCGATTACCACCGTAGTGCGCCGGAGGAATCGGGAAAAATATTATGATTAAGAGTTGACAATTGTGTGCCCCATGAATATAATAGATATCGTTGTCAAACGACCTGCGAGAGTGGCGGAATTGGCAGACGCGCAC
>CAYRKX010000074.1:6045-9029 GCA_964425185.1 uncultured Eubacteriales bacterium
GTTTGAGGGGCGTGTTCTTCACGGAGTACGGGTTCAAGTCCCGTCTCTCGCACCAGGCTCTCCGAAGCGTATGCTTCGGAGAGATTCGAAGACAACATCAGAAAAGTTAACATGTATGCGAGAGTGGCGGAATTGGCAGACGCGCACGTTTGAGGGGCGTGTTCTTCACGGAGTACGGGTTCAAGTCCCGTCTCTCGCACCATGGCCCTGGTTGTTGTATAACATCCAGGGCTCTTTTCTTATCTGTAACTATTGAATACACGGTGGCAGGAGGGGATACTGTGCCAATTGACATGAACATTCCGAAATTGGGATTCGGACTCATGCGTCTTCCAAAGTGCGGAGACGAGATTGATCTGGAACAGACGAAACAGATGGTTGATCTTTTTATGCAGAACGGGTTCAAATACTTTGATACAGCATGGGCCTACACGGGAAGTGAAGAGGCCATCCGCCAAGCTCTGGTCGAGCGATATCCCCGGGACAGTTTTCTGCTGGCGACCAAAAATGCCGCATGGGTCAATTGTAAAACGAAACATGAGGCCACAAAACAGTTGAAAACCTCACTGCAAAGAACCGGTGCCGGTTACTTTGATTTTTATCTTCTTCATAACCTCGGGGAATCCCGGACCAAAGTCTTCGACGACTTTCACATGTGGGACTGGGTTCTCCGACAAAAAGCGAAGGGAAGAATCAGACATATCGGATTTTCGTTTCACTCGACGCCGGAAGAACTGGAGACCATACTCAAAGCCCATCCAGAAATGGAGTTCGTTCAGCTGCAGATTAACTACGCAGACTGGGATAACCCTGCCATTCAGTCCCGTGCCTGTTATGAAGTGGCCCGGAAGTACAATAAACCCATTATTGTCATGGAACCCATCAAGGGTGGTATGCTTGCCACGCCTCCAAAATCTGTTTCCCGGATATTTCAGGAAGCAGAACCGGACCAGTCCACAGCTTCCTGGGCCATTCGATTTGCTGCCAGTCTGGATGGAGTTCTGACTGTTTTATCCGGCATGAGCACTGTAGAACAGATGGAAGATAATCTCTCTTACATGAAAGACTTTCATAAATTGTCCGATGTAGAAATGCAGACAGTTCACAGGGCACAGGAAGAATTAAACAGGATTCCCATCATTCCCTGTACGACCTGTAATTACTGCGCAAAAGTCTGTACCATTGGAGTGGGAATTTCCGGTACCTTTACAGCCATGAACAGCTACACATTATATGGCGACAAAGAAAAAGCTCTGCACTCTATGAACTGGCTGGTGGACGGTCACGGAAAAAAACGGGCTGACCAGTGTATAAAATGTGGAAAATGTGAGCGGGTATGTCCTCAACACATAGCTATACGTAAAGAATTGGAACAGGTGTCTAAAACGCTTCTTTCCTAAACCGGCCAGTCATGGTAAGATTAAATTGTAAAAAACTACTAGATATATGGGGTTTTATTGCTTATGAGTACTACCGGTTACAGACGGCCTGTTAATCGCCGTCGCCCTCCTCAAAAAAGAAGAAGACGCAGGCTGTCACAGAGCCCGGAGAATATCCGCAAGCGCCGCAGATTTTATACCATCTGTGTCATTTTCATTGTAGTCCTGATTATTATCATTGCTTCCACAGCAGGACATGGTAAGAAAAAGGAAGAGACACCAGCTCCCGTAAAGTCTCAGACCACAACATTGACTCTGGCTCCTGTCAAATTAAATGACCACTGGGGTTATATCAACCAGACGGGTAAGCTGGTCATAAGCTATAAATTTCTGAACGCCTCATCGTTCGGTCCCAATGGCATGGCCGCAGTTGAGGATGAGAACCAGAACTGGGGTTACATCAACACCAAGGGCGCCTATGTCATCCAGCCACGGTTTAAAGGCGATGCCTACGGTTCTGCACCCATTGGTATGTTTACTGCTAATGGCCTGGCTCCATATAAAGATTCTACCAGTGGAAAATATGGATTCATTAACGAAAAAGGCAGTACGGCCATCCAGGCTGAATATGACAGCGTCAGAGAGTTCGCGGACAACGGACTGGCTGCAGTCTGCCAGAACGGACTCTGGGGCTATATCGACAAGAATGGTTCTACTGTACTTCCATTAAAGTATGCGGATGCAGGAGACTTTGGGGACAACGGATATGCACCAGTTAAGGTTAATTCCGGTTCCTATTACAGCTATATTAACCGATCTGGTAAAGAAGTAATTCCGGCATCGTTCCGACAAGCCTACCCGTTCCATCACGGACTCGCTGCCGTTCAGATGTCATCTGGTGTATACCAATATATTGATAAGTCAGGACTTCCGAAATTTACGCAGACATTCATCAGTCTGAGAAACGGCCACATCCAGTCGACACCATTTGCGGGAAGCTTTGCAGCCAACGGCCTTGCTCCGGCAACTCAGGGCACCGGGACCTGCGGTTATATTAATACCAGCGGATCCTTCACAATTGAACCTCAGTACTACCGGGCTGACAACTTCTCTGACTGCGGCCTGGCTGCCGTGGAGACCAAGGAGTATCTGTGGGGCTTTATTGACAAGTCCGGCCAGACCGCTATTACTCCACAGTATCAGGATGTCGGAAGTTTCACTCAGGTTGTAATTACCAAGTAAGTTAAGGAAGGCAGTACCGAATCATGGCCAAAAAGACCCTGGAAGAAATGTTAAATGACAGTTCCCGTCAGAGCTCTTCCTCTGCATCTCAGAGGCAGGGGAGACAGGGAAAACGGAAACGGGAATTTACAAAGAAAGAGAAATCGAGACTGGCTATCTACTGGACCATTCTTATAGTCTGTCTCATTGGATTTATTCTTATGCTCATCTTTGTTATCAACAATAATCCTCTGGACGGCACCGGACAGATCCGCCTGCCCAGCTGCACCTATTCGGTCAGCCGAACCAGTATTAATCTGAAAGGAATATTCCAGTAAGACCAAAATCAAAAAAGGAACGATCCCAAAGGATCGTTCCTTTTTT
>CAYRKX010000075.1:0-8773 GCA_964425185.1 uncultured Eubacteriales bacterium
GTACCAGGAAGAACCAGCCCACTGCGGCATGGTATCGGTCTCTCTCTTCGCAGGACGTCCGCATTTCGGGCACTTGCAGTTGACGAACTCGGGGATCCGGGCGAGAGGAGACTCTCCGTCGGTACCGGGCTGATAGTCCTTGACCTTCGGGAGACGGAGCGGGAGCTCATCGTAAGGAACCGCGACGTCGCCGCAGTGCGGGCAGTGGACAATCGGGATAGGCTCGCCCCAGTAACGCTGGCGGTTGAAGGCCCAGTCCTTCATCTTATACTGAACACCCTTCTCGCCGATGCCTTTTTCTTCCAGGTACTCAAGCATCTTGGCGATGGAGTCTTTCTTGTTGTCAATACCGTTGAGGAATCCGGAGTTGATCATGTTGCCGTCTCCGGTATAGGCCTCTTTGCTGATGTCACCGCCCTCAATGACCGGAATAATCGGAACGCCGAACTTCTTGGCGAAGTCGTAGTCACGCTGGTCATGAGCCGGAACGGCCATGATAGCGCCAGTGCCGTAACCCATCATTACATAGTCGGAAATGAAGATGGGAATTTCCTCGCCGTTAACAGGGTTGATGGCGGTAAGGCCGTCAATCTTGACACCGGTCTTATCCTTGACAAGCTGGGTCCGCTCAAACTCGGTCTTCTTAGCGCACTCTTGGCGGTACGCGGTAATTTCGTCCATGTTCTTAATGCGGTCTTTGTACTTGTCAATCAATGGATGCTCTGGAGCCATAACCATGAAAGTAACACCAAAGAGGGTGTCACATCTGGTGGTGTAAATGCGGAGCTTCTCGTCAGTATCTTTTACGTTAAAGTTGACGAATGCGCCGGTGGATTTACCAATCCAGTTAATTTCCTGAGTCTTAATATTCGGAAGGAAATCTACAGTGTCAAGGCCTTTGAGAAGCTTGTCGGCATAAGCGGTAATGCGGAGATACCAGACGACTTTCTCTTTCTGGATGACATCGCTGTGGCAGATGTCGCACTTGCCTCCCTGGGAGTCCTCATTAGAGAGAACAACCTTACAGGATGGGCAGTAGTTTACGTAAGTCTTAGCACGAAAGGCAAGACCGTGCTCAAACATCTTGAGGAAGATCCACTGGGTCCACTTGTAGTAGTCCTCATCTGTAGTATCAATAACACGGGTCCAGTCGAAGGAGAAACCAACTTTCTTCAGCTGACTGGTAAACCGTTTGATATTTTTGTCAGTAACTTCTCTCGGATGCATGCCGGTTTTAATGGCATAGTTCTCGGTCGGAAGTCCAAATGCGTCAAATCCGATGGGGAAGAGGACGTTGTAGCCCTGCATTCTCCGTTTCCGGCTGATAACCTCCAGTCCGGAATACGCCTTGATGTGGCCGACGTGCATTCCCGCTCCAGAGGGGTAGGGGAACTCTACGAGGCCGTAGAACTTCGGCTTGTCACTGTTGTCCTTTGCGTGGAAGACGCCGGTCTCTTCCCATTTTTGCTGCCATTTCGGCTCGACGGTTCTAAAATCGTAAGGTTTCATTGTCTTCCCATCCTTCTTAGAGATTTACGATTTCGGCATCTGCCCAGAGACGCTCTAAGTTGTAATGCTCTCTTGCGTCCGGTAGGAAAAAGTGGCAGATGACATCTCCGTAGTCGAGAAGAATCCAGTCGCTGGTCTTTCCCTCCATACGGCCGTGCTCACCTTCCTGCTCCAGTTGATATTCAACCTCGTTGGCAAGGGATTTGATCTGTGTATTGGAAGTGCCGGTTGCGAGAACAAAATAGTCGGTGACGATGGTGAGGTCGCGCACTTTGCGGATCTGTACATCCTCAGCCTTTCTCTTATTCAGAACTTCGGCAATCTTTTTTACTTTTTCTTCCGTTGTCATGAATGACCCTCCATTTGGTCTCCTACTTCGGCTGCCATCTCATTGTACATGGCAATGGTGTCATAGTTGATTTCCCGCCATTTGTCCAGCAGAGAAACCAGCGTGAACTGAGATCCGATGAGAATGGCCTTGTCAATATTCTCCCAGGCAGTCTCCCGGACGTGTTCCACACCCGGATAGTCCCGCTCCGCAGAGATGAAGTCCGCCACGTAGATAACCTTTTCCAGCATGGTCATATTCGGACGTCCGGTTGTGTGATATTTTATAGCGCGGATCATGTCCTCGTCAACAATCCCCAGTTCATCGCGGATAAAGCAGGCTCCCGCCGGAGCGTGCCAGAGCTTGGGATTTTTCAGAACATGGTCTGGCAGCTCATCTCCGAGCTGGAGCATGTAGCGTTTTTGTTCTTCTAATGGAGCATTCTTCTCGCAGTCGTGCAGAAGTCCGCAGATGTAGGCCTTTTCCAGGTCTGCTCCGTTGAGCTCTGCAAGCTTCAGAGCCGCGTCGGCAACATTCAGAGAATGCTGGAAACGCTGCGGTTTCAACTTTTTGCGGATGACGGAGATATACTCCTCTTTTTTATCCATGTACGGGCCGGTTGGCAGTGTCATGGTAAAGCCCCCTGTCCAGAATATATTGTTGTACCTCCGGAGTAACCAGATCGGAGATGGACTCTCCATTCCGGCACCTCTCCCGGATTTCCGTTGAGCTAACCTCAACCGGGGGAATCTGGTAGAAGAGGAACCGTCCGGCTTCATACTCCTCGGGAAATGTTTGCCTTGCATAGTCACGCAGCGTTTCCAGAGACAGGTTCTCATGCCGTACGGCAGAGACTACCTGGGCCAGCTGCAGAATAGTGTGGGGATCTTTCCAGTACTCCAGGTAGAGGAGCATGTCATCGCCCATCAGGAAGAACAGTTTACTGTCTTTTCCATACCTCTCCTTTAGTTCGCGGAGGGTATCGACGGTATAACTTTTTCCTTTGCGGTCCAGCTCTATGGTGTCAATCGTAAATCGCCGGTCGGTGAAGGTCTTGCGGCACATAGCCAGGCGGTCATCACCGGAAGCGAGGTCCGGCGCCGCTTTGTGCGGGGGTACAAACGAGGGAATAATCAGCATGTGGTCAAGAGAACAGTGGTTAATAAACCCCTCTGCAATATTCTGATGTCCAAGGTGAGGGGGGTTAAACGTTCCCCCGAAAATTCCGATTCTTTCCACCTTTGAACCCCTTTTTGGCGCGCTCGCGGGCGTTCTTTTTCCGGATACGTTCCGCGCGTTTCTTATTGGCTTCCTTCTGAGCCTGTTTTTTGTGGAGCTCCTCGCTGTAGCGGTAGAGGACAATAACTCCGCCGACTACCGAGATGAGATCCGCTCCGGTCTTCTCTGCCAGGGCCTGTCCAGCCTCTTTCGGGGTTACCGGAGAGCTCTCCAGGAGAACCTTGATTTTAATCAGCTCATGGGCGGTCAGCTCCTGGTCCACCTGGCTGTAGAGTCCGTCGGTCAGACCGTTTTTTCCGATCTGACATGCGGGAGTCAGCTTGTTGGATTTCGCGCGAAACTCCGCTCTCTCTTTGCTTGTCATTTGAGTTCTCCTTCCAGCGCCTCGCACATGGCATGCAGCGCTCTGCTTCTATGACTCTGTTCATCCTTTACCTCGGGGGCTACCTCAGCAAAGGTCTCGTGGTCATTGATGTAAAACAGGGGGTCATATCCAAAGCCGTTATGACCGTGCTCTTCATAACCAATGGTTCCCTGACACTCCCCATAGGTTGTCAGCTCTCTGCCATCGGGGAATACCGCGGCAACAGCGCACGCATAGTGTGCTCCGCGTTTTTCCCAGGGAACGTCTTTCAACAGCCGGAGCAGTTTCCGGTTGTTCTCTTCATCATCCCCGTCTTTTCCATCCGTGCTGCTGAAACGGGCGGAATAGATTCCCGGTGCTCCGTCCAGAGCATCGACACAGAGACCGGAGTCATCCGACAGGGTAGGATAACCGCTGACTTTGCAGCCGCTGCGGGCTTTCAGAAGAGCATTTTCTTTAAAGGTTGTCCCGGTCTCTTCTACTTCCGGAAGAGCAATGCCCAACTCATCGGCTGTCTTAATGTCAATGCCGAGCGGGGACAGAATCCGGGAAAACTCGATTTTTTTATTTTTATTGGTCGTTGCAATTAAGAATATCATACCGACTCTGTCAATCCTTGTTCTGTTTTGCTTTTTCTTTTTCGGCTTTGCGGCGGGCCTTTTCCTCAGCCTTAGCCTTCTTGGCGGCAGCCTTAGCTGCAGCCTTGGCTTCTTTAGCAGCCTGTTTTTCAGCCTTCTTTTCTTCCTTGGTCAGTTCCTTTTCTGTCTTTTCTACCGTCTCTTCCATTTTGACTTCTTCTTTTTCAACCTGTTTGACGTCTGTTCTGATATCTTTCTCGACGGCTTTTCTCTCGGCCTTCTTCTCTTTGGCCGCTTCTTTTTCCTCTTTCTTCTCTTCTTCCTTCTCCTCACGGACAAGAGAGGCAACTTCTACATCTTTAGCATCG
Source organism: uncultured Eubacteriales bacterium (assembly GCA_964425185.1). GTDB lineage: Bacteria > Bacillota > Clostridia > Oscillospirales > Acutalibacteraceae > RUG420. Next base: position 4,387 of record CAYRKX010000075.1, read on the forward strand.
CCCATATCCAGGTTCTCGTCGAGTTTCTCCTCGATTTCCTCCTGATTATCTTGAGAGATCGGGTCAAAGAGGGATTCCGCAAACGCGGTTGCACTGAACGGCTGCAGGTCATCCAGACCTTCGCCGACACCGATGAATTTAACCGGCAGTTTCAGCTCATTCTTAATAGCCAGTACTACGCCGCCTCTGGCGGTACCGTCAAGCTTGGTCAGGACAATACCGGTAACATCTGCCACCTTCATAAACTCCTTAGCCTGGCTGATAGCGTTCTGTCCGGTCGTGGCATCCAGTACCAGAAAAATTTCCCGGTCGGAGTAGGGGAGCTCCCGGTCAATAACCCGGTAGATCTTTCCGAGCTCATCCATGAGGCCCTTCTTATTATGGATACGACCTGCGGTATCACAGATGATGACGTCCGCGTTCTCTTTCACACCTTTGGAAATAGTATCATAGACAACAGAGGCAGGGTCAGACCCTTCGTCATGTTTGACAATATCCACACCGGCACGGTCCGCCCAGATTTCCAGCTGGTCGATTGCCGCGGCACGGAAGGTATCGGCTGCGCCGAGGATGACTTTCTTGCCCTCAGACTTGAAATAGGCTGCCATCTTACCGATGGTTGTCGTCTTGCCGACGCCGTTGACGCCGATGACAAGAATAACAGCCGGTGTTGTGACAAAGTCGATGGTCTCATCTTCACCGAGCATGTCTGCGACAACCTCTTTGATGAGACGGCGCACCTCAGCGGGATCCTTGACATTTTCCTCTTTGACGCGTTTCTTCAGTTCAGTGATGATTGCGTCGGAGGTATAGACACCGACATCGCTCATGACGAGGACTTCGGTGAGCTCATCGTAGAGGTCATCGCCGATCTCGTCGAACGAGTCGAGAACATTATCGATATTTCCGGACAGATTATCCCGTGTCTTTTTGGTTCCGTGGTTCAGCTTGCTGAAAAATCCGTTGCCTTTGTTTGCCATACCGGTCTCCCTTTCGTACTTCTGCGGCCCTTAGTCCAGGCCGAGTTCTTTCGCCATCTCCGCCGTCTGGAGTTCGAGGAGTTTGGAGACGCCCTCTTCTTCCATGGTAACACCATACATGATGTCTGCGGCTTCCATCGTACCGCGGCGGTGGGTAATTGTAATAAATTGGATATTATCGCTCATACTGCGCTCATACTGCGCAAACCGCGCGACATTGACATCGTCCAGTGCGGCCTCAACCTCGTCGAAAATACAGAACGGGGCAGGAGTGACTTTCAGGATAGCAAAGAGAAGCGCAATGGCGGCCAGTCCCTTTTCTCCGCCGGAGAGAAGATCGATGTTCTGAACATTCTTGCCCGGCGGCTGAACCTTGATGTCGATGGGACATTCGAGGATATCCTGTTCGTCTTCCAGAACCAGCTCTGCGGCGCCGCCGCCAAAAAGGTCTGTGAAGGTCTTTCCAAAGGCCGTGTTTATTTTAGTGAACTGCTCCCGGAACTGCTTGGCCATGTTGTCGGTCAGTTCGTGAATCAGGTCCAGAAGCTCTTTCTTGGAGGTCTCGACGTCGTTAATCTGTCCACTCATGAACTCATAGCGGGCGTTGACCTCTTTATATTCTTCAATGGCGCCGACGTTAACATTGCCCAACGCCTTGATATCTGCTTTAACTTCGCGGAGCTTTTTACTGCTCTCGGCCGGGTTTTCACTCGGCTCGGAGACCGCTTCTGCCTCCCGCCGGGTCAGCTGGTACTCATCGTACAGCTTATTGACCGTGGCGTCATAGTCCCGGAGCATATTGGCCTTGCGCTCTTCCAGACGGGCGAGCTCGCCGCTGATCTTTTCGCGCTCGTCGCTCTTATTCCGCTCCAGAACCCGGAGTTTACTGCTCTCGGCCTCCACGTCGTTTCGGGACGCAGTGAGGTCTTTAATTTTGGTCTTAGCGTTTTCTCCGGCTGTGCCCAGCTGTTCAGCCTGTTCTTTAAAGGACACAATTTCTGCCTGAGCTGCCTCAATTTCCGCCTCGTAGCCCCTCATCTCTGCTTTCCATTTTTCATCGTGGTCTGCAGAGAGCGCGGTGCTCTCTTTCAGGCGGGCAATGGTCTCGTTGGCAGACTCAATATCTTTGGTAACGGACAGGATGTCGAGATTGGCCTGAGCAGATTTCTGCGCTGCCGCGTCAATTTCTGAGCGGACCTGATCCAGTGTTTCTGCCAGTTCAGAGGACTGCTGCTCGAGTTCTTCTGCCTTTTTCTGTGCAGCCGTTTCGTCTTCAATGGCCTTCTGTTCTTCATCCTGCAGAGCCTGGATTCTGTCTTTGGCGGTTTTCTGCTCCCGCTCCAGTTCTTCCAGGGCATCTTTAACTGTGTTGTACTGGCCTTCTACCAGGTTCCGGTCACCCTCTGCCTGAATTTTGGCCTCGTTCGCCCGGACCAGGTCAGCCTGTGCGCCCTCAAAGTCAGCACGGGCTGCCTGTGCAGCGGAGTCTGTCTTCTCGAGCTGGGCATCCGCATCTGCCAGTTTCTGGCGCAGAGCAGCAGTTTCTTTTTTCAATGCCTCAATTTCTCCGGCACGGGACAGAATTCCTGCATTTCTTGTGCGCGATCCACCGGTCATAGAACCACCGGCGTTGATGGTCTGTCCATCCAGTGTCACAATCTTAAAGCGATTGCGGGTCTTACGGCCCAGGGAGATGGCACTGTCCATATCGTCGACAACGACGGTACGTCCGAGCTGTGCCCGGACAATGTTGTTATATTTTGCGTCAGCCCGAACGAGGTCACTGGCAATTCCAATGTAGCCCGGATGACTGGCGATATTTGGCTCTTTCAGTTCTCTCGGCCGAATGGCTGAGATGGGGAGGAAAGTTGCCCGGCCGCCCCTGTGGTTTTTCAGGTATCCAATAGCCTGTTTGGCGTCCTGCTCATTGTTGACGACAATAAACTGTACTGCCGCTCCCAGTGCGGTCTCAATGGCTGCGGAATATTTTTCCGGTACAGTGATAAGCTGGGACAGGGGGCCGTGAATTCCGCGGAGTGTTCCCCGGCGTGCCTCACGGACAACCGCCTTGACACTTCTCTCGGCCGAATGGCTGAGATGGGGAGGAAGGTTGCCCGGCCGCCCCTGTGGTTTTTCAGGTATCCAATAGCCTGTTTGGCGTCCTGCTCATTGTTGACGACAATAAACTGTACTGCCGCTCCCAGTGCGGTCTCAATGGCTGCGGAATATTTTTCCGGTACAGTGATAAGCTGGGACAGGGGGCCGTGAATTCCGCGGAGTGTTCCCCGGCGTGCCTCACGGACAACCGCCTTGACACTTCCGGCATAGCCCTCCATGTTTTTCTCAAGGTCTTCGAGCATGCGGGCCCGGCTCTCTTTCTGCTCGGTCTCACGGAGAAGTTTTTCCCGCTCAGCCTGTGCCGCCTGCAGTCTTTCCTGCCGTTTATGCCACCGCATCTGATATCCACTGATGGAGTTAGTGAGGGAAGTCACCTTGTCCTCACAGTCCGCAACCTTCTTCTCCGCCTCGTCGAGTTCTCTCTTGAGGTTTTCCAGAAGTTCATTGCGCTCCGTCAGAGATGCCGCGGTCTTTTCACCGCGGGTCCGGATTTCCTCTAAAGAGGACTGAGCTGCAGACTTTCTGACTCTGGCACTGGCCAGAGCGTCAGTGGTCTCTTTGACCTGTCTGGTAAGTTCCGCGTTCTTCGCGTCATAGCCTTTGCCGGACTCGGTCAGTTCTGCGGTGTACTTCGCAATCTCTTCTAACTGACGGCGTTTTTCCTCTTCTTTCAGTTTCAGACCGGACAGAAACTCTGTCGTATTCTGAATTTTTTCTTCTATGGAGGTGCGCTCCAGAGAGGCATTCCGCATTTCTTCCTGAACCCGTTTAATGTTTTCCTGTTTCAGGGAAATGGAGTTCTCATTGACCGCAATTTTCGACCGCAGGCCTGCCGCCTGTTCTTCCAGGCCGCTGACAGAGTTGCGAACATTTTCAATCTCGACGGTAATCTGCCGGGACTGTTCCATAGAGGACTCAATACGGGTCTCAATATCCTGCAGACTGTTTTCTGCCTCATTGTACTGCGTAAACGTTTAACCGTCAACGACAAAAACAGACAGAATTTCCGATGGTAAACGATTTCTTTTTGTGCAGTTGCAAAATTTTGTTCTATTTTTCACAAAGAAGCGAATTTGCTCCACGAAAGCCTCCTCTCTGCGGCCGCAGCGGGCGGATGACGCGGAGAAAGGCGGCACAGCGGGCGAATGGCGCGGAGCCGGACGGCACGGGAACGCCGCATCATACCCCGCAAAAAATCCCACCGGCTTTCACCGGTGGGAAAAAGCGTCTATCCCCGGGCGCGCAGCTTGCGCAGCTGCGATTGAAACTCCTCCGGCAGGGGGCAGGAA
>CAYRKX010000076.1:0-8128 GCA_964425185.1 uncultured Eubacteriales bacterium
TTCGAGCCCTGTTGGGGGCGCCAGAGAAAGCACATCCGTTTGGGTGTGCTTTTTTTCTGTCTATAAATCCTTGTCAGAAAAATTGTTGTACTGCAACAACGCTGATCGGCTCTTTTGGAGAACAATTCTTTTCACTTTCGCTCCTTCATAATCTGTTTATAATTTGTTTTATGCTGATTCTTTCTATTCTGTTGTGTTTTGAGAACCTGTATTGAACTCGCATTTTCAATTGCGCACAAGGAATTTGCTGAATTACTACAACTTTCAAATACCTGTGTAATTGACTTAGGAAAACTCACTATTTATAATACGTTTTACCAATTTGGGTTAGACTTAGCTAATTTTCTGCCTGAAATTACGCCTGACCGACCCAGATTACAGGTCTTATTTTTTGTCTACCCTTGAGTTCTCAGGTGTGCAAAATCAGAAAGGAGCCTCATAAGTGGAAAAACAAGAGAAAAAGACTGTATGGCAGAAGATCGTCAGCTTCTTCCCGATCCTGCCGGCTATTGCGGTTCTGGCTATTGTAGTTGGAGCCCTGAGCGGTTATAAACCTAATACCTATTCAGTTCATGCTCAGGCCCAGCAGAATAAAACTTCCGCTCAGGATGTTGTTGGTGCTGCTGCCAATGTTGCAGACGGTAAATATACCGGCTCTGCACAGGGGTTTAAGAGCACTATCACTGTGGAAGTTACTGTAAAGAACCATAAAATTACGGCTATTGACGTGAAGAGTGAAAATGATACTCCGAATTTCTTTAGCCGTGCTAAGAACGGAGTCATTCCAGCCATTATTGAGAAACAGTCAACGGATGTTGATGTAGTTTCTGGTGCTACCTACAGCTCGAATGGTATTAAGAATGCCGTCAAGAATGCCTTAGGGCAGAAGACTTCATCTTCCTCCAGCGCGGCAAGAGGGTATTCCTCCGCTAAGAAGAACACTACTGTTCAGGCACCGCCTGCGGGGTCTACTTATAAAGACGGTACTTATACTGGTTCCGCTCAGGGCTTTAATGGCTTAGTTACGGTTGCAGTAACAATTAAGGATAATAAGATCACTTCTGTTCAGGTCAAGAGCAACAGTGATACTCCGCATTTCTTTAACAATGCTAAGAATAAAGTTATTCCGGAAATTGTAAAGAATAACTCTACCAAAGTCGATGGATATACCGGCGCTACCTACAGCTCCAACGGCATTAAAAATGCAACGGCCAACGCGCTCAACAAAGCTGTTGTCAAAGGAAGCGACAGTGTGAAAAAAGCTTCGGCCGGCCAGTCAAAAGCTGCCGCTGCTACGGTTACCGCCGCTCCAGCAAAGGCCAATCTGAAGGATGGTACTTATACTGTAACTACCAAGGTGAAACCGCTAGCCAGCAACCCTCAGTTCCAGGCTTACGATATTACTTTGAAAGTCACCATTAAGAATGGTAAAATTGACAGCGTTACTGATGTCAGCAGCAATACGAACCAGATGAACAAGATGTTCCTAAGCCGTGCAGCCAACACCATTCCATCTTCTATTGTCAAGGCCCAGTCTGCTGACGTAGACTCAGTATCCGGCGCAACCTGCTCCTCCAAGGCTATTATGGACGGAGTCAAGATCGCTCTGGATCAGGCAAAAGCGTAAAGCAGGGTTGAAGTTATGAAATCGTTTGTGCTCCGACTGACGAGTCTTCTCGTCATTATTGCCGGACTTTTCTCCTACCAGGTTATCGCTGTAGGCCGGGAAAAAGACGACCAGATCGCCCGTCTGCAGGCGGAGGTCAAGTCACTTGGCGGAACAGTAGATTCTGAGAAATCATCCAGTGGACGTACTCACTGGAAAGATGGAACCTATCAGGGAGAGGCCCAGGGGTTTGGAGGTCCCATCCGCGTATCGGTTGCCGTAAAAGGCGGAAAGATTACTGCGGTCAAAGTTCTGTCCCACTCGGGGGAGGATCCCTCCTATTACTCTCAGGCTGAGGCGTTAGTTCCGAGAATTGTCCAGCAGCAGTCTGCGGACATTGATGTTGTGTCCGGGGCGACGTACAGTTCACACGGCATTTTGAATGCTGTGAAAAAGGCATTGGAGCAGGCGAGTTAACATGAAAAAATTAACGAAAAAAAGACAACGACAGATCAAGGTCTGGACACGGGCAGGTATCCAGATCTTGTTCTTCCTTTTTCTGCCGTCCGCCTACAGCGGCGCTTTTTCCGGCATAAAAGATCTGTTCCTGAAGATGGGAATGGGACAGAAGCTGGCCTGGACTCCGTTCCTCGCTCTGCTGTGTGTGCTGTGCGGCTACACGATTATTTTCGGGCGCTTTTTCTGCGGCTATGCCTGTGCCTTCGGAAGTCTGGGCGACTGGATTTTTGCCCTGCACCGAGCCATTGCCAGAAAATGGAAGAAACCCATGAAGCAGATGCCGCGGGAACTTGCCAAGGGCCTGGCCTATATGAAATATGTTGTGCTTGCGGTCATGGTCCTTCTATGTTACTGGGGAACATACGACAAGCTCCATGGTACTAGTCCATGGGAAGTGTTTTCTCTTCTGCATGCCAGACATTTTGATCTGGCCGGATACACCATTGGACTGATTCTGCTCCTTCTTATTATGGTGGGCATGTTCTTCGAGGAACGGTTTTTCTGCAAGTTTCTCTGTCCCATGGGAGCGGTGTTCTCCCTGATGCCGGTGCTTCCATTCTTTGCCCTGCATCGTGACCGGCCGGACTGCCTGAAGAACTGTGAGAGATGCACTAAGTCCTGCCCTGCTAATGTTGAACTTCCCAGTGACGGGTCCCTTGCGGTGTCCCCGGATTGTTTCCAGTGTGGGCGATGCATTGGTGAATGTCCCGTGGACAATATCCATGCAGGGCTTCATTCCGACGGACCACTTAACAAACGGAAAAAACTGGAAAAGACAGAAGGGAAAAAACCACGCCGCCGTCTTCGCGGCGACGAGCTCTGGTTCACACTCCTGCGCGCGGCACTGCTCGCCGCACTGCTTGTCTGGCTGGGTGCCTGAATCCGGAAAACTGAATTTCTGACACGTAAGAGGTTATATCAGAAAAAGACTGATATAACCTCTCTTTTCATGGTATAGTGAGTATGGACTATTTTTGAAACCCATGAGAAAGTGAGCTGTAGTTTATGAAAGTTTTATTTGCGGGTTCCGAGTGCTATCCGTTTGTAAAAACCGGTGGTCTGGGAGACGTCATGAGCGCGCTCCCCAAGGCCCTCGCAAAGATGGGTGTGGATGTCCGGGTCATCATCCCGAAATACGCCTGTATTCCCGAACAGTACAAGAGCCAGATGACCCACGTCTGCAACTTTGACATGGATACCACAAGCGCCGGTATTATGAAGTATGTCGGCATTGAAACTCTCACCATGGACGGCGTCATCTATTACTTCGTTGACAATGAGGAATTCTTCTCCAACGGAAATCCCTACACCAACATGGCAGAGGATCTTGGAAAATTCATTTTCTTCGACAAGGCAGTTCTGGCAGCACTTCCGGTTATCGGCTTTGAGCCGGATATAATCCACTGTCATGACTGGCAGGCCGGTCTTATTCCGGTCTATCTTCGGACGCTGTTCTACTATACTGAGATGGCTCAGAAGGCAAAATGTATTATTACTATCCATAACCTCCGGTTCCAGGGGCAGAACGAGGCCGGTCTCATTAAATATCTTTCCGGTCTGCCGGACGATGTCTTTATCCCGGAGCGTCTGGAGGAAAACGGCGATGCCAATATGCTGAAAGGCGGCATTGTCTACGCCGACAAGGTGACCACAGTTTCCAAGACCTATGCGGAAGAAATTAAGACCGCTGAGTACGGCGAAAAACTGGACCCCATCATCAACTATCACAACACTAAACTCTGCGGTATTGTCAATGGTATTGACTACGATGTCTGGAATCCGGAGACCGACCAGAAGATTTATAAACAATACACGAATCGCAACGTGGTTTCGGGGAAAAAGGCAAACAAGCTGGCACTGCAGAAGGAACTTGGACTGGAACAGGACCCGAACAAGTACATGATTGGACTCATCTCCAGACTGACGGATCAGAAAGGTCTCGACCTCGTCAATGCCATCTTTGAACAGCTTATTGACGGGAACACTCAGTTCGTTCTCATTGGAACCGGGGAGCAGCGCTACGAGGACAGTTTCCGCTACTTCGAGAATGAACACAAAGGGACTGTATGCTCTAACATTATGTACTCTGACGAGCGTGCCCATAAAGTGTATGCGGCTTCGGACTCCATGCTGGTTCCGTCGCGGTTCGAGCCCTGCGGACTGACCCAGTTAATTGCGTTCCGCTACGGTTCTCTGCCAATTGTCCGGGAGACTGGCGGACTTAAGGACACGGTTCAGCCCTACAACGAGTTTGACCAGACCGGCAACGGCTTCTCGTTTGACGCCTATGATGCGGGACTGCTGTTAAATACCATTAACTATGCAAAATCGGTCTATTTCACGGACCGGAAGTCCTGGAATGCCATGGTTCAGCGTGCCATGAAGTCGGACCACTCCTGGAATGCTTCGGCCAAAGAGTATGTGGACCTGTACAATTCGCTTCTGCACTGAGAACGGCGAATCCGTACATCGCATTGGAAAAGAATAAACAAAAAGGCTGCGCCAACTGACATTGGCACAGCCTTTACTGATTGCTGAAAGTTACAGGGTTTTCCAGCCCTTGGCCTGCAGGCACTCTTCAATTTCTGAGCCGTCGGAGGTATGGAATACGGCGATGACATTATTCTTGGCTTCCCGAAGATAGGAGATATAGAGATACTCCACATTGATGTTGCTGTTATTGATATCTTCGAGGAGGGCATTCAGTCCGCCACAGTCGTCGGAGATTTCTACGCCGACAACATCGGTGAGCTGTACCAGGTAGCCCGCGTCGGTCAGAGCTTCTTTGGCTTTCTCCGGGTCCGAGACGAGCATTCGGATAATGCCGAACTCGGCACTGTCGTTGGTAACCAGAGCGGCAATGTTGATGTTGTTGTCCTTCAGTACCCCGGTAATGCGGTTCATGGCGCCTTTCTGGTTGGCGGCAAAAATGGAAACTTGCTGCATACTGTAGATCTGCCTTTCTATAATCTGGTGCTACATATCATACCATGTTTTTCTGGGATTTTCACATTGACTTTCGTATTTGAGTGGAATACTATTTATAATGGTTAGCAAAAAGTGTAAGGAAGCTAATCTAGACTTCATTAAAGGAGAATGCGCAATATGAGCAAACTTGATATTGTTAATGTAAAGGGCAGAGAAATTCTTGATTCTCGCGGGAACCCGACAGTTGAGGCAGAGGTTACTCTTGCTGATGGAACTGTTGCCAGCGGTGCTGCTCCTTCCGGTGCTTCCACTGGTGAATTCGAGGCACTTGAGCTTCGTGACGGAGACAAGAACAGATATCTTGGCAAAGGCGTAACTAAAGCAGTTAATAACATTGACACCGCCATCAACGACGCAGTTAAAGGCATCGACGCCGCTGATACCTATGCTGTAGATGCAGCTATGTTCAAAGCTGACGGCACCAAAGATAAATCCAACCTCGGTGCAAACGCTATCCTCGCTGTATCCATTGCATCCGCTCGTGCTGCTGCAAATTCTCTTGGTATTCCGCTTTATCGCTTCCTTGGCGGAGTAAACGGCAACCGTCTTCCGGTTCCGATGATGAACATCCTCAACGGTGGTGCTCATGCAACCAACACCGTTGATACTCAGGAGTTCATGATCATGCCTGTTGGTGCACCGAGCTTCAAAGAGGCTCTTCGCTGGTGCTCCGAAGTTTTCCATGCTCTGCAGAAACTTCTCAAATCCAAGAACCTCGCTACTTCCGTTGGTGATGAGGGCGGCTTTGCTCCGAACCTTACCTCTGACGATGAGACCATCGAGACCATTCTCGAGGCTGTTGAAAACGCTGGCTATCAGCCGGGCAGAGACTTCATGATCGCCATGGACGCTGCTTCCTCCGAGTGGAAGGGCTCCAAGAAGGGCGAGTATGTTCTTCCTAAGGCTGGCACCAAGTACACTTCTGATGAGCTCATCAAACATTGGGAGAGCCTCATTGAGAAATACCCGATCATCTCCATCGAGGATGGCCTGGATGAAGAAGACTGGGAAGGCTGGGCTAAGATGACCGCAGCTATCGGCGACAAGGTTCAGCTCGTCGGCGACGACCTCTTTGTAACCAACACCGAGCGCCTTCAGAAAGGTATTGACAACCACTGCGCAAACTCCATCCTCATCAAACTCAACCAGATCGGTTCTGTTTCTGAGACCCTCGAGGCTATCAAGATGGCTCACAACGCAGGCTACACCGCTATTTCCTCTCATCGTTCCGGTGAGACCGCTGACACCACTATCGCAGACCTTGCAGTTGCTCTTAACACCTGCCAGATCAAGACTGGTGCTCCGTCCCGTTCCGAGCGTGTTGCGAAGTACAACCAGCTTCTCAGAATTGAAGAGCAGCTTGGTGATTCCGCTGTATATCCGGGAATGGACGCTTTCCACGTTAAGAAATAAGTGTGAACACTTTATTTGGCAGGGCTGGCAGACAGCCCTGCCATTTTTTCTGTCATCAGCTGAAGAAGGAGAGACCAGTATGAACATTACCGTCTATTGCGGTTCCGCCAGTGGGACAAGTCCGGCGTACCAGGAGTCCGCGGAAGAAGTCGGACAATGGATCGCGCAGAATGGGCACAGCATGGTATACGGTGCAGGACGTGTCGGACTCATGAACACCGCAGCCGGAACAGCCAAGGCAAACGGGGGAAGAGTCATCGGTGTCATTCCGTATTTCCTGGATTCCCGCGAGGGGCATCGCGATGATCTGGATGAGCTCATTGCTGTGGAGACCATGGACGAGCGGAAGGCAAAAATGATAGAACTCGGAGACGCATTTATTGCCCTGCCAGGAGGGGTCGGAACGCTCGAGGAAATTTCGCAGGTTATGGCACTGATCAACCTCGGAAAGCTTAATGCACCGTGTCTTCTCTACAATAAAAGTAACTTCTATGACAATCTCGAGGCCATGTTGGACCGCATGGTGCGGGAAGGCTTTCTTTCCGCAGAACAGCGCGGAAAAATCCACTTTTTTACCGAGGTTTCGCAGCTGACTCAGTGGCTTCCGGCGGTTTGACAGGCGTATAGCGGTATTGTATAATATTGAAAACTTTACGAGACAGTGAGGTAACAGAATGACATTCTCCATTCAGGACCTTCAGGCCCACGCGAATGAACTTTATGATACGGCATTTGCTGCTGACGCTCCCCGTGTTTCCAAAATGAATCAGTATTTCCTATTTCCCGGATTCTTTGATGTGCATGTCCATTTCAGAGAGCCGGGATTTTCTTATAAGGAGACCATTAGGACAGGAAGTCTTGCCGGAGCTCACGGTGGGTACACCGGGGTGTGTCCAATGCCAAATTTGAACCCGGTTCCGGATTCGCTCGAGCATTTAAAAGTGGAGCAGGATATTATTGACCGGGATGCCTGTATTGACCTGTACCCTTATGCGGCTATTACCGTCGGTGAAAAGGGCGAGCAGGTGGTCGACATGGAAAGTCTTGCCGACAAGGTTATTGCGTTCTCGGACGACGGCCATGGAGTCCAGGACGGTAACGAAATGGAAGAAGGCATGCGCCGTGCGGCAAAGCTTGGCAAGATTGTCGCCGCTCACTGCGAGGTCAACAGCCTGCTTCATGGCGGCTATATCCACGATGGTCAGTATGCCAGAGAGCACGGCCACCGCGGCATCTGCTCCGAGAGTGAGTGGGGCGAAATCAAGCGTGACGCCGAACTGGCAGAGAAGACTGGCTGTGCATTCCATGTCTGCCATGTCTCCACAAAGGAGAGTGTTCAGATTATCCGCGAGGCCAAGGCGCGCGGCGTAGACATTACCTGTGAGACCGGCCCGCATTATCTCGTCATGGACGACAGTATGCTCCAGGAGGAGGGGCGGTTTAAGATGAATCCGCCCATCCGGTCCAAAGAGGATCAGGAGGCACTGATTGCCGGAATCCTTGATGGCACCATTGATATGATTGCCACGGATCACGCACCCCATTCCGCTGAGGAGAAGTCCCGCGGACTGGAGAAGAGTCCGTTCGGTATTGTCGGTCTGG
>CAYRKX010000077.1:0-8096 GCA_964425185.1 uncultured Eubacteriales bacterium
CAACATACTCATCGGTGAGGTCCTCAATGTAGAGCTTGGAAGCACCGGTCTTCAGAGCTTTTTCCTCGAGACCATCGAGCTCAGTTCCCTGACCTACGTCAGCGGATACGGCGATAACTTCGCAGTTGTTGTAGTTCTCTTTCAGCCACGGAATGATAATGGAAGTATCCAGTCCGCCGGAATAAGCGAGTACTACTTTTTTGATTTTGGATTTATCAATTTTGTTAGCCATGATTTGTTTCCTCCTGAATTTCAGCTTGTCTGTATTATAGGGCCGCATATGCATAAAGTCAACCCAAAAATGAATAAAAATTCAGAAATTTTGAAAATATCCGAAGAAATATGCATAACGTGTGAATAAAAATAAGAAGCGGAGAACCTGTACAATTAGTAGCTTCTGTTGTTCCCGCCCGCTACAAATGGTATAATAAATATTATTTTTGGGGAGGCCCCGAATCCATGGAAAACAGAGAAATCCGGGATGAGCTCATCATTGGCCGGAACCCGGTTATGGAAGCTCTGCGTGCCGGACGTAATATAGATACGCTGTTTATCGCCCGAGGCGAGAGGCAGGGCTCCATCGGCAAGATTATTGCCATGAGCCGGGAACAGAAGATTCCGGTCAAAGAGGTGGACAGCAAAAAGCTCGACTATATGTGCGGAAATGCGCATCATCAGGGCGTCATTGCACGGGTGGCCGCGCACGAGTACGCCAGTGTGGATGACATCTTTCAGCGCGCGGAAGAGAAAGGTGAATCGCCTTTTATAATAGTATGCGATGAAATTTCGGACCCGCACAACCTCGGAGCCATCATCCGAAGTGCCGAGTGTGCCGGAGCCCACGGGGTCATCATCCCGAAGCGCAGAAGCGCTGAACTGACGTACACGGTGGCCAAGACGGCGGCCGGTGCGCTGGAATATATGCCGGTTGCCCGTGTGGGAAATCTTGCCACGACGCTGGACGAGCTGAAGAAACGCGGTGTCTGGGTGTATGGCACAGACATGAAAGGCGAAGCCTGGTGCCAGACCGACATGCGCGGGTCTGTGGCTCTCGTCATTGGCTCGGAGGGGAAAGGCATGGGCCGCCTGGTCCGGGATAAATGTGACTTTGTTATTTCTCTCCCCATGCAGGGACACATTGACTCGCTCAACGCGTCTGTCGCGGCAGGTATTATGATGTTTGAAGTCCGACGTCAGAGACTCGGCCTGAAATCGGTTTAAAGGAGGTGCCACAGTGGACGAAGAGAAGAAAGACCCTGAGCTCGAAGAGGATAAGGACTATGAAGAAGAGCCCGACTTCGACGAGTTCGACGCCGACGCGGCACCGGTAGAGGAACCCTATCATCAGATCTCCTTCCCGGAAGAACAGCCCGAACTGTTTGGCGATGCAGCATCGGAAGAAGCTAAGGCTGCCCAGCACGAGATTCTGGAAGATGAAGGGGCTGGAGCATACGCAGCTGCTCAGCAGAAGGCTGAGGAGGACCGCGAGGTGGATGAAATTCTGGAGAAGCGCAGTGCAGTAAACCCTGTGCCCAAGAACGACTCCTGGAAAACAATCCACAGTGAATTTGCCGCCGAAGTGGAAAAGTTTGCCCATGAGGCAGAAGACTTTGCCAAAAAGGTAAACGATTATATTAACGACCCCGAGATGGAATTTGCCCGGGACGAAGACGAAAAAGATAAAATTGAGAATCAGTCTTCTGAGAAGAAGGATTCTCTGGAGTATACCGATGTAGAGCCGGAAGCGGTGGAAATTCCATCGGAGAAAGATACTATTATTCCGAACCCGGAGCCGAAACCTTCGGAGCCGCGCCGCCGGACCAAACGGAGGAAACCGGAAAAGTCGGAGGAAGAGGAGCTGACTGCGGAGCAGGAGGCTCAGGCTAAACGGGACGCTAAGGCGGAGAAGAAAGCCGAAAAGCGCCGCAGAAAAGAAGAGCGCCGCCGCGCTAAGGCTGCTGTCGATGCGGAACGTCGCAGACAGTACCTGGATGATCAGGAAGCTCCGGTAGAAGATATCAAAGAAGAACCGGTAGAGACCCCGGCGGCCGCGGCAGATACCGCAGCGGCTATGGAAGAAATTCCGGATTCCGAGGCGGAACAGCTGGATGAGCCGAAGCCTGTCAGACCGAAGCTCCAGTTTGACCGGAAAAAATGGCGCCGGAAACCGGAAGACCCTCAGATTAACCAGGCGGTTGTCCCTGCGGAGTTCGACATCCCTCTCGGCACCCAGGAAGAATGGGAAGCCGGAGAGGCAGAAGAGCCGATTATTGCGGACAGAGAGCGTCCAACTCTTTCGTTCAACGATGATCCGACTCGGGAACTGAGCCCGGTAGAAGAACTGCATTTGGGGGACAACAACCTGAAGGCAGAGGCTGAGAAGAAGACGGAGCCTGCTGAACCAGAAGATGCAGAAGATGCTCCGGACATCGATATTCCTGATGTCCAGAGTGTGGACATTACCCATAAGAAAGAAGAAAAGCCCGACGGCATTGCCGGAGACACCGGATATTTGCCGGACTTAAGCAAGATCAAAGAGATGTCGCTTGTCGATGTCCCAGACGAAGATATGGCTGAGACAGACACCGGTGAGATGGTAGCGGAAGCTGCGGAAGAGGCAGAAGCCGCTGAGAAAGTAGAGACTGCTAAAACTGCGGAAGAACCCGCCGGAGAGTCTGATACCGCTGAGCCGGAAGAGCAGATCGCGGCTGAGAAAGTTCGCACTGCAGAAGTCTCTCAGAGTCCGGAAGACCTCGACAGAACCCTTGAGAAGTTTCTCGTCTCGGATGAAAATTCCAAACGGGAGCGGGAGGACTACGAAGAAGACGAGGTCGCCAGCGAGCCGGCTGACACAGACGCTGAATCCGAAGAACCGGAAGACAGCACAGAATCGGAAGAGGACGAGGAGCCGAAGCGCAAAAACGGCTTCTGGAGTAACCTCGGTCACTCCATTGTCAACGCCCTTGAAGGCGGCGAGTCTGACGGCGAGTTCTCTGATGACTCGTTAGAGGATGACACTGAAGATGAGCCGGCACTGGCTGACAAGACGGTTGCCCTTCCCACCCGCAACGAGCGGATTGACCACCAGTTCCATGAAAAGACCGAGTCGGATGACGAGACCGCTGCTCCGGCAGAAGATGCTGAGCAGGATGAAATCTCTGAGGCATATGACAGCTTTAAGACTGCGGTATTAAAGAACGTTGACGAGTACTTAAAAGAGGATGAATCGCCAGAGGAGAGCGAAGACAAGAGCATCGAGAGCGAGAAACCCGAAGAGAGCGAGAAACCCGAAGAGAGTGAGCCGCAGGATGAGGCAGAGCCGACAGATCCTTCCAAGGAGGAGACGCTGGACCTCGCGGAGGCCGCTGCTCAGGAAAAGAAGAAAAAGAATAAGAAGAGCAAATTCGTTCATACTTACGAACTGGAGAAGTCGCCGAAGATTGTGCCGAAGGGTGCACACTTCAACTCGCTGGATAAGACCATTCTGGCACGCGACAAAGATCAGCTGGTGGTCCATGAGGACCCGGAGCAGATCGACGGGCAGATTAAGTTCGAGGGCTTTGACGAAGAGGAGCCGAAGCCGACGCAGCTTGACGACAAACATGTCGAGGCGGTGCTGCGCAAGAAGCGGACTCAGCAGGTCAAAGACTTTAAGATTGAGAAAGATGACGGCGCCACGGATGTCGAGGACGCAGAGGATGCGGACCAGACCTCGTCCATGGATGAGATGCCGAGCTTCGGTCATGGCACTAAGGTCAACGACTTCATTGATGACGAGTATCATGGGCCGGATGACCGGCGTCGCATTAATCGCGAGCTGAGCTCGAAAACGAGAAATGCACTCATCAGTACTATTGCACAGGCGGTTCTGACCGTGGCAGCATTGGTTTTGGGAATTTTCGTAGCCCTGGCACACGGCAACATGGAGGCCATTGGCGGCAGTACCGTAACGTGTGGTGTCATTGGTATGCTTCTGCTGCTGGCATCTGCCGGATTTGGCTGGCAGGTTATGTGGAAAGGCTTTGCCGGAATTTTCAAAGGGAAAATAAACGCCGCGAGCGGATTCGCCGTGGTTTACACCGTAAGTTTGGTAGAGGACATCGTCCTCATGTTCGTAGAAACGTCGTCCCAGGCGGCGAGTCTGTATACGGCAGCTGCGTGCTTCGGCATGACGCTGACGTGCTGGTCACGGTACCTGTCTCTGAAACGTGTCATGGACAACTTCAAGTTCATGAACAGCGGGACGTCGCTGCACAGTACAAGAGTCATTACGTCGAAAGATGACGCGAAGACCATTGGCCGCGGCCTGCTGGTCGACGAGCCGACTATTGCGTACCACGCACCGTCAGAAATACCGTCGGGCTTCATTGAGGATTCCCTCGCGGACGACCCGGCCGACGAGTACAGCAAGCGCCCGTTCTTCATTACTATTGCGGTAGCCGCTGTCGTAGCGCTCATTGCGGGAATTATCAACCACAGCGCTGCAACCGGAGTGAACGTTCTGGCCTGCGTCATGACGCTGGGAATTCCGGCGTTCTCCATTCTGACCTATAACTTCGGTCTGTACTATGAGGACAAGTTCCTGAGTCGGAAGAATGCGGTCATTCTGGGACACCGCGCGGTTGAAAAGTCCGCCTATATTGACACTTTCGCGATTGACTCTTCGGAGATATTCGGCAAAGGCTCCTGCAGTATCCTTGGAATCAAAACGTTCCATGATATGAAAATTGACGACGCTATTCTGTACGCTGCAGCTCTGGTCATTCGCTCCAAGGGACCGCTTGCAGAAGTGTTTGAAAAAACCATTCTTGGCAAGAATAATCTGCTTCCGGAGATTGAAGAGCTCCAGTACGAGGAGCGCCTCGGCCTGTCGGCCTGGTCTCATGACCGCCGCATTCTGTTCGGTAACCGGGAATTCCTCATTAACCATAATGTTCAGGTCCCGAACCCCGAGTATGAGGCTGAGTACACGAGAAGCGGCCATAAGGTTTGCTACCTTGCCATTTCCGGTAAGATTGCCGCTATGTTTGTACTCCGGTACCGCGCAAGCCGCCGTGTTCGGAAGTGCCTGCGGCAGATGGATCGCGCAGGAATTACTCTGCTGGTCAGCAACACCGACTGCAACGTAACCGAGGAGATGCTGAGCAAAAAGTTCCGCATTTCTCAGGAGGCGGTCAAGGTTATCAGCCCGGTTTCGAGCGAACTTCTGAAAAAATACGAGGAAGGCGACGAGAACACCGAGTCCGACGACATTGGCATTCTCCACACCGGTTCTCCGGATGCTTCCATGCGTTCCCTGTATGAGGCACGCCGGCTGTATGATGGTGTTTCCATTAACAATGTATTTGTTCTGACGTATTCCGCTATAGCGGTCATTCTCGGAATTATCTTCACGTTCGTTACGACCGCTGGTATGATCAGTGACCCGTTCGTTCTTCTGACCCAGTTCATTGGCACGCTGATTGCCGTCGGCATAGCGTGGTCCAGAAGCCGTCACGGGGTGAAAGAGAAGAAGAGAAAATAAAATACTGGCTGATCCACTGATTTCGAGTCCGTCCAGGCTGCGGCCTGGCGGCGAGTTGGGAGCAGCGCAGACCAAGTTTGAGCCCCGCGGCGTGTGCCGCGGGGCTTTCTGTAAATCGTTTTTGTGCTTTTTTAGGTCTATATACTAGAAGGGAATGATGAGAATGAAGAAAGCAATGGGAATTCTGCTGAGTTTGCTGATGGCGGTGAGCTGTCTGGTGGTTCCGGCCGCTGCGGCACAGAAGACAGTGCTTCCTAAGACGGCAAAGGATAGCTATGGCAACCAGATCGCGTATGAGATGAAGGGGAAAATGCTGACAATTCGGCAGACCAAAGATGCGCAGGCCGGCGACGCCATGGAGCTGGCGCTGTATCCGCTGTTGAGCACGTGCTCGCCAAGCGACCGGAATGTGGTGCTGACGCTGGACTATGATCCAATTGCGGTGTTTGCGTTGAGTGACCTTGTGCGGTCGGGCCGGGTGCAGAAGGTTGATCTCTGCGGGCAGCAGTATACCTTTTCGGTGAAGAATGGTCAGGTTGCGAAGATGAAAATTGATGGCCAGGATGTGGACGTGAAATATTCGCATGGCCGGCTTGCAAGTTACAAGTGGCAGTACGGACTGGGAGCCGATTCCGCTGAAGTGAAATACAAGAACGGCAATATTGCGTCCGGCAAGGTGGGCGACTACTACACACCGTATGACTTTACCTGTACGGTTAAAGATGGCCTGCTGGACAAGGTAGTGAAGCGCGGGGACGACTATCAGGCTGATGAGAGTTTCAGCTTTAAGAATGGGCAGATTGCCTCCGAGCATAGAGTCAGCAGGGAAATGTATGATATTCCGTGCGATAAAGTGACTCATTATTATTACAATGCGGATGGTACGCTGGGAAGTGTGGACTATCATCAGTTGGCTTACACGCAGACGGGCGGTGCGCCGGAAGTGGATGATGTTTATTTTGTTTATGCATATTAATTAAATAACTCTTATACTTTTTCATGAGGGACTGCGTTACTAGGGGCGCGGCCCCTTTTTTTAGCATTTGAGCCAAAAAGATAATCAGTCCGATTTTTAGGACAGAATTTCCTTGCGTACAGAAAAGTTTTGAGTATAATTGAAAATACACCTCGCGAGATCGAACTTTTGTTCGACATGCTCGAGGCATGAACTATTATTGAAGCTTCAGCAAGCAAAAAAATTAACTATGGATTTTCATAAATGTATCAGGAGGTAACCCGTACCATAGCGCTGGATTCGATAGAAATAGTAATGTGATGATTTATTTTTTGTGATGATTATTTTTATTGGAAATGATTTTTCGAAACAGCACCATGAATGATTAAAACTGTAATTTCGAAAAACAGATGAAAGAGTACATGCAGCTTAACATGCAGTTTGCGTCACCCCAAAGCGAATATGTGACAATTCCCCTGCAGAAGTCTATTTCCATGCTGCCAACTTCCATCTGCTGTCAACAGTACTATTTCTGTCTGAGCGCATACAGCTTCCCTCATAGGAATATCTGGCCCGGACACAGTAGTGCCCGGGCTATTTTGCGCCCAGACAGCCATTTCATGACAGCAATTCATCACTACCTATTTTTATCCAGTTCCAGGAGGTTACTAATGAATCTGCAAATTGAGTACTGCACCAACTCCAGTAGCCAGCTTGTGCCGCTGGCATCACGTATGCTGACACAACGCCGAATTTTCCTTGATGGGGCAATTACCAGTCAGACGGTCAGTGACGTCTATCAGCAGCTTTTCTATCTGATTACTGAAGATCCGAACGAAAAAATTTCACTTTATATTAATTCGCCAGGCGGCTCAGTCGACGCTGGACTTCAGATTATTGATCTGGTCCACAAATGCCAGACTCCGGTTGTTACATACTGCATTGGCAGTGCGGCAAACACAGCTGCGCTCATCTTTGCAGCCGGCCAGAATGGCCGCTACATGAGCGAACATGCAGAACTTATGCTTTTTCCACAGCTGAGGAAGTCGGATTTCGCAAAAGAGGAGGGTTCCATTCCTCTCAAAGTGCCAGAGTCTGCGGCAGCGTGTAGCCATTCCATCGGCTTTGTTCAGCCGACGGTACCCACTGAGCATAACATTCTTGCAGATATCCTGCCGGTTTTTGACCAGTGCATGGACCCGTCCACTGCCAATAAGGAGGAGATTATTCAGTCTGACAAGACGTACACCGCAGAAGAGGCTATCCAGCTTGGTCTTTGCGACGCATATACCACAAACGAAATCTTCAAGGAGGTACGCTGACATGAACACGGTTTTTCTTGGAAAAGGGCTCGAATATTCTACAGACCCGAAGGTCACAGGCATTAACAATAACATCGTTGTGGTCGGTGGCAGCGGAAGCGGCAAAACCATGTCCGTCATGGAGATGAAACTGCTTCGCAACGAGGGACGCAGCATGATTGTCAACGTTGCAAAGAAGAATCTCATCCGGAAGTACACTCATTATTTTCGCAGGAAAGGGTATGACGTAAAGTACCTTGACATGGCTAATCCTGCTAATGGGGACTCTAGCTTTGACCCTCTGCACTACATTCAT
>CAYRKX010000078.1:0-1347 GCA_964425185.1 uncultured Eubacteriales bacterium
GCTTCTGAATGAGATTGTCGAGTCCGCTCTTTTCCACTCCAATATCGGAGAGAAATTCCTGTTTTTCCTGCGGGCTCAGCGGTGCAATTTCCGCTTCCATTTCCGCACAGATGGGAAGAACTTCACTGCCTTCCTTGTCGGCAATTTTCTTGACTGCTTCATACCTCGGATTGTTTTCAATACCGCCGGCAAAATCATCCTCGCCCATATTGCAGGCATAGATGACAGGCTTTAAGGTGAGCAGGCCGAGTTCTCCGGCAACCTTCTGCTCATCCTCATCCAGTTCAACAGTTCGAGCTACCAGACCGTTGTCCAGTGCCTCTTTGAGCTTTTCATACACTTTGAGGTTTTTGGCTTCTTCCTTATTATTCTTCGCCGCTTTCGCCGCTTTCGCCGCACGCTTGTCGACAATTTCAGCGTCCGACATAATCAGTTCCAGGTTAATGGTCTCAATATCCCTCTGCGGGTCAATAGAGCCGTCAACATGAACAATGTTGGAGTCCTCAAAACAGCGAACCACATGGATAATAGCATCAGTTTCCCGAATGTGAGAGAGGAACTTATTTCCAAGGCCCTCACCCTGGGAAGCGCCTTTAACCAGTCCGGCAATATCTACAAATTCAATACTTGCCGGAACCACACGTTTGGGATGGTACAGCTCAGCAAGTTTATCCAGCCGCTCATCCGGTACCGCAACGACACCGACATTCGGTTCAATGGTACAGAACGGATAGTTCGCGGACTGCGCTCCGGCATCCGTAATAGCGTTAAACAATGTACTTTTGCCTACATTCGGCAGGCCTACAATTCCAAGTTTCATGAATTTCCCTTCAAACGATCAGATTTTCAGATGACCTTCCGGTCATACTCCTTGATGGTAGCGGTCAGGCCGTTTTCCTCGATGGTCTCAAGCGTGGTGACATTCCAGTCATTTTCATCGATATGCGGGAAAAACACTGTCGCATTGAAGTAGATTTCATTGATGTGAGTCAGGTACATCTTCTGGCAGTACGGCATAAACATAGTATAAATTTCTCCGCCTCCAATGATGAAAATCTCTTCTTCGGAATTCCCGTATTTTTTCATGGCTTCCGCAAAGGAGTTCAGAACTTCTACCCCTTCCGGTGCTTCATATCCCTTTTCGGTAGTCAGCACAACGTGGTGCCGTTTCGGCAGTACGCCGCCAAGAGATTCAAAAGTTTTTCTGCCCATAATCATAGTGTGATTCATGGTGGTGTCACGGAAGAACTTCTTGTCACTCGGAAGATTCCACAAAATATTATTGTCCCGGCCGAGCTCATTCGAGCGGCCGATTGCAGCGATAATGGTAAACACTGTTTTCACCTC
>CAYRKX010000078.1:1447-7884 GCA_964425185.1 uncultured Eubacteriales bacterium
TCGTTGTAGCAAACTCTCCGCCGGCATGATATACTATTGAAGAATGATATCGCGGATTTTTGCCGCACGGAAAGGATGGTTACATGGACGCCTTATATATTCTCGGGGCGGTATTTATCGTTTTGGGTGCGATCTTCATTATTGTCGGCTACTGCCTGAGAAAGAAGCACAAAGCACTCGGCTGGACCTTTATGCTGGTCGGTCTTGCCCTTCTCATCTGCGCGGTAATAATTATCAATACGCATTTTAATGCAGTCAAAGCCACAGCCGCCTTGGTACGACTGGCACTTTAATATTCGGCGATTTGCTCTGTTGAACGCGGGTTCAACAGAGTTTTTCTTTTGCTATGGAGGTTTTATCACCATGTATCAGGAATTTCAGTTTACCAGTTACGACGGAACCATACTATATGGACGGGAGTCCGGTTCCGGTCCTCTGCTGCTGCTCATCCACGGTTCCTGCACAGACTGTGACTTTTTCAAGGATACTGCTGAAGTCCTGTCACGCTGGTTCCATGTCGTCACCTATGACCGACGCGGACATGCAAGAAGTGATTGGCACGACATGGGCGATGCACTGACTGCCCATGCCAAAGATGCCTCTTCCTTAATTCGACATTTCAGCGGTGATAAACCGGCCTTCGTCATTGGACACAGCTATGGCGGCGCAGTGGCGATGAAGCTTGCCGAACAGCATCCGGAAATGATCCGTAAACTGCTGCTGAATGAACCCGTCGGTGACATTACCCGTTCCATCAGCAAGAAGAAGCTGTCTGATCTCGGGAAAATGGAAGTTATGGGGGCCGAAGGTGACCTGCAAGGAGCTTTTTCCATGTTCATGCCCTATGTCGGAGCCAAAGACCCACGGGCTCGCGCTTCCACAGAAGAAGAGATAAACAACATTGAATCGGACTCCAAGACATTCTTTCAGTTTGATCTCCCCGCTCTGCTCCATTTTCATCCGAATTATGAATTGTTAAAAAAACTTCCCGTGGTTATGTCCGTCAATGAACAGAACAAAGACGGTTCGGTTTACAAGGAATCTCTCGATTTAGCGAAGCTCATCGGAGCTCCCATTGTCTACTACCCCAGCTCTCATAACTGTGGGTTTAATCTTCCCACAGAGTTTGCGTATCTGGCAGCAGGGACTCTGCTGGATTCTAACCCCGCTGAATCGCGAGAAAAAATGATAGACAGTTACGACGGGGCAAAGCTCTTTGTCCGGGACTTTGGAGAAGGAACTCCCCTGCTCATGGTGCATGGAGCCTGCTCCGATGCGGATTTCTACCAGGAGACGGGAAAAATTCTGGGACAGTGGTTCCACGTCATTACTTACGACCGCCGTGGAAACGGGCGGAGCAAATGGAAAGAGCCGGACTGCAGTATTATGGAAGCCAGTGCCAAAGATATGCTGGCAGTGCTGGATGCCGCGGCACCTGGAAAGAAAGCAGCTCTTATAGCTCACAGTGCCGGCGGCCCGATGGCTATGGAATTTATGAAAGAGTATCCAGAACGTGTCGGCAGAGTTCTGCTCTATGAACCGACATGTGAAGATACGTTTGTGTTGGACCCGGGGAAGCAGGAAACGCTGAGAAAATGTGAGACACTGCAGCAGGCCGGGAAATATGGCCGGGCCCTGAAAACGTTTATGCCGTTAGTAGGTAAAAAAGACCCCCGCGGAGCCAATCCGTCCGCGGAGGAGATTAAAAATCAGATTTCCAGCTGTAAAACGTTTATCCGAAAAGAATTTCCGGAGGTGCTCCACTATCATCCGGACTACGCCGCAATGAAGTCAGATAACATAACCATAGCCGTGGGTGAACTCAGTGAGGAGGATCCTAAATATGAGGAGGCATTCCGTACCCAAAAGGCACTTCACGCAAAGCGGCTCTACTATCCCGGATACCATAACTGTGCCCATGACCTGCCAAAAGCTTTTGCCTATCTGACAGCCGGAGCGCTGCAGGAGTGTTAATCTTTTTCCTGCATCATCCAGAGCGATTTAAACATGGTTTTGACCCGGTCTTCGAGGTCGAAATTACCATCATTTAAAACCCAGTCGACAAGGATTCCCTTGCATAGGTCGAACTGAATTTTCACAATAGTTTCCGGGTCGCTCCGATTGAGGAACGTGCCGTTTTTCTGACAGTTTCGAACCAGAGGTACCAGCCAGTCTGTATATTTCTCAATGTCCGAGAGGAACTGGTGCTGGCCGGAAAGTTCTTCAATGTACAGCGCTTTAATGAGCTGAGGACCATAGCGGGACGCCAGGGAGAGATAGGAGTCCGTAATAAGCCAGATTCGCGCTACATCGTCCTCGGCTTTGATAAAATCCGGGACCATCTTCTCAAAATTCAGTCGGATTCCCCCAATCATTGTGGAGAGAATATCCGCCTTTCCGGAAAAGATAGAATAAAACGAAGAACGGGAGACACCGGACCGGGAACAGATTTCCTGGACCGATACGTTCTCGTACCCTTCCTCCTGGAAAAGATCGATGGCTGTCGTGATAATGGCTTTGGTGTTTTTCGAGTTTTCTACCGACATAGCTGTCTCCTTCTACTGGGCAATGGGGAATCGGATTTTTCCCATATGCTGATAGTTCAGGACTTTAATATCTTTGAGGTCTTTCGAATTGTCAATCTGGAAGAAATCGGTAACGTCAGGGTTAATCCATAAAGTCGGAGCCGGGAGATCCCCTTTCTCGTCAAACCGGGCAATCTGCTCCCGAATTCCATCAATCTGATTGACATAGATGTGTGCATCCTTAATGCTGTAATCCAGTGTACCGGGCTGTAAGCCTGTACAATGGGCCAGCAGATACAGGAGGACAGAATACTGGGTCATGTTGAATGGAAGTCCCAGAGGCACGTCACAGCTTCTCTGGTGGACCCAGGCATTCAGATGACCGTCCGTAACGTCCCATTCGGTGCTCCAGACGCAGGACGGAAGTACCGCCGTGTCGATGTAGTCGTCCTGCCACAGGGTCATGACCATACGTCGGTCTGTCGGATTGGTCTTCAGTTTATGAATAAGGTTCTGGGTCATCTGGAACTTGTTAACAATATAGCCATAAGCTGTTCCAATGGTATGAGCCCATTCCGGGCCGAAATACTTCTGTACATCCTGCAAAACCAGATTTCCATTTTCATCCGGAAGCATTTGTCTGGCGCGCCAATAGCCGTCCTCAGCAATTTCCCACTCATCCCAGATATGAACATTACGTTTCTGGAGCCAGCGAACATCGTTGGACTGTGCCTGATAGATCCAGAGCATCTCCGTTATGGCCTGACGGAAGAAAAGCTGCTTGGTGGTCAAAACCGGGAATTCTTTAGAGAGGTCCAGATGAAAATGATGGCTGGGCACTTTGACAGTATTGATGCCGGTACGATTTTCTACCTCTATCCCTTCTGACAGAATTCGTTTACAGAGATGGATGTATTCTTTGTCCCACTGTGACATGGCCGTTCCCCCCTTTAATGTAGCAATTATAACACACAGAGCGCAAAACAAAAACAGAGTCAAAATGGAAACCCATTCTGACTCTGTTTATTTTTCAGTTCTTAGATGGCTGTCTTACCATAAGTTAATGTCTCAACAACATTCGGGGTCTTTACACTGTCAACTTTGTAGTCGTCAGTACCATCGTTGTTGTAGTGGAATTTGACAGTAACTGTATTCTTTCCATCTTTGAAGCTAATGTCAGTAATATTCTTCTTTTTATTCTTATTGACCTTAACATCAGAAGTCTGTTCAAGATCTTTGGCCGTTACGGTAGTATTGCCATAAGTAACCTTGGAGAACTTGCCGTGATCATAAGTATACTTGGCAGTTACGGTTTCTTTGCCGTTGTTGTAGTCACACTCGACTACCTTGCCGCTCTTGGTCTTAAAGGTGTAGGTTCCTGCATTTTCACCGCCGTTGATCTTGATGGTATCAATACGGCCATAAGCAAGAGTTTCGCTGTAAGCAAAAGCAGTAAAGATGTCGCCCTGATAAGCACGGACATAGAGCATTGGGTTATTGTTGAGCGTCGGAACATCGACAAAATCAACAAGATTAAGATATACGCCGTCTTTCGAAGCATTGATTGTCAGCGTATCTGTCTTGGTGTCGAAAGAAGCGGTCTGAGTAGAAGTGCCATTCGCACTGTTGGTAATGGCGGCTTTGTCTGCCAGGTTTACTTTATGTGGAAGTTTATACAGAGACGGGAAGATTACACCGAGAATAACAAATACAACAATGACAAGAACGGAGATAACAACAAGGCGGATTTCCTGGTTGCGGATTTTCTTCTTGTCCTTTTTTTCCTCAGCTAAAATTTCCACCTGTGCTTCATTAGCCTGTCCAGATTTCTGAGCATTACTGTTAGTATCCAGACCATCTTTAAAGGTATAGAACCGCTGGTACAGGAACTCTGTAATAAGGTTCAGAGCCATGGTACTGAACAAGATAATGTAATGGTTAATTCCGATCTTGTCGCAGTAGTTGCCGGCGATCATGGTGACCGGAGTAAACACTGCATAGAACAATACGGTCTTCAGCATGGCAACCGGAATATTATTGGCTGCTTTAAAGGTGAATTTCCGGTTAAAAGTAAAGTTCCAAATAACAGAGCAGATCAGCGCTATAAAGTAACACGGCCAGTAAGCCCAGTTCAAAAATTCATTGAGAAGTGTGAAGACAACCGTCTGAATAATTCCTGCGGAAGCCGCAAACAGAATATATTTCAGGACACGAATACCCTCACTTGACTTTTTGGCAGTACCCTCTGCCTTCGGTTCCTCAACCTTGGTTTCAGGCTCGGAAGTCTTTTTTTCTGACATTCTTTTTTCTCCTTTTCCAAAACTTCCTTCAATCTGATCTCACAGTATTTCAGCTAAATCCCACAACTTTTTAGCTATACTATACAAATAAATTTTATCACATCCAACACTTAATGAAAAGGTGGTGTTTACGAAGCAGCCTTAGCCTCCTCTTTAGCCGCCTGCTTCTGAGCAGCAGAGTTGGTGTCGATAGATTTACCAAAGACGAAAAATCTCTGATACAGGAACTCCGTAATTCCATTAATCAGCATATTAATTAAGGTGACCAGGGTTCCATTCACCATCAGGTCCTCGGCAAGCCAGTTGCCAAACCAGGTAGACAGCGGAGTAAAAGCCGCATAATAAGCAAGGACCTTCAGCATGGCAATAGGAATGTTGTTGGCAGATTTAAACGTGTACTTCCGGTTAAAGGTAAAGTTCCATACAACGGAGAGCACCAGCGCAATCAAATAACATGGCCAATACTTCATGGGTGTTACTTTGTCGAGGAGCGTATAGACACCCAGCTCAATCAAACCAGCAGATGATGCAATGAGAAAGTATTTAATGACGCGAAAAAATTCTTTGCGTCCAGTCTTTTTGGTCTTAGTTTCTACGGTTTCAGCCATAGTCATTCATCCCCTTACAAGAATTAGAAAAGGCGCCAAAGTCTTACGACTTTGACGCCTTTGTCATTTACTTCATGTAAAGATTTTAGCACGCTAAAACCAGAATGCAAGTCATTTAGAGTTCCGTGGTCTGGTTTCTACAACGTTGGAATCCTTGTCCTGTTTCTTCTCCAGCTGATCCATCTGGTTCTGCTGCGCTTTGATGGACTGAATGTTCATCAGAGCGGAAACCAGGAACAAGATAGCAGCCACGACAAAGATAACTGCAACAAGAGCCGTAGACGCATGTCTGGCAGCCAGAATGGCACCGACAATAACCAAGATAGTAGCTCCTGTCTCCATAGCTACATACCGCGGATTCTGCGGCAGTTTTTTCGGCGTGTTGGAAGAGTTGGGATCTTCAGCCATACGACCTTCTCCTTAGTACTGATACATACCGGTGTAAACGCGAACCGTATTACCGGAAAGAGTGACTTTCTCGTCAGTGTAATTGACAATCAGGTCTCCACCCGGAAGTTTAACGGTAATATCCTCACCCTTCGGGCAGTACCCATTAGCTACAGCTGCAATGACAGCGCCGCAGGCACCAGTACCGCAGGCAAGAGTCTCACCGTTACCACGTTCATAAACACGAACCTTCAATGTCGTACTGTTAACGACACGGACAAATTCAGTATTGACACGGTTCGGGAAATATTTTGCATTTTCGAACTTGGGTCCGATTTCCTGAAGATTCAGCGGATCAACACGGTCACAGAAGACAACGCAGTGCGGGTTGCCAATCGAACAGCAGGTAATGTTGTAGGTATCGCCTGCAATCTCAACCGGTTTGTTGATAACCTGCTTTTCTTCGAACGTTGTTGGAAGGGTTGATGCGTCCAGAGAGGCCTTGCCCATGTCAACAGTAACATAGTTGACCCGTCCATCGCGGGTATAGAGTTTCAGATGCTTAAGTCCCGAGGCGGTCTCAATGGTAATCTCATCGGAGTGGACATAACCATTAT
>CAYRKX010000079.1:0-7647 GCA_964425185.1 uncultured Eubacteriales bacterium
TTCTGGCGGAGGAATTTCGTCATCTGGATTTTACGTTTCACCATTACCACGAAGATGGGCATGACTATGTCAAAAACCTGTGGCCCGGCGGCGAAGATGAAAGCATCATGGTCTGTGTGTACCGAGATGATACCATCCATGAGCCGTTCCACCGTCACGACTTTATTTACTTTAACTACGCCTATCACAACAATTACCAGGCTCTCTCTGACACAGACGGTAACCTGATTACCATCCATGAGGGCGAATGCTATATTGGGCAGCCATTCAGCGGATATGCCCTTCGCTCCATTCCAGGAGTAGAGTCCACCATCGTCGGCGTCCTGATCAAGAAGGAAGTATTCTTTCGTAATTTTTTACAGACGTTTTCATCCGATAACACACTGTTCCACTTTTTCCTGGACCCGGAAAAGGATAGGTACACAGACAAATATTTGCATTTTTCGTTTGCGGATGTTCCACAGATCCGCCCGCTCCTGGAGATTATGATTCTGGAATATGCAAACCGTCGGGAAGACACCCAGCAGGTATTGACCTCGCTTGCCACAACCTTGTACCTGCTCGTGGCCCGAACCTACCCCAAAACAGGAGTATCCGAAGATACTCCTGTCAATCAGATTCTCGCCTATATGGACGACCATTTTCAATCAGTCAGCTTAAAAGAGCTGGCAGACCATTTTTCGTACAATCCCAACTATATTTCCGGACTGCTCCACAAAGAGACCGGAAGGACCTTTTCCCAGATTCTCCTGGAAAAGCGGATGGAACACGCGCTGGTTCTCATGAAGGGAACCGACCTGTCCAATGAGGAAATAGCTGAAATTCTCGGCTACACCAGCACGACGAATTATTACAAGGCATTCCGCCGCTATTACGGTACTACCCCGCGGGAGTATGCTCAGGCCCATCATATTGGAACAGATGAGCCTAAAGAATTTCCTCTGGCAAGGACACACTTTTAACCTTCTTCACCATAATTACTGCAATAATGGTAACCAGCACTTCGGAGATTCCATAGCTCTACGGACAATGGCCCCCTGTTCTGAAGATCAGGGCTGACTGTAACGTCAACCTGTTTTTTAGTTTCGGTTCCAGACTGCCATTCCGTTAGAACGGGTCAACAGATTTTCAATGGAGATTTCCGCCGGGCAGATATTCTGACAGGACAGTGATTTTCCGCAGCCGTTATAGATGTGCGTTTTGTACTCCTTGTAGAACTCTTTCCGCTGCGAGACGGGAAGGGACAAAATCAGCCGGCTGGCTGCCATGGTTCCTGCTGCGCCGTAGAAGTCATCACCAAGCATGAAGTTAGGACAGACCTCCAGGCAGCAGCCGCACATCAGACAGCGAGCACTGTCATACGTCTCGTTTAAGTACCGGTCATCCACTTCCATGGTCTCATTCAGCCATACTTTCATGGTCTTCAGATTCTCAGAAATGGCAGAACGATCCACAATCAGGTCCACCACTGTCGGGAACTTTCGCAGCGGTGCAAGTTCAATTACATCTTCTTTATAGTCGGAAAGTTTTGCCGAGCACGCCAGTTTTGGCACGCCCTGAATGAGCATGGCGCAGGCCCCGCACTTTTTCTGCATACAGCTTTGCTCAAAACGGACAGGCTCTGCCGACTCCCCCTCGGTTGTTCGCAGTTGTTCCCGTGCATTCAGGGACTCCAATGCCTCGGCTACAGACAGACTCTCTGCCCCCTCTTCCAGCAGGAAGCTCTGTGTGTACGACTGGCTCTCATGCAGCCGCTGTCGTTGTATTTTCAGTGTCTTCGCCATTATGCTTCGCCTTCAAAATGGACTGAAATTTCATCGTCCTCATATTGAATGATCGTCTTTTTCTGATAGTTCGAGTCTTCTTCCGGATAGTCCGTACGGATCTGCGCCCCGCGCGTCTCCTTCCGAAACAGGGCTGCCTCAAGTATACCTTCAGCCAGGAGTAACCGCCGTCTGTGGCGCTCATCAGCCTCAGGCTCAAGCCTTCGGATATCTTCCAGTGACTTCTGCATGGTCACAGCATTCCGCTCAACGCCCAGGCCGGTTAATAACGCCGCCTGCATTTTTCGTTCAGTGATATCCGACAGCCGGAACGGTTCCATGGACACCGCGGGATCTACCGCCGCGTCAACCGGTTGGGTCTTCGGGGAGTTGATAATGCTGTTCGCCGCCTGTTTTCCGCCGTAAATCGCCCCCAGTGTGGAATTTCCCCCGAGGCGATTCGCGCCATGGTATAAAGCCGCACATTCCCCTGCCGCATACAGTCCAGGGAGGCTTGTCTTATGATGCGCATCTACCGCAATTCCACCCATGAAGTAATGAATGCCCGGGGAAACTGGTACAGGGTCTTCGGCAGGATCTATGCCCGCATACTCCTGACATTCCTGGCGCAGGTCAGGAAGCTTTTGGTTCCAGATATCGTCTGAAAGATCAGTCATGTCAAGATAAACCTGGCTGTCACAGTCGCCGCGGCGGACCACTTCATACATCTCCCGGCTGACGACGTCGCGCGGCATGAGATTCCCGAGTTCAGGATATTTTTCTTCCATAAAATACCACGGATGGCCGTTCCGTTTCACATAGAGACGGCCGCCCTCTCCGCGCGCCGCTTCGCTGACGAGAAGCCTCTTGCCGGAGGCCGCCACGGTGGTCGGATGGTACTGGATAAATTCCAGATCGGCAAATGCCACACCCTGAGAGAACACGGCAGCTGCCGCGTCGCCGGTATTAATGACAGAGCCAGTGGTATGGTTTCCAAATAACCCGTTCATTCCCCCGCAGGCCAGCAGAACCGGCCCATACAGCTGCTGAACTTTTCCCGTCAGCCGGTCAGCAATGAGGCATCCCGCACAGGTACGCTGTCCGCTCTGTTCACCAATTAACAGCTGCGTAAACACGCCTGTCGGGTCCCGCTCTACAAGGCCCTGCGCCTCATACTTCCGGGTCTCGTCAATGAGCGCTGTCATCAGCATTTTGCCTGTACTGCTCTTGACATAACAAGTCCGTTTCTTTTTCTGACCGCCAAAGTTTCGCTGATCCAGGTTAAATCCGGCCGTCTGGAAAGGAACCCCAAGTGCGGCCAGTTTGTGGATTATTCCCGGTGCGGCCTCCGTCAGGCCGCGCACAGCTTCGGGATCTTCCAGATTTTTTCCAGCCCGCATGGTATCTTTAAAATGCTGCTCCGGGCTGTCGTCTTCTCCCTTTACATCTAATGCTGCGTTAATGCCCCCCTCAGCCAGTACGGACTGCGCCCGCTCCGAGGGCATATTGGAGACCAGCATAGACTTCTGCCTATGTTCCGCCAGTGTGATGGCGGCGGTGAGCCCGGCGAGGCCCGCCCCCACAATAATGACCGAATCGCCCATGTGTACCTCCTTACGCTGCATTCCAGCGGATGAAATAGATGATGAAAGCCGCCACGAAGAATACAAATAAAATGGACAGCACAAACAGGATGTCCGACGCTTTCGGCTTCAGCTTCTTAATGCCGAACGAAATAAGCATGGGCTTGACGTTAGTAATGACATGAAACGCAATGGCTATGATGAGCAGAATCTGCGTAATGAGTCGGAATGTTCCAAAGTAGTTCAGTCGGTACACACCTTGATTCGTGTAGCCGAAAGCAGTCATGTGAAATGCCAGGAGGATCATGACGACAAGTCCGCTGATGCGCCGCGCCCAGAACAGGTGGTTCTGTTTGAAATACGGCGCCCCGGTCTTGTGCCAGACCTTCACGCTCTTTGACGTCAGTATGGTTCCGAGGACGACATGTACGGCAACAAGTCCAAGGGTAATCCACGCCAGGACTTTCATAGTGACCTGCCCGGCTCCGACGAGGCTCAGCGACCCGAGGATGCCGTGTACCACAAACAGTACCAGGATGACCGCAGTCAGTATGGCATTGGCTTTTCTCACGATGTTCGTCCTCCGGTCTTCAGGTCAGGTGTTGTCACGGTCAAAATGAAATCCTTCTTTCGCAGGGTATCTGTCTTGTACTGCGTTTTTGTAGTACTGGACACAACGAAAAGCTGCGTCCGTCCATCTTCAGCCCTGGAAATGCACATCAGGGAATCCCGCTTCTCAATTATCAGCGCCATTCCCGCGGTTTCCGCATTTTTCTGCAGCTTCTGTGCCAGTTTCTGTGCATTGGTATCATCTTTAGCCACAGTGCAGATAATCTCTTTCTGCGCCGTTGTTCCATGCTTCTGTCCCAGCAGAGAATTACACACATTCTGCGCATCGGCGATCTGCTTTCTATTAAAATACAGAGTATACTGGTCGTCCTCAGCCGGCACCACTTTAGCGTGCACACGCCTGTGCGAAGACGGGCCGGTAATGGCATCGATCTTCCCCTGACTTACAGTCAGCAAAAGTAGTACTACGACAACAAGTACGCCCAGACAAATCAGTTTTCGTTTCATAAACCCCACCTGGCTGCGTTGGTATCTCTTTTATCATAGCAAAAAGCTCAAGGACTCTGTAGAAATACTCCTGTTGACTTTGTAGCAGTGCAGTAATAATAACAACCAGTTTCATATTCGAGACAATTTATGGATGAAAAAGAGTTTCAAATTGCTAGGTCTGCTTGTTCTGCATCAGCTGGCCGGTGTTGGTGTTCGGGAAATCTGCCAGAGCCTATTTGAACTCATACAGCCGGGCGCTCTCCGAAAAAAATCATTGACCAGAAAAAACAGCGCCCTCTCTAAATGAGCGGACGCTATTTCCAGTATGTGTTTCAAATCAATCTTCCTCAGGTTCCGGAATCCTGTAAAGATGCCGGATCAGGAAAACGGCAACCAGACCAGCAGCCAGTGCTGCATAGGTCCACCAGACCGAGAAAATTAGCAGGACAACCGCTATCAGTACTGCAACGGCCATGGCACCAACACTGTAAATAGACACCCGGTAACTCGCATCCCGTTTTCTTTTCATATCCTCCAGCTCCTGCTGATACTCATCCGGCATATATTCAGCCAGCTTTTTCTGGAGTTCTTCAGGATTCTCCATGGCATAAACCAGCTGTAAAGTATGTCTGAGATGTTTTACCTCGTCCGGGATATCTTCTTTCGGGACCGGAAGGTTGTCTCGCTTTTCCTGAGCCTTCGACAGGCGAGCCTCTCTCTTCTTGTTGAAATCGTTTTCCCGCCGGCGGATATACACCATGATTCCTGCGGTCAGGCCGTACATGGCAAAGAAATCAATGAGATAGAACGCGCGAATCCAGGGATCCTGCGGATATTTTCCAATGGCTCTAGTTAATGGTTGGAACAAAGTAACGACAAACAGGAGGATCAGATGCAGAACAATCTCTATGTTCCGCCCCGTCAGTTCATGGGTAGAAAAGAAATTGTTGTGAATATACCACAGTGTGCTCATCGCGATGAAGCTGATTAAATAGCAGGTCAGGCTGACAAAGAAGTCATGCCGTTCCGCGTGACTGACCGCTGAGAACTGCGGTACCACGATTTCCAGGGCAAGCACTGTCATGGCAATTGCCATAACGGCATCGAAGAAAGCCAGGAGCCGGTCCTGCCGCTTTCCAACGCTTTTCCGTCCAGCCATATTGTCCATAGTAGTTCCTCCATCAATTGGTATTTATCGTATGGCGAAATTGTATCGCAAATTCAGATCAAAGAAAAGGCAGGCCGAATAATCGGTCCGCCTTTTTCCTGTTAAAGGTCAGCTTGTAAATTAGTTTTGCTCCATCACTTTATTTTGACGTCTCTGTTCTATAGACTCATCATCCATATCTTCTCTCGGCATTTTCCTGAATTCATCAACCAGGAATATGACAGACAGAATAAACGACAGAAGGTCGGTAACCTGCTGTGCATACATAATTCCGTTCAGGCCGAAAAATCTTGGGAGAATCAGCAGAAGCGGAATCAGGAAGACAACCTGTTTGGAAAAGGAAAGTGCAGCTCCCTTTCCGGCTTTACCAATTGAGGGGAAGAACGTAGAGGAACAAATCTGTACGCCGTTCAGAAATACAAAGAACAGGAACATTCTCATGAATTTTGCACCGAATTCAAAATACAGAGCATCGTTTCCGGCACTTCCAAAGATTGAGATAATCTGTTTGGGGAACGCTTCAAAGCAGGCCCACATGACCACAGAGACAATAATCGACGAAGTCAGGAACAGTTTCACTGTCTTACGAACCCGTCCGTACTTTTTGGCTCCATAGTTGTAGCTGCAGATTGGCTGAGCACCGTTAATAATACCGATGACAATCGAGGTAAAAATAACATTGATTTTCATGACGATTCCGGCCACGGCGATTGGCGTATCTGCACCATAGATGGACTTGGCGCCGTAAATTTTCAGCATATTGTTCATGGTAACCTGAACAAGCAGAGTAGAGAACTGGTAAATAAAGGAGTTAAAACCCAGCTTGCAGATATCCCAGACTTCCCGAATATGGGGAATAAAGTCTTTCGCCTCAAAATGAACGGACTTAAAACGGAAGAAATACCCTGCCAGCATGAGAGCTGAAATAATCTGACTGATAACCGTTGCCCACGCTGCGCCGGCAATTCCCCAATGGCATACGAAAATAAAGATGGGGTCCAGAATGGTATTCAAAACCGCCCCGGTTACAATGGCAGCCATAGAATACTTTGGACTGCGGTCCGCTCTTACCAGAGGATTTGTGCCCGTTGAGAACAGTAAAAAAGGAATACCATACGCAGTAATTCCGGCATACTGCATCGCATAGGGCAGAATATTTTCTGTTGAGCCAAATGCAATCAGCAGGGGTTTCAGGAATATACGAATGATAATGCAGAGAACAACGCCACAGATAACCAGCAGGCCTACTGCTGTTCCGGATATTCTTCTCGCCTTGTCTTCATGCTTCCGCCCAAGTTCCAGGTTAAACCCTGAAGACGAACCCAGGCCGACCATCAAGCCAATTGCCAGACATATTGTCGTCAGCGGAAAAGCGACTGAGGTAGCGGCATTTCCTAATTTTCCCACGCCCTGACCGATAAATATCTGATCTACAATGTTATATAATGCGTTGACCACATTGGCAATTACTGCTGGCATGGCCAGAGAAAACAGAAGCCGGCCCAGTGGTTTTGTACCTAAAGGATTTTCCACTTTTTTCTCTTCAGCCATAGTTGATTCACCTGCTTTACCAAATTCAACAGTTCTGTAACGTCTTTACCCATTTCGTAGTATCCGACGGATATTATACGTAGGTAGCTACCTTATTGTCAAGTCCTGTTTTCTGCTGCATCCTTTTCTTTCATCCACTGTCTCAATATGCCCTGAGACCTCCTGGGGTAAGACACATCTCCTTCCCTCCACATACCTGCCACATTTATATTCCTTCATTTCTTCCCGCATGACTATTGGGTTTGCGTTGTATTGCACGCTTGCCCCATGTTGGAATGCCTGATGTGATTCGTGTTCCTCAGGCCAGAGGTTTGCCTGCATCTTCTTTCAGATTCCACCTCACGATGGACACCCTTGATGTTCGGCTAATGGTTGGCGTAGGCAGACATCGCCCCCACAGTGGACTTTCACCACCAAGCTATGTGCCATGCCCAGCACACAATAAGAGCAGGTCTGCTCAAGGAAGTAACTCCCCGAGTGGCCTGCTCTCTTTTACTCTACGGAAAAGATCACCTGCAATTTG
>CAYRKX010000080.1:0-7590 GCA_964425185.1 uncultured Eubacteriales bacterium
AGTCAGGTCATAGTGAACGGCAAAGTACTGACACAGCTTGGAGCGAAGGAGTACTACCAATATAAGAAACAGCTCATTCCTGCGGTGAAGGAGGCCTATGACAGCCTTGCTGCCGAAAATGACCTGATTGTCATTGAGGGAGCGGGAAGCCCTGCGGAGATCAACCTGCGGGACAACGATTTTGTCAACATGGGACTGGCGCAGATGGTGAATGCCCCTGTGCTGCTTGCGGGTGATATTGACCGTGGAGGAGTGTTTGCTCAGCTTGTTGGCACAGTGGACCTGCTGGAGCCGGAAGAGAACGAGCACATTAAGGGCTTTGTCATCAATAAATTCCGCGGAGACCCGTCTATTCTTGACCCGGGTCTCGTTATGCTGGAAGACAAGACCCACATTCCCGTACTGGGGGTTATTCCCTATCTGGATATCGACATTGATGACGAGGATTCCCTGGCACCGCGTCTGCAGAATGAGCACAACGGGGTGTTGGATGTGGCAGTGGTTCGTTTCCCGAGAATTTCCAATTTTACCGATTTTGCCCCGCTGGAGGCCCATCCTCAGTTCGGGGTTCGGTATGTGGAAAAGCCCGGAGAGATTGGCAGTCCGGACATGGTCATTCTTCCGGGGACCAAGAGCACCATTTCGGACCTGATCTGGCTGCGGGAGAGCGGCATGGAGGCTAAAGTGCTGCAACTGCATGCCCGTGGTGTGCCGATTCTTGGAATCTGCGGAGGATATCAGATGCTCGGGAAGTCGCTGTCAGACCCTTATGGTACAGAGGGCGGCGGGACTGTGCGCGGACTTGGACTGCTTCCGCTGGAGACGGTGTTCCAGAAAGAAAAGCATCTGGCGGAGGAAACAGCTGTAATTGAAGGCTGTGACTTCCTGAGCGGCGCACTGAATGGGGCTGCGGTTCAGGGGTATGAAATACATACAGGGGAAACGGAAGCTGCGACAGACGCCAGCAGGCCAGAAAGTCGGATCTCCGCCCAAACGGGCACGCGTTGGGGCTCTTCTCTGTCAACGTTTGGTACGTATTTCCACGGCTTGTTTGACACAGGCGAGGTGACAGAACGGCTTGCAACCGCATTAAGTACACGTAAAGGACTAAGTTATAAGACGGAAGCACCGATGTCTCACCAGGAGTATGAGAACCATCAGTTCGATATTCTGGCTGATGCGGTACAGAGTGCCCTGGACATGACCGCACTGCGAAACATTATTGGACTTCCAGAAAGGATCTGACATGGAACATCATCTTCCGTCGGACATAGAGCGAACCAGCATGTCCATCATTACCAGAGAGCTAAAGGAGCGCGGTATAACGCTGCAGCCCGGCACAGAGGCCATAGTCAAACGGGTCATCCACACAACGGCAGACTTCGACTATGCCCAAACTCTCACCTTTGTCGGCGATCCACAGGTCGTCATAACCCATGCATTCCTCGAAACTCATAGTCCTATAGTGACTGACACCAACATGGCTCTGTCGGGAATCAGTAAACGTGCGCTTCAACAACTGGGCTGTGACGCAAAGTGCTACATGCGGGATCCCGAAGTTATGGAAAGTGCCAAACGGGACGGAACGACCCGTGCAGTTGCCTCTATGAAAAAGGCGGCCCGGGAAACCGATCATGCGGTCTTTGCCATAGGCAACGCACCAACCGCTCTGCTTGAATTGTCTGAACTCATTGAGCAGGGCTTGCGGCCTTCCCTGGTCATTGGCGTCCCTGTCGGTTTTGTCAATGTTATTGAAGGCAAGGAGCGGATTCTTAAGACGTGTCAGGACTATGATGTCCCGGGTATTATAGCCATGGGGCGAAAAGGCGGCAGTACAGTAGCTGCTGCTATCTGCAATGCGTTGCTTTACAGCGGTGCGGATATGTTGGATCCCGTGAATCGCGGATGGAATTGAACTTGCGGGAAAAACCATGTACAATGGGGGTCAGAAGAAAAGGATGTGGGAACTATGCCCGGTAAAATCGCACAGAACCTGAACCAGTTGAACCGCGCCAGCATCCAGGAAAAGTGGAAGTTCTGGCAGAAGAACAACCGAATTCTCCTTATTATTTCGTTGGCACTGTATCTTGTCATTGTCATCCGTGGGTTTGACACCCTGGGGTTTTATGCAAATGGCAGCGGTGGTCTGTCTTCGGACGCAGCAGTGCTTCTGTTTATTCTGACGTTTATAGCAGGGATGGAGTATACGGAATATACCATTAAGCCGGAAATTCGGAAAAGCTATAACAAAGCCACGCGCGTTCTGTATATTGCAGCGGCTATTATTATGATGGTGTCATCCGGTGCATGGGTCTGCGGGAACACGGCAGCCAAGATTGTCATGCCGGTCCTCCTAGGTGCCTCCATTGGCTGGGTATTTTCGGCTGTCCTGTGGAGCGTTGGCTTTATAATCAGGAAGATTAAAAAGCACTGAGCTGTACGGGCAGTGCGAGCCGCCAGGTGACTGGCAGGCGCTGGCTGAAAAGTCCGGACTGACAAATGAACATGGAAAATGATGCGCCGCCGGCTGATGCCGGCGGCGCTTTGTCTTGCCGAGGGGAACTGCAGCGGGGACGCAGGAATCGTTAAATCTAAAACTCAGACACTTGTTCCTGCATTACAGAGAACTTCCCTGAAATAATTGACTAGTGTCCGCTATTTGCGTAAAGTTTAAGTAGACAATGTCGCAAAAAAATACGAAGTCCTGCGGTAAGACCACTGAATCGCCGCGGGAAAAGAGAAAAAGCAATGAAGGAGGCCGCTATGAGCCAAGTCAATTCTTATCCGTTTATTCTTGTCCATGGATTCCTGTGCTGGGGCAGCGAGTCTGAACTGGACCAGAAAGTGCCGACATTCGGCATGTGGAACGCAAACGCAAAAAAGGCACTGCAGTCCAAGGGGTATAAAGCGGAGACCCCGCACGTCGGACCGTTTTCCGGGATGTGGGACCGTGCATGTATGCTGTACGCAAGAATAAAAGGCGGGAGAGTTGACTACGGAAAAGTTCACTCAGCTCGCGGAGGATATCCAAGATTTGGGGAGACGTTCCCGGGGCTGGTACCGAACTGGGGCGAGCTCGACGATGAAGGAAAACTCCAGAAGATTAACCTCATTGGCCACAGTTTCGGCGGACCAACGGTCAGAACCCTCATTAACCTGCTGGCTGAGGGAAGCGCCGAGGAGCGCGAGGGGACAGATCCAGACGACTTAAGCCCGCTCTTCGCCGGTGGAAAACAGGAGTGGGTCCATTCCTGTGTGACACTTGCAGCAACCCACAATGGTGTAACCCTGCCGGATGCTATGTCTTCTCTGGTTATGAACGGAATGGCTTTTGGGGCCTATAGCCTGGGAAATCTTGCCAGTGGAACTAAGCTTGCCCGGGTCTACGATTTCAGCCTGGACCGTTTCGGCTTCACTAGCAAAACAGAACACATTAAACCCCAGCCAAAGAAGATCATTGAGCTTCTTAAGAGGAAAGAGAACAATATATTCTGGGAGCTCAGCACTGAAGGCGGCAGCACTCTGACCAAAGACTACAAGACCTACGACAACATCTATTATTTCTCCTACAGCGGGCGCCGCACCTGGACCTGGCACGGACTGGAACTGCCGACGAAAAAAATGTTTGCTCTGTTAAAACCGTTCAGTATTCTGGAAGGCCGGTATAAGGACAAAGATCACGGTGTGGACTGGCGCCCCAATGACGGACTTGTCAATGTCGAGTGTGCCAGACATCCGGCAAACGAACCGTTTGTCGAGTACCAGGAGGGAATGGACATTAAGCCTGGAATCTGGCATGTCATGCCGACAGAAGACAAGGACCATGTCTCCTATATGGGCATTGGGGAAGAAGAGCAGACCTATAACGAATTCTTTACGGAAATCGCGGAAAGAATTTGCAGTTTACCGACA
The DNA here is from genome assembly GCA_964425185.1 of uncultured Eubacteriales bacterium. Taxonomy (GTDB): domain Bacteria; phylum Bacillota; class Clostridia; order Oscillospirales; family Acutalibacteraceae; genus RUG420. The sequence continues at coordinate 3,913 of CAYRKX010000080.1, forward strand.
ATTTCGCTATAATGTCATCGAAGACCAAAAGAGGTCTTCTGCCTGGGATATGACTCCGTTTCAAAGTTTTTTAAAATTTTTCTTGAAAAAGTGAATCATTTCTGGCACAATAGACGTCTAATATATGACAACAAAGTGAACAGTTGAGAGCAGGTAGGGAATTGGGCCGGTTATCGGCTGTTCATTGCGTTGTTTATATTAACTATTCATTATGTAAACCTGATGTTTTTAGCTGAAAAAAGCACCTCCCAAGGTGGAAGGTGTTTTTTTCATGCCTTTTTTGCCTTTTACTGGCAATTCACCGGTCTATACAATATACAAGATATAAGAGGCGCCCGGAAGTACATCTGCTTCCGGGCGCTTTTACGATCTTTATTCATTTCAACTTATTCCGCTACAGCTGCTTTCAGCTCATCGACCTTGTCGGTCTTCTCCCACGGTACGTTCAGGTCCTCACGACCCATATGACCATAGGCGGCGGTCTGCTTGTAAATTGGTCTGCGGAGATCCAGTTCGTCGATGATAGCGGACGGGCGAAGGTCAAAGACTTTGTTTACTGCGTCATTGATCTTGCTGACCGGGACTTTCTCGGTTCCAAAAGTGTTGACATAGACACTGATCGGAGTGGCAACGCCAATGGCGTAGGCGAGCTCAACTTCAACGCGGTCGGCAAGACCGGCGGCGACAATGTTCTTGGCCACCCAGCGTGCTGCGTAAGAGGCAGAACGGTCAACCTTGGTCGGATCTTTTCCAGAGAAACACCCGCCGCCGTGGCCGCAGGCACCGCCGTAAGTATCAACGATAATTTTGCGTCCGGTCAGTCCGGAGTCGCCGGCAGGACCGCCGATGACGAACCGTCCGGTTGGATTGATGAAAAACTTGGTGTTGTCATCCAGAAATTCTTTCGGAATAACCGGTTCGATGACATACTTCTTAATATCAGAGCGGATCTGCTCCAGAGTGACATCCGGAGCGTGCTGTGTGGAAATAACGACGGCATCAACACGAACCGGCTTGTCGTTTTCATCGTATTCTACTGTGACCTGAGATTTTCCGTCCGGGCGGAGATAGGGAAGAGTACCATCTTCACGGACATCGGTCAGCTTCTTGGCCAGCTTGTGGGCAAGGGAGATGGGCAGCGGCATAAGCTCTGGAGTCTCGTTGATGGCGTAACCGAACATCATGCCCTGGTCACCGGCACCGTTGAGTTCATACGGGTCTTCATTTCCGGCCTTGTTTTCTTCCGAGTGGTCAACACCGAGAGCAATGTCGGCGGACTGCTCGTCAATCGCCGTTAATACTGCGCAGCTGTCACCGGTAAAGCCGATGGACGGGTCGTTATAACCAATTTCGTTGATCGTCTGGCGGGCGATCTTCGGGATGTCCACATACGCACTGGTGGAAATTTCACCCATAATCATGACCTGACCGGTGGTGACGGTGGTCTCGCAGGCGACACGGCCGTCCGGGTCCTGTTTAATAATCTCGTCGAGAATGGCATCGGAGATCTGGTCACAGACTTTGTCGGGATGTCCTTTTGTGACCGACTCCGAGGTAAAGAAATGATGCATGCGAATGCCTCCAATCAATATAGATAAAGAAAAAATACAAAATAAAAAAGCCTTTCGGGAAATCCGAAAGGCGTATACGCGACTTATCTTCCGGTTTTTCACCGCAGGAATTGGCACCTTACAAAGCAGGTTGCCGGACGTCAATGGGCCTGTTCCCTTACGTCACTCTGGATAAGGTTTATTTAATTGAACGCAATAAATAATAATCTTGCCCCTGATCTTTGTCAAGAGCTTATCTGCGTTTCTTCTTTCTGCGTGTGGAGCGGTCCTGCAAAATCAGAGGCGAAATCCGCTTGTACAGGACAAAGGTCAGAAGAACGTCGAGCATTCCTTTCACAAACGTGAAGGGAACGTTGAAGATGAGAATGGCCTGAGGCAGAGTCTTGACACTCGGAAGGATGGCCTGGTACGCGGACAGAATGGCCTGCATGGGCATGAACGCTTTGGCAAAGAACGGATAAACAATGTAATTATTAGTAAAGAAACTCAGAACCGTCATGCAAAGCGCTCCGACCAGAGAGCCGATGAACGCGTTTTTCTTACTCCGGTTATGCTGGTAAATATACCCTGCAGGCAGAACAAACAGGGTGCCCAGTATAAAGTTGGAAAGTTCTCCGACAAAAGCGGAGGTAGAAGCCGGCATATGAAGCAGGTTCTTGACGAGACACACCAGGACACCATACCAGGGTCCCAGAGCAAATGATGTCAGCAGCGCCGGAAGTTCGGAAAAATCCAGCTTGATGAACGCCGGGACAATGGGGATGGGAATTTCCAGGTACATCAGAACGGTGGCAAGGGCAGACATGATGGCCACCGTGGTCAGTTTGCGGGCCGAAGAAATTTCACGGCCATGAGCTTTATCGGACATCAGAACTTTCCTCTCTTCTTCAGAATGACTAGATTATACCAGATGTGTAAAGTGCCGTCTAAATCCCCGAATGGCGCTTTATAAACTGGGTATAGGCGCGGTAAAATTCCACTTTGCGCCTGCGGCTCAGCGGAATGTGCGTCCCGTTGATGAGCTCCACATGCTCTGCGTCAAAAGCACGGATGTGGCTCATGTTGACGGCAAACGACCGGTGAACCAGGAAAAAATACTCATTTGGCAGCTGCGCTTTAATCTGCGAGTAGGAGCTGGTAGTCTGGTACGTCTGCGTCCGCGTCCGCACCCGGCTCTCCTTTCCGTCGGCCTCAATGGCAAAAATGTCCTCGGACTGAAGGGCGATGTAGCGTCCGGACAACCGCACCAGGATAATCTGATTGGAAAACATGGTTTTGCGGCAGCCGTCAATCGCCTCGAAGACGCAGGTCTGACTCACAGGCTTTACGATGTACCGGTGAGCCTGTACCATAAAGGCTTCAAACACTTTTTCCGAGGTTGGCGCAAGCAGGGCGAGCGCAACCTGCGGATCTTCCATGCGAATTCGCCGTGCAGTCTCCAGCGATGAGCGGTGGTCAACCCCTTCGTCGATGAAGAGAAGATCGAAACTGCGGTGAGCGTCCAGGTACTCCTTCCTGCTGGTAAAGGACATGTGGTCCACGTCAAGGTATTTCCGGTCTGCATATTCTCCTAAAGTATCATCCATAAATTTACACATTACGGGATCGGATGATAGTGTCCCGATTGTCATAGATTCCCCCACTTTTTTCTCTTATCTCCCCGGGCAGCATCCCGTTTCGGAATTCCGCCACCAGCCAATATCATACATGTAGATATACTCGGAAACAAGTGAAAAAAACTTGCTTCGCTCTTCGGTACCGTTCGTTCCCAATATGGTGCCGTTTGTACTTTTTTTGCTGCGGCATTCTGATTTTCCGGTATGATGATAGGACCAGAGGAAAGAGAGGAAAAACTATGTTTACTAATGAAACCAATACCAGCCTGCTCCGTTACGAACTGGAACCCGGGGAGCGCGTGGATGAGTTTACTATAAATATGTTAAATGAGGGAGCCCCTGCACAGGTTGCCGTCGTTGGACAGGAGGAAAGACATTTGCTTCTGCCAGTGTCGAATTGCATTCATGCATCCGAAGCTGTACGCGCCGGCGAGCCGGTTGGTCCCATAATTCACAGTCTGCTTCATGCCGTCCGGGAAGCCCGCCGCTGC
>CAYRKX010000081.1:0-3570 GCA_964425185.1 uncultured Eubacteriales bacterium
TGTCGGAGCAGATCATCTCGCGGAAGGCCTCGATACGGTCGCCAGCGAAGAACATATGCTCAGTACGGCAAAGACCGATACCTTCAGCGCCGAGCTCAACAGCCTTAGCTGCGTCAGCCGGAGTATCTGCATTAGTTCTAACCTCAAGAGCACGAGCCTCATCAGCCCACTCCATGATGGTTGCGAAGTCTTTATCAGTAATGGAACCATCCTTGATTGGAAGAGAACCATCATAAATCTTACCAGTGTTACCGTCGAAGGAAATTACGTCGCCCTCTTTGTAGGTCTTTCCACCGAGCTGGAACTGTTTGTTGTCCTCATCCATAACGATTTCGGAGCAGCCAGCTACGCAGCAGGAACCCATGCCACGGGCAACAACGGCAGCGTGAGAGGTCATACCACCGCGAGCGGTGAGAATGCCCTGTGCGGACTTCATACCCTCGATGTCCTCAGGAGAAGTCTCACGACGAACGAGAACAACTTTCTCGCCCTTTTCGTTCCACTCCTTAGCTTCCTCAGCGGTGAAGACGATCTTACCGCAGGCAGCGCCAGGAGCAGCCGGGAGGCCCTTGCCGATCAGACGGCCGTCAGCCTCTGCCTTCTTAAGAGCATCAGGATCGAAGGAACCATGAAGAAGAGTATCAAGGTTTCTCGGGTCAATGCCAAGAAGAGCTTTTTCCTTAGTGGTCTTGCCCTCATTTACAAGATCAACAGCGATCTTGATAGCAGCGCGGGCAGTACGCTTACCATTACGGCACTGGAGCATGAAGAGCTTGCCATCCTCGATGGTGAACTCCATGTCCTGCATGTCCTGATAATGGTCTTCAAGTTTATGAGCAATGCCGATGAGTTCATCATAGATGTCCGGCAGAGTCTTCTTGATTTCCTCGATCTTCATCGGGGTACGGGCACCGGAAACTACGTCCTCGCCCTGTGCATTCATGAGAACCTCAGCATAGAAACGGTTTTCACCGGTGGACGGGTCACGAGTGAAAGCAACACCAGAACCGGAGTTGTCGGACCAGTTACCGAATACCATTTCCTGTACGTTAACTGCAGTACCCCAGGAATACGGAATATCATTGTCGCGGCGGTAAACATTGGCACGCGGGTTATCCCATGATCTGAATACAGCTTCAATAGCACCAACGAGCTGCTCTCTTGGGTCGGTCGGGAAGTCCTCACCCTTCTCCTCTTTGTAGACAGCCTTGAACTGATCTGCAAGATCCTTGAGGTCATCAGCAGTGAGTTCAACGTCCTGAGTAACTCCGCGTTCAGCTTTCTTCTTGTCGATAAGCTTCTCGAATTTAGACTTATCAACGCCCATTGCTACGTCAGAATACATCTGAATGAAACGTCTGTAGCAGTCACGAGCCCATCTCTCATTGCCGGTCTTCTTGATGATGGCGTCAACAACGTCTTCGTTAAGACCAAGGTTAAGAATGGTGTCCATCATGCCAGGCATAGATGCACGGGCACCGGAACGAACGGAAACAAGAAGAGGATTCTCTTTGTCGCCGAACTTCTTGCCGGTCTGCTCTTCGAGTTTGGTGACGTATTCAGCAATTTCAGCGAGGATGTCGTCGTTGATCTTGCGGCCGTCATCATAGTACGCTGTACAAGCTTCGGTAGTGATTGTGAAGCCACGCGGAACAGGAAGACCAAGGTTGGTCATCTCTGCGAGGTTTGCACCCTTACCGCCGAGGAGCTCGCGCATGTTTGCGTTACCTTCTTTGAAAAGATAAACATACTTTTTCTTTGCCATAAAGCTTTACCTCCGCTAAATAATAAGGTATTACGTTTTAGTAGCGTTATTCTAACACAACTCTGTTAAAGGCGCAACGAATTTGTTACCGGTCACGCCCAAACATGTGTGTATATTCACCAATTTGTTTCGCCAGAGCGTCATCATCGGCGCCGGGTTTCATTCTCCAGCGCCAGTTTCCCGTGGCCGTGCCCGGAATATTCATGCGGGCCTCCGCCCCAAGTCCGAGCCAGTCCTGCATCTGCGCAATGAACATCTTTGCCGGGGAGACCATTCCTCCGCGGATGAGTCCGACACTTTTACTCTCGGCATCACTCAGTCCCAGGTATTTTGTGGCAAATTCCTTGTTGTTGGCATCTACGTCCGGGTCTTCCAGCCAGCCAATCGCGGTGTTGTTGTCATGGGTTCCGACGTAGCAGACCGAGTTTATACTATTATAATGGGGTAGATATTTGGACCCCGCATCCGGTGAAAAGGCAAATTCGAGGACATTCATGCCCGGGAATCCGGAATCTTCCACTAATTTGACGACATCGGGGGTTAAATCCCCTAAATCTTCGGCGATGAAGTCGATGTTGTAGAACCAGTCCCGCAGAACCTTGACTAAATCCATGCCAGGGCCCTTGCGCCACTGGCCGTTCTTGGCGGTCGTTTCCCCAAAGGGAACCGCCCAGTAGCTCTCAAATGCGCGGAAGTGATCAATACGGATAACATCATAGCGCTTGGACGCTCCTTCAACCCGTCGAATCCACCAGCCATAGCCATCTCTCTGCATGGCGTCCCAGTTGTACAGCGGGTTGCCCCACAGCTGGCCGTCTTTGGCAAAATAGTCCGGCGGAACACCGGCCACACAGGTCGGGATGTTCTCGCGGTCGAGCTGGAAGAACTGAGGTTCCGTCCAGGTGTCGGCCGAGTCCATGGAGACATAGATGGGTAAATCGCCAATAATTTTTATGCCGCAGGAGTGTACATAGTCCCGAAATTTATCCCACTGTCTGGCGAACAGATACTGCAAATACAGGTAAAAGTTAATTTCGTCCCGGAGCAGTTCTCTGTACTGCGCCATAGCTTCCGGAGTACGCATGCGAATGGGTTCTTCCCAGTTAATCCACAAACTGGCGTCGAAATGGTCGCGCAAAGCGCGGAACATGGCATAATCTTCAGCCCAGGCGTTTTCCTGTGTAAATTTCTCAACTTCCCCGCGGGACGACTCAAATCCGTTTTCGAACGCTTTTTTCAGGACGGTGAGACGGTTAGCTTCAATCTTCCCGTAGTCGATCTTCTCGTCGTCGTCTCCCCAGTCAAAGGATTCGACGTAATCCCGCTCCAGGATGCCTTCCTCAATGAGCTCGTCCAGATCTATGAGATACACGTTCCCCGCAAAGGACGAAAACGAGGTGTACGGGCTGTTGCCGTACCCGGTCGGTCCAAGCGGAAGAACCTGCCAGTACTTCTGGCGCGCCTTCTCCAAAAAGTCCGCAAAATGGTAGGCCTCTTTCCCCAGAGTGCCAATGCCATACTTGGACGGAAGTGAGAAGATGGGCATTAAAATGCCGCTGCTTCTTTCCATACTTTTGATTCTCCTCGTGAAATAGTCTAACTTTTATTATAGTAAATGTCCGAAATCATTTAAAGTCTGAAATGAAGTCTAAAAGTTGACAACGGTGAAAGCGGTTGTTATAATATTCAGGCAATTCGAGGTGTAGCGCAGTTTGGTAGCGCATCTGGTTTGGGACCAGAGGGTCGCAGGTTCGAGCCCTGTCACCTCGACCATTAGAAAATCCCGTAGGCGTAGTACCTACGGG
>CAYRKX010000081.1:3670-7472 GCA_964425185.1 uncultured Eubacteriales bacterium
TTCGAGCCCTGTCACCTCGACCATTAGAAAATCCCGTAGGCGTAGTACCTACGGGATTTTTTCATGTCTGTGATTTCGTTGTGGAGGAATAATGGAGGAAAGTTCAGAATCTAAGCCCCCGTTAACCGTGGGCATTCCCCTAAACATCTGCCACACGCTCCGTTATAACCAGTCTCAAGCAAAAAGGACTTTTTGTCTAATTAAGTGGCTGAACCTTTTTCAATTCCAGTCGTCTATTAGTTGTAAGGCAGAGAAAAATCTCTTTGCACAACATGAAAAAGGAAAAATGGAGGAAAACAAAATGAATGCAGACAAACATAAGAAATTTAGAGCCACCCGCTTTGGCACAAAGCTTCTGGGCATCGTTATGGCGGTAACTATGGCCGTTGGCGTAGCGGCTCCGGCGGCGGCTCCCACTATGGCGGGTCCGATTACTCGGAATGCCGTAGCGGCAGTAGCGGCTCCGGTTCATGCGGCAAGCCACCTGTATCAGGTTCATGCCATTGGTCGTTATTTCAACCCTCAGAATTTGATTAACGCTTATCTTTTCGGAACGGTTCCACTCATGATAATCCCGGGACCACTCCAGCCGATTGCTTTGGCAGACCGGATGTTTTGGACCGTTCCTCTTCAGGCGGATGCTCTGATCGGCATTCCACTTCGTGTTGTCACCGGAGCACAGGTCGCTCATGCGGCTCTCTGGGACGGCATTGACGTAGCTCTTCTGGGTACTGGTGCGGCGCTGGCCACAGGTGCCGTAGTCCTTGGTACCCCGCTTGCTCTGGGTGCTGGCGCTGTTGCTCTTGGTGCTCCGGTTGCTCTGGGTGCTACCGCCCTGGGCGCAGGTGCCCTTGGTGCCGCTGCTCTGGGAACCACCGCTGTTGTCGGTACAGGCCTTGCTCTTGGTGCAGGTGCACTCGCTACAACTGCTGTCGTTGGTACTGGTGCGGCTGTCGCCACTGGTATTATTGCTCATAACCTTCTAAACTCTTCCGGTGATGAACAGAGCCCAACTGACCAGACTGAGCAGAATGACCAGAACGAGTCAACCGACGGTACTCAGTCCCCTGAAAGTACTGTATCTGCCGCTCAGATTTCAGAAAGCACTCAGGCATAAGCTCAACTAAAACTTCATAAGAGTTAGAAAACAGCACCATTCCCATATTGGGTTTGGTGCTGTTTCTCTTTTTATTCGCTGTTATTCGAGCAGGCCATCCAGGAAAGTGTTCACCAGTGAGTCCAGGAAGCTGCAATGCCTTTATTCTTCTGAACCACTTCCCAATTTCCATCGTCTATTTCACAAATCCTGGAGAAAATAGACAATGAATGGAAATGGAAAAGAGTACAAAATGGAGCAGATCGCAGAAATAATAGAGGCCGCGAAGCGGGGCGATACTACGGCGTTTAACGAACTCTATCGCTATTCGTACGATACCGTGCGCGCCGAATGCCTGAAGGTTCTCCACAATTCGCTCGACGCGGAGGACATCATTCAGGAAACCTACATTTTAATTTATCGGCGATTAAGTTCTTTACAGAATCCAGCCAGGTTTCTGAGCTGGTGTCGGACCATTGCACATAATGAATCGGTCAGTTTCATTGTGCATCAGAAGAGAAAAGTTGGACTGGACGATTTTAAGCCACCGGTTTCAAACGAAAATTATGCTGGAATGGACGAGCTGGCGGGATTAGATTACGATGCATCACCCGAGGCGAAAGCGGAGCAGAAAATGCTGCATCAGCTGCTGCAGGATGCTATGGATGAGATTCCGGCGCAGCGGGCGACGTGTCTGGCGCTGTATCAGCAGGGCGATAGTTACAAAGAGATTGCATCGCAGCTCTCAATTCCGGTTGGCACGGTCAAAAGTAACGTATTTTATGCCAAAGAGGCACTGCGGAAGAAAATCCGGCAGATTGAGCGGAAGGAAAATGTTCAGATCCACGGTTTTGTCCTGGTTCCAGCAGCAGGACACGTCAATGTGTCTTTGGAACCTCCGGTTGGCGGTGGGTTTATTCAGGCCCAAGTGTCGGATTCTGCCATGGAAGAGGAAATCTGGAAGAAAGTGTCCCGGCGCATTAGACGGGGCTCCCGCTCCGGGGCGATGACTTGGCAAAAAGTCCTGTCCATAGTGCTGGCTGTTGCTGTTATTGCTACTGGAATTGTGGTAGCGGCGGGCCGCGCGGGGAAAAATAGTACGACGGTGCCGGAGGTAAAGGTGGAAAGCCGGACAAGTAGTACCCAAAGTATAAGGGTCAGCTCCAGTTCGCCAAGCCGCGCAGAAATAGAAAAGGCACTGGGTAATGCGGCAAAAGAGGTCATTAAGAGTGAAAGTCGAAAAACCTGGCGTAATCCGCATCTGATGGGTGCTGTTTCAGTGAAACAATACAAGTGGAAAAATAAGTCGTTAATTGTAGGAATAAAAGTAAAAATTAATGTCAATGCGGCTGTTGATGCAAAGTCCATTCATCATAAGCAGTATTACACGTACGTTCGGTTCAATGATATTAGTACTGATTCTGGAGTGATTCATTACAAATCAAGTAGTACGCCTCATGGGAAATTACTAAATATTTACGAGTCGATTGGTAGTTATCATTGGGTTGCTGGATATGCGACTTTGGAGGAAGCAATGAACAGCGGAGCTAAATCAAGTGGTTGATTTTTGCAGAGAAGTAATTATTTCATCTTTGTGGGTGTACCACATTCTCCTAAAAATGGGTTATGTGGTACACCTCATTTTTTAGCCTGTACCACAACCCACTCCAAGAACCACTTTTAGTACAACTTTCCAAGCACAGCTCCTGTAGGGGGGCTTTTATTAGTTGACACCCTTTCTCTTATCCCTTATAATGTATTCATACTTTTTAAGTATGAATAATATGAATTTGCAGTAAATCTATAAAATTCATTAATTTGCAAATCATAAATCACCTAATCAAAGAAAGGATTACCCCCAATGAGTAATTACAAAGTTAAGCGGGGACTCGCCTACTATTTCTTCCCCGGCAAAAAATACTCCAATTTAAATATAGTGTTCATTCACGGTACCGGCTGTAATAAAGATTTCCTCAAAGCAACCCATACTGAGCTTGAAGACTACAATGTCTACTATTTTGACCTTCCCGGTCATGGTGACTCTGAGAACACCGGCTATTCCGCCGACAACTATTTAGATGCCATTGCGGACTTCATTTCTGACATTGACAATGTTCTTCTCATCGGTCATTCTCTTGGCGGCGCACTCACAGTAGGCAGCCTCGCCAGAAAACCGGCCAATGTCATCGGCGGCATCGTCGAAGGCGGCGCTTTGGATTTCTCCTATTTGCCGGAAGATTTCAAAGCTTCTGTCCACAGCGGCGTGGTACCAAAAGATGTTGTCTACGCCGGGTTCGGCCATGCTGACAATCAGGATGTCCTCGACGCGATTAACGCAATGGAACCTGACGCGGTAACTCTTGAGGACTGGCTTATTGATGAAACTATTGACGTTTCCAAGGGCATTGAAGACATTACTGTTCCTGTTAAAGTCGTAGTTGGAAGAGATGATTCCCTCGTTCCTCCGGTTAAATCGGAAGAAATTGCAAGCCGTATTCCTAACGCTGACTTGCTTATTGTTCATAAGGCTCTTCACATGAATGTCGTCGCCAACAAACAGGACCTTCCATGGTTAGTAGAAAAAGTAGTTTCAGAAGCTGATTTCCAGCTGAAATAAACCACCTTTAATCCTCTCATAAACTTTGCTGTAATTACGGCCGCCAGCTCCAAGCGAACTGGCGGCCGTTTTACATTCCCGAAGGTTAG
>CAYRKX010000082.1:0-7363 GCA_964425185.1 uncultured Eubacteriales bacterium
GCAAAGACTATCGTGTCAGCCGTATGGATCCTCAGACTAAAGTCAAAGACTTTATGACTCCCCGTGAGAAAATTATTACTGCTCCGGATACAACGACCTTAAAAGAGGCCAACGACATCATCTGGGACCACAAGCTGAACGCTCTTCCTCTTGTCGACAAAGATGACCATCTCACCTATCTTGTTTTCCGAAAAGATTATGACTCCCATAAAGAGAATACCAATGAGCTCCTCGACAAGAACAAGTCCTACATGGTAGGCGCTGGTATCAACTCCAGAGATTATGCTGAGCGTGTTCCGGCTCTTGTAAATGCTGGTGCTGATGTTCTCTGCATTGACTCCTCTGAGGGATATACCGAATGGCAGAAACGTACACTCTCCTGGATTCGTGAAAACTATGGAGACAGTGTCAAAGTCGGCGCCGGAAACGTTGTTGACGGCGAAGGCTTCCGTTTCCTGGCTGACTGCGGTGCAGATTTTGTTAAAGTCGGTATCGGCGGCGGTTCCATCTGCATTACCCGTGAGACCAAAGGTATTGGCCGTGGCCAGGCTACCGCTCTCATTGATGTCTGCAGAGAAAGAGACAAGTATTATGAGGAGACCGGTGTTTATGTTCCGGTTTGCTCAGATGGTGGTATTGTTCAGGACTATCACATTACTCTTGCTCTCGCAATGGGCGCAGACTTCCTGATGCTCGGCCGTTACTTTGCAAGATTTGACGAGTCTCCAACTGAGAGAATCCGTATCAACGGCCGTTATGTCAAAGAGTACTGGGGCGAAGGTTCCAACCGTGCCAGAAACTGGCAGCGTTATGACCTTGGCGGAGACAAGAAGCTCTCCTTCGAGGAAGGCGTTGATTCTTACGTACCTTATGCTGGTGCTCTGAAAGATGGAGTCAATACGTCTCTTTCTAAAGTTCGTTCTACCATGTGCAACTGTGGCGCTCTGAACATTAAAGAGCTTCAGTCCAAGGCAAAACTGACTGTTGTCTCCTCTACTTCCATTGTTGAAGGCGGCTCTCATGATGTTCTCTTAAAGGATAAAGTAGACTAATAAACATAAACAGATTTTACGATAAACGAAAACCGACTCTGAAATTTCAGAGCCGGTTTTTCTGTTCCTATTTCTAACTATCAGGAATTGTTCTGTCTGTATTCCATGACAGCAGCCGTAATTTCCTCTACGACGTCCCAGAACTCTTTTCCCTCCGTATCCACGGTAACATCAGCATAGCGCTCATAAAGTGGAATACGCTCGTTGTAGACGTCTAAAAATGTCTCTCCTTCCGGAACTACAATGCCACGGCTGGAGAAATTCTTAATTCGTTGCCGCAGGGCATCAAAAGAGACCCGCAGATAGACTATTGTTGCTGTCTTTGAAAAATGTTCCATGGCGTGCTCACCATAGACAGCACTTCCTCCAGTTGCAATTACTGCGCGGTCTGCCTCTATTTCAGAATTGATCTGATCCTCTACCTGAGAAAATTTATCCGGACCATAAGTATCAATATACTCCTGAAGTTTCATTCCGATTTTATCCTGGATAATCAGGTCGGAGTCCAGGAACTGGTAGGCAAGATTCTTGGCGAGTAAAACACCGATTGTGCTTTTTCCGGAACCGGGCATCCCAATCAGTACAATGTTGTCCATAGTCGTTCTCCTTGGATATTCAGCTGTTCAGTGTATAAAGTTCGGCCAGACCTCTCATCAAAAGCCAGGGGTCTGTCACATGTTCTCTTCGGATCAGCGGGTCCAGGTAGGATGAGCCTCCACCGGTCAGAACCAGTTCAGCTGGCTCTCCCAGTTCCTGTTCTATGCGGTCAGTCATTCCCTCAATCAGAGAGGCTGCGCCAAATATCACACCAGACTGAAGACACTCTTCAGTATCGGTTCCAATCGCATGAGATGGGGTTTCTAGGACCTCCGAATTTAACTGTGCTGTTTTATTTTCCAAGGATTGCATGGCTGTGTCAAGCCCCGGAGCAATGGCACCACCGCAAAATCTTTTTCGGGAATCTACCACATTAAAGGTTATGGCAGTCCCTATGTCTACCGTTATTAAGGGGAGCGTAAAGCTTACAGTAGCTCCACAGGCGTCTGCAATACGGTCTGTTCCCAGCTTTTCCGGTTTCTTTATATGCAGACTTAATCCGCTTCTCAGAGCCGCTGAGACCACCAGAGGACGTTTTCCAATTTCTTTCTGCAGCATATGAATTAAGGTCTTGTTCTTTCCGGGTACAACGCTGCACAGAACAGCGCCTTCAAACTGCTGCGGATCCAGCGAGGTATCCTGGAAATAGGGAAAAGAAACGCCATTTGTCGGATACTTTCGGGAATGAAGATACTGCCACTCCCCTTGTTCCATCACTAGAGTGCAGAAGTGAACGGTAGTATTTCCTACGTCGACTGCCAGAATCATGAGCGATACTCCAGAATGCGGTCTATCAAAACTCCTGCCACTTCCTGTTTGGACATAAGTGGAAGTGCTTCTTCCTTATCTTTTGTAATCAGAGTTACAACATTAGTGGAGACTCCAAAACCGGCTCCTGGGACTTTGACATTATTGGCAGCTATCATATCCAGCTGCTTATTTTCCAGTTTCTTCCGGGAATTTTCCAGCAGATGGCTAGTCTCCATGGAAAATCCGCAGATATAAAGACCTTCTGGCTTTTTCTTTCCAATACTCCCCAGAATATCCGGAGTACGGACGGTAGGAATCACGAAATCGGAATCACTTTTTTTGATCTTTTCGGAAGATATCTCTGCCGGTCGGTAGTCTGCCACAGCGGCGGCCATAATCAGAATATCGGTTTCGGCAAGACTGTTTTGAACCGCATAGTTCATTTCTTCCGCTGTAGTAATTCTGGTCATCTCAGCGCCTGAGACCGGATCCAGAGAGACCGGCCCGGAAATAAGATTGACCTCAGCCCCGCGCAGGACTGCTTCCCTTGCAATGGCGTATCCCATTTTCCCGGAACTGTGATTGGTAAGATACCTCACGGGATCGAGAGATTCCTGCGTTGGTCCGGCCGTTACCGTGACGCGCAGTCCTTTCAGGTCCTTCGGCCGTGCAATACTTCGTTCCACCCAGTCGACAAGAACAACCGGTTCTGGCATTTTTCCCTTCCCTGAATCGCCGCAGGCAAGATGACCTGAGTCCGGTTCAATGAGAGTAAAGCCGAAGTGCTGCAGTTTCTCAATGTTCTCCTGAGTTATTGGGTTTAAGAGCATGGCCGTGTTCATGGCCGGTGCAAACAGTTTGGGACAGGTTGACGCCAGCACGACGGTAGAAAGCATGTCGTCAGCTATACCATGCGCCATTTTCGCAATGATGTCCGCGGTAGCAGGTGCAATCAGTATGAGGTCCGCTGCTTTGGCCAGGGAAATATGAGTGACTTCAAACGGTGTACTTCGGTCAAACGTGTCAGTTACGCATGGATTGTGTGTCAGTGTCTCAAAAGTCAGCGGAGTAATAAACTGCTGCGCATTTTCGGTCATGACGACATGCACATCAGCACCGGCCTTAGTCAATGCACTGGCGACATTGGCCATTTTATAAGCCGCAATACCGCCGGTAATGCCTAGCACAATACATTTTTCGTTTAAATTTTCCATAGTGTTCTCAGATCTCGCGGTACAGCTGACCGTGTTTTTCATAATGTGTCACTTGGGCGATATGGTTGTCGTCGTCAACGAAAACAACCTTAGGCTTAAAGGTACGTGCCTCTTCCGGAGACATATCTGCATAGGCCATTATAATCACTTTATCGCCCTTACTAACGCAGCGGGCGGCGGCGCCGTTCAGACATATCATTCCCGATCCCGGCCGGCCTGCAATGGTGTAAGTCTCAAACCGGCTCCCATTGTCGACATCGGCAATCTGAACTTTTTCGTACTCCAGGATACCCGCGGCATCAAGAAGCTCGGGGTCTACTGTAATAGAACCGACATAATTGAGTTCTGACTGAACAACGGTAGCGCGGTGAATTTTGGATTTCAGCATGGTAACAGTCACTGGATAAGATCTCCTTCGACAATAAAGTTATCAATGAGTCTCGTCTTTCCAATGTAGACAGCTATGGCCACAAGATTATTGCCGTCAATTGTATCGGCCGGCATCATAGTGGTCCCGTTAACGACCTGTACATAGTCAATTCTGGCAAGGGGCTCTTTAGAAATTTCCTCTGTCATGGCCTGCTCAATTTTACGGGCATTGGTCTCGCCGCTCTTAACCAGATCTTTACCAAGGAAAACAGCGCGGGACAGGCAGAGTGCTGCCTTGCGCTCTTCGGGGTTCAGATAGGTGTTTCGAGAAGATTTGGCAAGCCCGTCCGGCTCACGGATGATGGGACAGCCGATAATCTCAATGTTGTAGCACATGTCTTTCACCATTTTACGGATAATGGCGAGCTGCTGTGCATCCTTCTGACCGAAGAAGGCCTTGTCAGGACTCACAAGGTTAAACAGCTTGGAGACGACTGTGCAGACTCCACGAAAATGAATAGGACGGGTTTTACCGCACAGCTGTTTCGGCATCTCAGAGAGAATCTCCACATAGGTAGCAGCATCGGAGTCATACATTTCTGAAACTTCCGGATGAAATACCAGCGATGCGCCGTGTTCCTCCAGAAGGCGGCAGTCTTTGTCAAAATCTCGGGGATACGTTTCCAGATCCTCGTTTGGTCCGAACTGCGTCGGGTTGACAAAGTCCGAGACGACTACCCGGTCGCACAATGATACCGCTTTGTCGACAAGACTGGCATGTCCTTCATGAAGATATCCCATGGTAGGAACCAGACCTACAGTCAGTCCATCTTTTTTCCACTGGGACACATGGTCCCGGACTTCTGTTTTGGTAGTTGCAATAATCATCAGCTTATTCCCCTTCCTGTTCCTGTTTCAACTGTCTGTAAAACTCATCAGAGGAATCGCTCTTGACAAAAGCATGTTCCTGTAATGGGAATTTCTGTTCTTTTACAGCCCGGTCATATTCTTCAAAGGCTGATTTCATTTCTTCACCGATCTCTGCAAATTTATGGACAAATTTCGGTGTATGGCTCTGGGTCATTCCGAGCATATCCTGATAAACCAGGACCTGTCCGTCACAGTCCGGTCCGGCTCCAATGCCGATCGTCAGGATCTGCAGAGTTTCCGTTATGAGGCCGGCGAGTTTCGGCGGAACGCATTCGAGAACCACCGCAAAAGCCCCGGCCTCCTGTACAGCAAGTGCATCCTCAAAAATCCGGCGGGCATTGTCCTCGCCTTTTCCCTGTACTTTAAATCCTCCCATAGCATGTACTGACTGGGGTGTCATGCCAATATGGGCACAGACCGGAATCCCTGCTGCCGTAATGGCACGGATCTGAGGGCAGACCTCTTTGCCGCCTTCCAGTTTGACACAGTCTCCCATGGTTTCTTTCATCATTCTGCCGGCGCTCTCCAGGGCCTGCTCAGGAGAAACCTGATAACTCATAAACGGCATATCCAGGACAACCATTGCGTGAGAACAGGCTTTTGCCACACTTCTGCCATAGATAATCATCTCGTCTGTGGTAACGGGAATGGTGTTTTCATACCCCTCCATGGTCATTCCGAGGCTGTCCCCAACCAGGACCATATCCAGACCTGCCTCATCAACAAGGCGGGCTGTGGTGTAATCATACGAGGTCAGCATGCTGACTTTTTCTCCTCTGGCTTTACGCTCCAGAAGAGACTTTGTCGTGTTCTTCAAAATTCCAGTCCCTCTTCCAAAATTGTTTTCATGTTGGAATACTCTGCATTCGGATGTTTCCTTTCCGCCAGCTCAACCAGTTTGCGGGAAACGGCACAGTACATCTGACGATCTTCCGGATTAGAAAAAGCAGAAATATGGCGGGAAACTGTCTTTGTGTCATTTCGTTCTACAGGACCTGTCAGTGCCTGCTCGGGCCCCTCATGTAAAACATGATTCACATTGGCCAGAATGAGCGGACGCAACGCCTCAAGAGCCGTCACATCGTCCAGTCCACATTCTTCCATCAGTTCCAGACTTTCCTGAAGCAGTCCGCAGACAAGATTTGATGCGACGGAACAGGCCGTGTGATATTTCACCTTGTCCGAAGACTTAATAGTGAGAGTTCTGCAGCCTAGCTTCGTCAGCAGATCGCGCCAGGACAAAAGTCCAGGTTCCGGACCCTCCAGGCAAAAAAATACACCCTCCAGTTCCCGGTACGCAGTGGTTTTACTGCTGATGGGAAACAGCGGGTGGATGGAATATGCTGCAGCACCGGTATTTTCAATTCCTGGAAATGCTTCCGAGCCAGTCATGGCTCCGCTGCAGTGGCAGATCTGTTTTCCGGCAAGATCATTCGATGAGATGGACAGATAGACCTTCGAGATTTCTCCGTCCGGTACAGTCACAAAAATAACGTCGCTCTGCGCGACAAGAGACGGAATGGAATGAAAAGTTCTGGTATTAGTAAACTGGGCAGCCGCCTCTGCAGATTCTCGATGCCGGCTGTAATAGCCGGTCACCGGAACACCTCCCTCAGAAAAGAACTTTCCAAGAGTGCATCCGACTTTGCCTGCTCCGATAAAACCGATTTTCATGGCATCACCCTGCTTTCGCTGAAGTGATGATCCTGCCTAACTATTTGGGTACAGTTTCCTTGCGGAATACCATCCACTTTTTACGCAAAGATTCTAGCAGGTTTAAAGACGCTTGTAAAGGTTCGGATCCTCCTCTATCATGGTGATTGGAGGCTGACTAAAATGAATCAAAACCGTTTCTCTCTTCCGCTCGCAGTCGTCGACGCACTGCCGGTTCTTCTATTTCTTGTAAACTGTATATTAATTGGAAGTGCCATGCACTCGGGGCTCTTTGTCCTCGGTGCAGCCCTCTGCTGTGCGGCCGGATTCTTCAAGGTAATCTGGAAAATCTGTATTGCTACATCCGGCAAAGATCACGCCTGGCTCAACCGCGCTTTTCTCCCGGTCATGCTGACAGGCTTTGTTCTCCTCATTCTCGGCATTGTCCTGGCGATTCACGCTCAAACCGTGCCATCCAGTTTTCTTCTTCACCTGACAAGAGCTGGCGCCTTTGTCTCCTTTTCCATTGCACTGCTCTTCCTGATTGCACTGATTGTAATACGCAGTGTCTTTGGGAAGAAGAAGTTTAATACGAGTGAAACTCTGAACTGGATTGGAGAAGGGTTGAATATTGGATTTCAGGCTGCAGTACTGTCCGGAATTTTGTTTATGCATTAATACCAACATAGCAAAAAGGAAAAGCCTTGAAACCCGCATAACAACGTGGTTTCAAGGCTTTTATGTGGTGACCCATCGGGGATTCGAACCCCGGACACCTTGATTAAAAGTCAAGTGCTC
>CAYRKX010000083.1:0-7315 GCA_964425185.1 uncultured Eubacteriales bacterium
TAACCTGTACATTCATAGTAGCCTGACCATTAGCGACAGTAACGGTAGCGTTCGGTCCAATAACGTCTGCCATGGAAGCCTGATCTTTAGTAGCATGCCAGGCCTTAACCGGTACCGTGTAGGTTCCATCTGCGGTAGCTGCAAATGCAGACACGAATCCAATGGACATGACGCAGGCAATGGCCATAACCAGAGCCAGTACTTTTCTCATCGATTTTTTCAAGATGACTCATCCCTTCTGAGATTTCAAAATTCGGTAGTCAAAACAGAGAAATCACCCTATCTACTAAATTACTCTATTTCTCTACTACACCATCTATTATTTTCATCTGACAAAGTTATGTCAACTTTACGCCTTTTCCCGTTTTGTTGCACATCTGCATTTTTCTATCTTGAAACTCAATTCCAATCAAGTTGTATCATTTCTGTTCTTTTCTCCTCTTCCCGCGCGATTCACCGCCCTGACAATCCGTCAAACTGCCGCTTTAACAGAACGGTCCCCATTTGTCTGAAGAATCACAAATTCCGTCGTTGACAATTGAAATAGCCACTTTTATAATACAAGCCGAAGTTAGCTCCCAGCGGGGGTTTATTTTTCTTGGCCGGAGTTAGCTGTTGCTAATTTGCAACATCATTAATAAGTGAATTGTATGAAAGGATGACAGGAGTATGAACAAGTCAAAATCCCGGGTACTTTCCCTGGTTCTGGCAGTCCTCATGGTTGTTGTCTCTGCTCTCCCGGCATTTGCCGCAGCAAGTAACCTGAAACCAGGCGTCTACACAGCCAGCCGGAAAACTTCCTATGCCAATCCGGAGACGGGTAAAACTGTTGACGGCGGCACCGATATCGCTCTCGGCGATACCATGTGTGAGAACATTCTGGACAAAAAAGTTCTCGTTGAGAACGATGGAGACAAGACCTACATTACTTTCGGTCTCGGAATGATGTCCTTTATTAAAAAGGATAGCGTTTCTGTCAAAGTCCAGCAGAAAAACGGCAAATATAAAGAAGTTCCAATCACCTTAACCGGTAAATCCACTTCCAAGCTGGACGGCGACGATGTTTACCACTACCGTTTCGAGGTTCCAACAGCTACTTCCAGATTCCAGCCGAAGTTCTACGTCAAGCCAATGCAGCGTAACGTTATCTTCTTTGCACAGGTTACGGGTACCCCGACTCCTGGAAACACCACTGGTTACAAGGCAGAGAAAGGTACTCCTGCCGGCATTGCTCAGGCAGCTAAACATAAACGGAACAGAACCATCTGGACCGTTGTCATCTGTGTCGTTGCTGCAGCAGTCATTGCTTGTGTCTGCGTGTTAATCACCAAGGAAGCAAAAAAGAAGGGTAAAAAAGATGAAAAAGACTAAGCTTGTGTCCCTTCTGCTTGCGCTGGTTGTCTTAGCCGCATCACTCGCCGGCTGTCAGGCAACGCAGAAGAGTTCCAACTCAAATGACCTCACTCCGATTCCGGCAAACGGCCGCGTCGTCGGCACGTCTGTCGCCACCGATGAAATTCTCGACGCTCTGGGTTACGACAACGTCGTCGGTGTTCCGCACACGGACGCTTATAAGATTCCGGACCGTTACAAGAACGCCAAGGAAATCGGTTCTCCGATGAACCCAAATACGGAAATTCTGAAATCTCTGAAACCAGACATCGTCTTCACGCCAAAATCCCTCGAGGGTCAGCTGAAGAAAGGTTACGACGACATCGGCGTCCGCAGCTACTTTCTGAACCTGGAGAGCACCGACGGGATGTTCCAGTCCATTCTCGACATGGGTAAGATTCTCGGCCGTGAAAAACAGGCCAGCGCTCTGAATGCTGACTACCAGCAGTTCAAAAAAGAACTGGCTGCCCGTCATCAGAATGCCAGGAAGCCTAAGGTTCTCATTCTCATGGGGCTTCCGGGATCCTTCGCAGTAGCAACCGAGAAGAGTTATGTCGGAAGCCTTGCCAAGATGGCCGGCTTTGAAAATGTTTACGGCGACGGAAACGGAAAAGACTTCCTGAATGTCAGCACCGAGGATATGCTCCAGAAACAGCCTGACATTATCTTCCGCACCTCTCACGCCATGCCGGACAAAGTCAAGAAGATGTTTGCCGATGAGTTTAAGAACAACGATATCTGGAAACACTTCAAGGCAGTCCAGAACAACAAAGTCTATGACCTCGACAACCAGCACTTCGGCATGAGCGCCCGCTTCAACTATAAAGACGCAATCAAAGAACTGGAGCAGATCTGTAATGAAAACCAGTAAACGAAAGACCGTATGGTCGTTCATCATTGCGGCTGTACTTCTGGTCGCCCTGTTCCTGGTCGCCATCAAGGCCGGTGCCATCGGCATCACCTGGAAGGAAATCTTCAGCGGCCTCTTCGGCAACGGCGACTACAACTATCAGAACATTCACGACACCCGGTTCCCCCGGATTTTCATCGCCATGCTCGGCGGTGCGGCTACGGCCGTATCCGGTGTCCTTCTTCAGGCAGTCATGAAGAACCCCATTGCCGACCCTGGTATCATCGGTATTAGTTCTGGTGCCAACCTGGTCGCCATTATCATCGCGTTCTTCGCTCCGGCACTGTACCTCTACAAACCGTTCTTCGCCTTTCTCGGTGGTATGTGCGCGTTTGCTATTGTCTACAGCCTGTCCTGGAAAAGCGGATTGTCGCCGCTTCGAATTATCCTGGTCGGTGTTGCTGTCAGCGCCATGTTTACCGGAATTGTGGACGCGTTCCAGGCGGCCACCAGTAACTCGGGTATTTCCATTCTCAACAACAACATTTCCCAGGAGAGCTGGGGAGACGTTGAGATTCTCGCCTGCTACGTCGTTGTCGGTCTCATCGCTTCGTTTTTCGTTGCAAATATCTGCAACCTGCTGGCCCTCTCCGATGCCACAGCTGCATCGCTCGGCGTCAACGTCAACCGCGACAGAATCATTGTTTCCATTGTCGCCGTTCTTCTCGCCTCCATCTCCACTGCGATTATCGGACCCATCAGTTTTCTCGGATTAATTGTTCCGCACATCGCCCGTCTTCTGGTCGGAAGCAACCACAAGGTTCTCATTCCGTTCACTATCATTGCGGGTGCCTTCTGCTTCCTGCTTGCGGATACCATCGGCCGTCTCATTGCGGCTCCGAACGAGATCAGCGCTACCATCATCATGGCAATCGTCGGTGGCCCGTTCTTCATCTTCCTGTTAAGGAGGTCCGACAAGACTTATGGCATCTGATAATCCAATTTTCCGTACCGAACACCTCTCCTTTTCCTATCCGGGAAAGAGAAATGGAAAGAAACGAATTCCGGTCTTAAACGACCTCTCTCTGGAAATCCAGAAGGGTAAAATCACCACTATCATCGGCGCCAACGGCTGCGGCAAGTCCACTCTGCTGAACCTGCTCACCAAGAACCTCACGCCGGACAGCGGACAGATTTATCTCCGCGACAAACCGGTCGCTGAAGTCAAACCGAAGGCCTATGCCAAAGAGGTTGCCATTGTTCACCAGAACAACGTCGCTCCTCCCGATGTCACCGTAGAACATCTTGTCGCTTTTGGCCGTACCCCGCACACGAAATACGGATTCCCGGAGAACAAGGAAGAAGACCGTAAGAAAATAGCCTGGGCCCTGGACGTCACCAAAATGACCGAGCTGAAAGATCAGCCGGTGGCCGAGCTATCCGGCGGACAGAAGCAGCGCGCGTGGATTGCCATGGCTCTGGCACAGGGAACAGAAATTCTGTTCCTCGACGAGCCGACCACGTACCTCGACATCCGGTATCAGCTGCAGATTCTTCGTCTGGTCCGCAGACTGAACATGGAATACGGACTGACCATTGTCATGGTTCTCCACGACATCAACCAGTCCCTCTATTACAGCGATGAAATCATTGCCCTTCACAACGGCGGTATTGTCGCCCAGGGCAAGCCCACAGACGTCATCAACGAGGACTTAATTCACGAAGTCTATGACATTGACCTCACCATCGTCAATGTTGACGAAGCGCCCTTTATTCTTCCCATCTGACCCGTAACTCGCCGGGACAGATTCGAAAAAATACAAGAGCAGAACGTAAAGTTCTCCTATAATGCAGATAAAGCAACGGAGCTTCCAGTCAAAGTTCCGTTGCTTTCTTATCATATTGGCATGTGAAAACCAAAGCTCCTAAAGAATCCTTCCCACACGAAGCAAGAAGCGGCTGCCGGAACACTCCCCGGCAGCCGCTTTCTGTATGTTCTGTTTATGGGCGATCAACTGGTCTTCATATATTTTCCAGCGACCGGAAGTTTATGCGCCTGAATCTGCGAGTTAAACTTGCCGTTGTTGAGAACGAGCTGTTCAACTGGACGGCCGTCGAGCTCACCTTTCAAGAAGATGTAGTCCGAAGTCAGGTCGTCACTGTCAGCGGTGTAGATAGTCGTAAGATCAAAGTACCCGTCATAGCCTTTCAGCTTGATCTGCGTGGTACCCATGATGGTGTTGGACTTGGAATCCAGTGTCTCAAAGTTGAAATCCTCATCCTTACCGGACCAGATGACTGTCGCGTAACGCTCGGTAGCCAGCTTCATGTTATTAATTTTCTGCTTTTTCTGCGGGTCTTTTGCCGTAGACTGTGCAACAGTTGTAGATGTTTTCCGCTGCTGTGCATTCCTGCGGGCTACTCCGTAGATAGGCACGAAAATCAGAATGACGAAGACAAAGATGAGTACAAAAATCAGCACCCGCCGATTGGTTTTCTGGGCCTTGGTGTAGCCCGGCATACTCTCGTCGCGATCCTGTTTTTTGACTTCCCGCTCCGCCTGCTTCATGGCTTTTTTCGTGGCCTTTTTTGCCGCTTTATTCTCCTTATCCGCCATGGTGTGGGTTTTCTCCTCTCTTTTCTCTATTGTTCCTAAGAATCACTGTTTATTATTCTCTTTTTTCAGAGGAGCGTCAAGCGCCCAGCCGCTAAAAATTGTACGCATACCAAAATTTTGATAAGATAAAGAAGTAAATCGCCTAAGAAAGGGGAAAACCCACTTGAATGCAATCAAAAAGGTCGCGCACGGATACACGCGGCTGAATCTTGTTATCCGCATTATTATCGGCATGGTACTGGGTATTGTACTGGCGCTGTTATGTCCCGGCCAGACGTGGATTTCCATGTTCGGAGATCTGTTTGTCGGCGCTCTGAAGGCCATTGCCCCGGTTCTCGTTTTTGTACTCATTGCCGGGTCACTCGCTACCAGCAGTTCTCATCTCGGAAAGAAGTTCGGCACAGTTATTGTCCTGTACTTCTTCAGCACATTCTGCGCTGCGGTTACCGCTGTAGCTGCCAGTTTTCTGTTTCCACAGAAGATTATGCTCAGTGGAGTCTCGGCCGCTGCCAGCAAAGGCGCACCTCAGGGAATTGGCGGAGTCATACACGACCTTCTGCTCAATGTTGTCACCAACCCGTTTCAGTCCATAAGCCAGGGCAACTTCATTGGTGTCCTGTTCTGGGCGGTGCTCTTCGGCGTTGCCATGAAGAAGATTGCCTCGCCGACAACCAAGACCTTCATGGAAAACGTTTCCGACGGCATTACTCAGGTTGTCCGCTGGATTATTGAGCTGGCGCCGTTTGGAATTATGGGTCTCGTCTTTGAGGCCGTCTCGTCTCTGGGCCTGGCCGTCTTCAAGGACTACGGACAGCTCCTGCTGCTCCTGTTCTGCACCATGATGACCGTTGCACTGGTTATTGATCCGCTCGTCTCTGCCATCTGCATGCACCGCAACCCGTATCCGCTGGTCGGCCGCTGCCTGAAAGATTCCGGTATTACTGCCTTCTTTACACGGAGCTCTGCTGCCAATATTCCGGTCAATATGAAACTCTGTGAAAAACTTGGTCTGGATGAGGACATGTACTCCGTCTCCATTCCTCTCGGTGCCACCATCAACATGAATGGCGCTGCTGTTACCATTACGGTTATGACACTCGCCACGGCGAACACAGTTGGCCTTCATGTCGATGTGCCTTCTGCCATTCTTCTGAGCGTTCTGGCCACATTTGGCGCTGCAGGCGCTTCCGGTGTAGCCGGCGGTTCCCTGATGCTCATCCCCATGGCCTGCTCACTCTTCGGAATCGGAAATGACATCTCCATGAGAGTTGTCGGCGTCGGCTTCATGCTCGGAGTCCTCAACGACAGCGTCGAGACCATGATCAATTCCTCCGGCGATGTACTGTTTGCTGCCACGGCCGAATTCCGTGCTCTCAAGAAATCCGGCAAGCTGCTGCCCGGCTTTATGTATACACGCCGCGAGCGGAAAAAACTCGGCATCAGTAAGGACTATGTTCCCCATTCGGAGCAGAATGACCCCATTGCGGATGAAATCAAAGACATTGAAGTTTCCGATTAAGAAAATTCACATTAAAGAGTACAATAGAAAACGACAAAAAGAACCGCGCCACGACTGTGGTGCGGTTCTTCGTTTCTGTATTTATTTGCTGGGCTGCAGGTGGACATTAAACCCGTCCGGAGTGACAACAGCGAATGCATAGCCATTTGCCTTTGCCCACCGAATAAACTGTCCCACGGCTTTGACCGTATACGGTTTAATGTCATGGCAGAGGATGATATGATTTCTCTCTTTGCTGTATTTCACCTGGCAGACCATTCTGCGGTAAACACCGAAACTGGTTCTCAGGCCGTCGGAGTCCCCACACTGGGCATTCCAGTCCACGTAGGTCAGACTGCGCTCATCTGCTTCCCGGGTCAGCTTCCGCATTAACCCACGGGAATATTTCTTACTGACCAGATTGTTGCTGCCTCCAGGGAACCGCAGCAGCCTGGCCGGATGTCCGGTCTGACGGACAATAATCTTGTCCATAGCGTCAAAGTCCTTCCAGAATGCCTTGTCACTGGAATAGATTTTAGAATAATTATGGGAGTAAGAATGAACACCGACAGCGTGGCCTGCCTTGTATTCTTTTGCTATGCAATTTTGATATTCGGGGTGACAATTTGTCACGAAAAAAGTTGCTTTAACCTGATTTTCTGCTAAGACGTTTAATAAATCATCCGTGTAGCGGTCCGGGCCGTCGTCGAAGGTCAGATAAATCGTTCCTTTTGCCTCAGTAGCCGATTGTGAAGAAGACGTAGTTGGGGCCACAGGCTTGTTCTCGCGCTGGTTGACGACGGGCTGTCCTCCCGCTCCGGCGGCCTCAGGATGTAAAAATGCCGCAAACATAACTACCAGGGAAAACACAAACAGAAGCGGAATGATAACCACTGCAGGATAGCCAATATTAAATTTTAATTTCATGAAGGATACTGCTCTCTTTGAATCTATATAT
>CAYRKX010000084.1:0-6698 GCA_964425185.1 uncultured Eubacteriales bacterium
CTTCTTAAGGATTTTTATATGAGAAAGGAATTTTATGATGGAGCAGAACGATATGAAAAACTACCGTATTGAGCACGATTCTCTCGGAGAAGTTAAAGTTCCGGCTGACAAATACTGGGGAGCCCAGACGGAACGCAGTCATGAGAATTTCCAGATCGGCGTCGGTATTGAAACCATGCCTCGGGAAATTACTCATGCCTTTGGAATTCTGAAGAAAGCTGCCGCTCAGGCCAACAACGCTCTGAATCCCAAAAAGATGACTGACGAGAAGCTTGCCGCCATCTCCCAGGCCTGCGATGAAGTAACTTCCGGTTCTCTGAACGATAACTTCCCGCTGGTTGTATGGCAGACTGGTTCAGGTACACAGTCCAACATGAACGCAAACGAGGTTATTGCCAATCGTGCCAACGAAATTCTCGGCAAAAAGCTCTGCCATCCAAACGATGACATCAATATGAGCCAGTCCTCGAACGATACGTTCCCAACTGCAATGCATATTGCTGCAGTTATTGCCATTGAAGATAAGCTGATTCCGGCTGCAGAAGTTCTCATCAAAGAGCTTAAGCGCCTCGAAAAAGAAAATGAAGGAATTGTCAAGTCCGGCAGAACTCATCTCCAGGATGCTGTGCCGATTTCCTTTTCTCAGGAAATCAGTGGCTGGCGTTCTTCAGTTGAAAAGGATGTTGAGCTTCTCAAAACGGCAGTAGAGCCTCTTAAATATCTTGCACTTGGCGGCACTGCTGTTGGTACCGGCCTCAACGCACCTAAAGGTTTTGACGTCAAGGTTGCTAAGAATGTTTCCAAGCTTACCGGAAAAGAATTCAAGACTGCTCCGAATAAATTCCATGCTCTCACTTCCAAAGATGAGATCGTCTTTGCACACGGTGCCGTAAAAGCTCTCGCCGCTGACATGATGAAGATTGCCAACGATGTAAGATGGCTTGCTTCCGGTCCCCGTGTAGGCCTTGGCGAAATCACTATCCCGGCTAACGAGCCCGGCTCTTCCATCATGCCTGGTAAAGTTAACCCGACTCAGTGCGAGCAGGTTACCATGGTTGCTGTTCAGGTTATCGGCAATGATGTTGCTGTTGGCATGGCTGCTTCTCAGGGCAACTTTGAGCTGAACGTATTTATGCCGGTTATGGCCTATAATTTCCTTCAGTCCTGCCGTCTTCTTGCCGAGTCCATTGTTTCCTTCACCAATAAATGCGTCTATGGAATCAAAGCTAATAAGGACAAGATGTATCATAACCTCCATAACTCTCTTATGCTGGTTACCGCTCTCAACCCGTACATCGGCTATGAGAATGCAGCGAAGACTTCTCATCTCGCCTTCGAGGAGAACATCTCCCTGAAAGAGGCTTGTGTAAAACTTGGATTCCTCACCGCTGAGGAGTTTGACAAAGTTTTCCATCCGGAGCAGATGGTATAAAAGTCTCCCTTTTCTGACACTACTTATTTCAGCGGTTCCGCTGTGAACCGCTGAAATTTTCAAAAGGAGGATTCCAGGTACAATGCCTGATACTAATAAAATTACAATTTATCTGTTCGGCAAACACTATCTTGTTCCGGACAATATTACTATTCTTAAGGCTTTTGAGTACTGTGGATATGAGCTTACTCAGGGCGTCGGATGCCGTCATGGCTTCTGCGGTGCATGTGCCACAGTATATCGTGTAAAAGGGGATAAGCAGCTCCATTACTGTCTCGCATGTGAGACAGAAGTACAGGATCAGATGTACATTGGTACACTTCCGTACTTCCCGTTGGAAAACCCGCCATACGATATCAACAAAGTCAAACCGGACCAGCAGATTATGATGCAGCTTTATCCGGAAATCTATTCCTGTGTCAGCTGCAATACCTGTACCAACACTTGTACTCAGGGTCTGGACGTCATGGGATATATTCACGACGCTCAGGTCGGAGATTTCAAGGCATGTGCCGAAAAATCCTTTGACTGCATTATGTGCAACTGCTGTGCATCTCGGTGTCCTGCCAGCATTTCCCAGCCTCAGGTTGCTATGCTTGCAAGACGTCTGTATGGAAAATATGTGGCTCCGGAGGCCAAACATTTAACCGAACGTGTTGACGAAATTAAAAGAGGCGAACTCCTCGATGACGTCAAAGATCTTATGGGCAAGTCGGATGAAGAGCTTCAGGTTCTTTACAACTCCCGGAAGATTGAGAAGTAAGGAGGAGATACAACTATGTCAGCTTATCCAGAATACATGCAGGAGTCACTGGCTCAGGTCGCCAAGAAGCGGAACTACAATGTCGCTCTTCAGCCAAAGCGTATGAGCCCGGACGCCAAGACCATTCTTCTTGAGGGTTTCCACCCGGACTATCGAAAAGACCAGTTTACTCCTCTGAAAGTCGGTGCCAACAAAGGACAGAAGGTCAATATTGAGCTTGCTGAAACTCTGCAGGCCCACAGCAGACTGAATGCCGATCAGGTCGATTTAAAGCATCCGGACTACGATACCGATATCTTAATCATCGGCGGCGGCGGAGCCGGATGTGCCGCGGCTATCGAAGCAGACAAGGCCGGCGCCAACGTCATTATAGCCACCAAACTTCGCCTCGGCGATGCCAACACCATGATGGCAGAAGGCGGAATCCAGGGTGCTACCAAGCCAAACGATTCTCCTGCTCAGCACTATATTGATGCTTACGGCGGCGGTCATTTTGCCGCAAAGAAAGAACTTCTCTACAAACTCGTTACCGAAGGTCCGGAGGCCATCAAGTGGTTAAACGACCTCGGCGTAGAGTTTGACAAAGAAGATGATGGCACCATGGTTACTATGCACGGCGGCGGAACCTCCCGCAAACGGATGCATGCGGCCAAAGACTATACCGGCGCAGAGATTATGAGAACTCTTCGGGCCGAGGTTGAGTGCCGACAGATTCCGATTATTAACTACAACGCTGCACTGGAACTCATTCAGGATGAAAATGGTGCCTGCTGCGGTGCAGTTACCATCAACACTAATACCAAAGAGCTGAAGGTTATCCGCGCCAAAACGACGATCATTGCCACCGGTGGTGCAGGGCGTCTCCATTATCAGGGATTCCCCACTTCTAACCATTACGGTGCTACGGCTGATGGTCTGGTTCTTGCCTATCACTGCGGAGCAAAGCTCTTTGCTCCTGATACCCTTCAGTATCATCCAACGGGCGCTGCCTACCCGCAGCAGATTCTCGGCGCTCTGGTAACCGAGAAGGTTCGTGGACTTGGAGCCAAGATGGTCAATGTCGACGGCGACGTCTTCGTTCATCCTCTGGAGACCCGTGATGTCGCTGCTGCTTCGGTTATTCGTGAGTGCGTATCCCACGAAAAGGGAATCCAGACTCCAGACGGCGGACAGGCAGTCTGGCTCGATACCCCAATGATTGAAATCATTCACGGCGAAGGTGCCATCCTGGACCGGATTCCTGGAATGTTCAAGATGTTTGATAAATATGGGATTGATATGCGTAAGGAACCAATCCTGATTTATCCGACTCTTCATTACCAGAACGGCGGTATTGATATTGATGCCAACTGCGAAGTCGTCGGTATTCCCAATCTCTATGCAGCCGGTGAGGTTGTCGGTGGTATTCACGGCAGAAACCGTCTGATGGGCAACTCTCTTCTCGATGTCATTGTCTTTGGACGTGACTGCGGAATTGCCGCGGCAGAGCGTGCAAGCAAGATTGACCACTTCGGAACTCTGAATCTCGACCATATCGCCAAATTTGAGAAGGAACTCAAAGAGGCCGGGGTAGAGACCAATGAGGTAACGCCGCTGCTCTTCCCGAACTATCGTCAGAAGAGAAATTATCTGGACAATACTCCGTTTGCCGAGGCTTCTCAGGTTTCCATCAAAGCAACGGAATAAACAATTTATGGACAAAACAGGAAAGCAGGGTGCTCTTATTGCACTCTGCTTTTTTCTTTTTTATAATGTTTTTATAAGTTTTCAAATCAGGGAGGAACATTATGGTATCAACCCAATACATCAATAATAACTGGGTCTTTTACCCCAAGAAACACCCCGAAAAACGGACCAAGGTCCGCCTTCCGCACAACGTCAGAGATATTCCTTTTAACTACTTCGATGAACGGGAATATCAGTTTGTCAGCGTCTATGAAAAACAGATTTTCGCTCCGAAAGAGTGGGAAGAATTCCAGGTTTTTCTCCGGTTTGAAGGTGTGGGAAACACCTGCGAGGTTTATGTCAATGATACCAAAGTAGGGGAGCATGAGTGCGGGTATACCCAGTTTTCTGTCCCTCTGAATTCTGCGCTCCAGTACGGAGAAAACAACTGGATTAAAGTTGTTGTAGATTCCCGGGAAACCGTGGATGTTCCTCCGTTTGGCCATGTCATTGATTATCTGACTTATGGCGGTATTTACCGTGAAGTTGCTCTTGAATTCCGTGGACCAGTTACTCTGGACCGGCTCTTTGTCCAGAGTGGAGACGTGTATTCGAAAGCCAAGACATTTGAAGTTAAATTTAATGTCAACTCCACGGAGGCTTTAGAGAATAAACCCGTCAAGGCTGATATCCGTGTCTGGGACGGCGACAGCTGCATCGCCGAATTGAGCCATGAAACGGCAAAACTTGGGCCCAATACGTTCAAATTCATTTCTGACAAAGTACAGTCATGGGATGTAGAACATCCAAATATCTACTCGCTGACAGTAGACCTTTACTATCAGGATGAGATTACGGACCACGAAGAAACCACGTTTGGTCTTCGTGATGCTGTCTTTAAGCATGACGGGTTTTATCTGAACGGGAAGAAGCTGAAGCTTCGCGGGCTGGACCGGCATCAATCCTATCCATATGTTGGCTATGCCATGCCGGAGTCCATGCAGCGAGACGATGCCAGGACATTAAAGTACAGACTTGGTCTGAATGCCGTTCGTACGTCTCATTATCCTCAGTCCAAATATTTCCTGGATGAGTGTGACAGACTGGGACTGCTCGTCTTTGCTGAGGCGCCGGGGTGGCAGCATATCGGCACCAGTGAGCACTGGAGAAACCAGCACATACAGAATGTCAGAGACATGATTCTTGACGACTGGAACCATCCAAGCATCGTGCTCTGGGGTGTCCGCATCAACGAGTCCCTCGACGATGATGATCTGTATACAAAGGCAAACGCTGTGGCCCACGAGCTTGATCCGACACGGCAGACTTCCGGCGTTCGGTACTTAAAACATTCCCATCTTCTGGAAGATGTTTATGCATTTAACGACTTCTCTCACCGTGGAAATAATCCCGGTGTGACTCGCAAGGAACTGGTAGCTCCCATTACCAAACCTTATCTCATCTCTGAGCACAATGGTCATATGTTCCCAACCAAGGAATATGACTGTGAAGAGCACCGCCTGTCCCAGGCGCTTCGGCATGCAAGAGTAGTAAATGATGCGCTGGCACCAAACAATGGAATTTCCGGTGTCTTCGGCTGGTGCATGGCAGACTATAACACCCACAAGGACTTCGGGTCTGGAGACCGCATCTGTTACCACGGTGTCATGGATATGTTCCGCAACCCGAAACTTGCGGCAGCATTATATGAGAGCCAGGGAGATGAGCATGATGTTCTGGTGGTCAGCTCATCCATGGATATCGGAGAGCATCCCGGCACCTGGATTGGCGATGTATGGGCTTTCACCAATGCCGAGAGCGTCAATCTCTACAAAAACGACGAATTTGTCATGAACTTCACGCCGAATACCAAACAGTTCCCGAATTTACCGCATCCACCGGTCCTCATTGATGACCTGGTCGGAAATCTGTTGGAATCCAAAGAAAACCTGTCTGCAGATTCCGCCCGTCTTATCCGCAGAGCCATTAAGGATTACGCCCACGGCGGAGAACAAAATGTTATTAGTGCCTCCAACCTTGCAGCACTCGGAGTAGCTTCTGTAAAAGATAAACTGACCCTGTCTCGAGCCGAAGAGCTGTTCCAGAAATATTCCAATACCTGGGGCGCAGATGTAACCGCGTACCGCTTTGAGGCCATCCGTGATGGAGAAGTGGTAAAAACCGTCGACTGCAGTCCGGCTATGGAATTTCATCTGGAGACAGAGGTCAGCAGTCATAAACTGGTTGAAAAAACCACTTATGATGTTGCTGCGGTTCGCATCCGTGCAGTATCTGAAAAGGGAAATCTTCTGGTCTACGCCAATGACCCTATTGTATTACGGACCGAAGGAAACATTGAGCTCATTGGACCGGACATCGTCCCGCTTCGCGGCGGATATGGCGGAACTTATGTAAAAACCACTGGCACTGCAGGAACCGGGAAGCTGATTCTACACAACCCGCGCTGCAGCGACATTACAATTACGTTTGAAACAGAAATTCAGGAGAACGAATAAACCATGCTGAATACGACACTTATCTATCTGGAAAAAGACGGTAACTACCTCATGCTTCACCGAACCAAAAAGAAGCATGATATTAACCACGACAAATGGATTGGTGTCGGAGGAAAATGTGAAGAGAATGAGAGCCCGGAAGACTGTGCCATACGGGAAACCTGGGAGGAGACCGGGCTCACCATTCATTCTTTGCAATACCGTGGTATAGTCACTTTTGTCAGCGACCAGTATGAAGGGGAGTATATGCACCTCTTTACAGCCGACGATTTCTCCGGGGATCTCATTGAGTCCCCGGAGGGAGATCTGGTATGGGTAGACA
>CAYRKX010000085.1:0-6666 GCA_964425185.1 uncultured Eubacteriales bacterium
ATTTTTCAAGGGTAATTTCTTTGTTCGTCGTTGTTTAATTTTCAAGGTCCACTCTGTGGACTCGCCTTTTTGCGAGTGCCTTGCTATTATATAACCCTTTGTGTGTCATTGTCAAGAACTTTTTTCGCTCTCTTAACGATTCATAAAGGCGAAAAGTCGCATAACTACGTTGCTTTTCGGTTGTGCGCTCTCTCGAACGCGAGTTATATAATATCACCCTGAGTTAGCCGTGTCAACAAGAAACTAACCACGAGTTAGCCTTTTCTAAAACGCCTCCGGGCATTCCATCAGAAACCTGAATCGCCGGGGAGAGCAAGGCAGAAAAAAAGACGCTGCAGAAAGCTGCAGCGTCCTGAATTTTTAGACCTGTTATGTAGAAAATTAAAGTTCTTCGGCAAGATCGTAAATGAGCTGTTCGGTTTTTTCCCAGCCGAGGCAGGGGTCAGTAATGGAGCAGCCGTAAATACCGTCCCCAATATTCTGTTTTCCGTCAACCAGGTAGCTCTCAATCATGAGTCCCTTGACCGCTTTATTAATTTCCTTGGAGTGGTGCATGCTGTAGACTACGTCCTTGGCAATGCGGATTTGCTGAAGATACTGCTTACCAGAGTTATTGTGGTTGCAGTCGACAATAATAGCCGGGTTCTTCAGGTTAGAGTTCTCATACATTTCACAGACATTGATGAGGTCCTCGTAGTGGTAGTTCGGATGGCTGTTGCCATACTTATCTACCCAACCGCGAAGAATAGCATGTGCATACGGGTTGCCCTCTGTGGAAACTTCCCATCCTCTGTAGAGGAAAGTAGCCGGGTTCTGTGCCGCGGTAATGGAGTTCATCATAACCTTGAGGTCGCCGCCAGTCGGGTTCTTCATACCGGCAGGAATACCAATGCCTCCAGCAACAAGACGGTGCTGCTGATCCTCAACCGAACGCGCGCCTACTGCGACATAGGACAGAAGGTCAGACAGATATCTATGGTTCTCCGGGTAGAGCATCTCTTCTGCGCAGGTAAATCCGGTCTCTTTGACGACACGGGTATGCATGTCGCGAATACTGATGATGCCTGCGAGCATATCTTCCGGCTTGGTCGGATCCGGCTGATGGAGCATGCCCTTATAGCCGAGACCGATAGTCCGCGGCTTGTTGGTATAGACACGCGGAATAATGAAGATTTTGTCCTTGACCTTGTCGGCCACCTTGGCCAGGCGGTGCATATAGTCAAGTACAGCATCCTCACGGTCCGCAGAACACGGGCCGATCAGCAGAATAAACTTGTCCTCTTTTCCCTCAAAGATGTCGCGGATTTCCTGGTCGCGTCTCTCTTTGAGTGCGGCAATTTCCGGTGTAACCGGGAACTGCTTCTTTACTTCAAGCGGGGTCGGAAGCTTGCGCTTAAAGTCCATAGTCATGTCCATAGTCGTTTCTCCTTACTGGCGGTTTACTTAAAGTCTTTGCGATTCCGCTCACGGATTATATACCGGGTTGGAGTACCTTCCAGACCAAATACGCCGCGAATCTGGTTGTCTATATATCTCTGATAACTGTAATGGAACAGATCTTTCCTGTTGACAAAGCATACAAAAGTCGGCGGCCGTGTCGACGCCTGGGTCATGTAATAGATCTTCAATCGCCGTCCCTTGTCGGTAGGCGGCTGAACCCGCGTCGTGGCATCGGCCAAAATATCGTTCAGCTTACCGGTGGAAATTCGCATGGCATTCTGGTCGTCTGTGAATTTAATTAATTCATAAAGGCGATCCAGGCGTTGTCCGGTCTTGGCGGAGATAAATACAATCGGTGCATAGGCCATAAACGAGAAGTCGTTTTGCAGCTTTTCCCGCTCTTTCTGCATGGTCTGGCCGTCTTTTTCCTTGGCATCCCATTTATTCACGGCAATAATGCAGGCCTTTCCCGCTTCATGGGCAATTCCTGCAATTTTACTGTCCTGTTCCGTAAAGCCTTCGGTTGCGTCAATCATAATCACGCAGACGTTGGCCCGTTCTACTGCGAGCTGGGCGCGCATAATGCTGTAGCGCTCTATGGCGTCTCCCGCATCACGGACTCGAGACTTCCGACGGATTCCGGCAGTGTCAATGAACATAAAGTCACCGTACTCGTTTGAGACATACGTGTCTGTTGCGTCACGAGTGGTTCCGGCAATGTCGGAGACAATGGTTCGCTCTTCGCCGCACAGTTTGTTGACAAGCGAGGATTTTCCGACATTCGGCTTGCCGATAATGGCAACCTTGATGACCTCGTTGTCCTCGTCTTCGTCGGTCTCTTTCGGGAAATATTTGATAACCTCATCCAGGAGGTCACCGGTACCGCGGCCATGAACGGCGGAAACAGGGATGGGATCTCCCAGTCCGAGGTTGTAAAATTCATAGAAATCCGCAGGAACTTCGCCGACGAAGTCACACTTGTTAACAGCCAGGACAACCGGCTTGCCGCTCTTCTGCAGCATGGAAGCCACTTCCTGGTCTGTTGCGACAATACCGTCGTGAATATCCGTAATCATGATAATGACATCGGCGCTGTCAATGGCAAGGTCGGCCTGGCGGCGCATCTGTTTGAGAATAATGTCATCGGAGTACGGTTCAATTCCTCCGGTATCGACAAGCAGCATAGTATGTCCAAGCCATTCGCACTCGCCATAGATGCGGTCGCGGGTGACACCGGGAGTGTCATCGACAATAGAGAGACGCTGTCCAATCAGCTTGTTAAACAAGGTGGACTTGCCGACATTCGGCCGTCCGACAATGGCTACAACCGGTTTAGACATAGACTTCACCTCCGCTTTTCAAAAAAGGTGGAGAAGTTAAACTCCTCCACCTTCAATGTCTAAATAAATCAGGCTTATTAGTCCTTTGTGATTACCTGTCTGCCGTTGTAATAACCACAGTTCAGGCAAACTCTGTGCGGTCTCTTATACTCGCCGCACTGCGGGCATCTTACGAGCTCAGGAGCCTTCATCTTCCATACACTGGAACGTCTCTTATCCCGTCTTGCTTTGGAAACTCTTCTAGCTGGTACTGCCATGTTGTACCCCTCCCATCGTAAAAGTCTAAAATATAAAAGTTATTGATTGTCGTCGTCTAAGAGCGACAGAAGTCCTGCGAGCCTTGGGTCCACAGGCTCTTTGCAGTCGCAAGGACCGTCATTCAGATTCTTTCCACATTGAGGACAAAGACCTTTGCAGTCTTCTCTGCAGAGTACTTTAGACGGTAAATCTAGCAGCAAGTCTTCCCGTGCGAGAGCATCCAGATCCAGAATCATATCCGGAACCACGATGTAACCATCGTCATCCTCGTTCTCAAGTTCGGGAACAAAGGTATGCTGCATAGGAACGGAGAGGTGCTTGACAACGTCCGTTGCGCACCGGTCACAAACTGTGTACTCCGTTGCCTGAACTGTGGCATCCATAAATACCACTTCGGCAATGTTCTGAATGACACCGGTAATTTTAACCGGATCCCGGAACGGTTTTTCGCCGTTCACGTCAAGATCTGAAAAATCCGCTGTATGGTCTAACTGTATTTTGGAACCAACTCGGTTAAACAGTTCTTCCAGATTGATTTCAAACATCTACGTTCACCTCTTACAGCCGTAGATACGGTTAAACATGCGAGTAGTATTATATTACCCGTCAAATATTTTGTCAACGCTGTTTTTTCTTCTAAAAGTGCAGAAGAATTCGGCGGGTTCTGCCTGAAAGCATCGACCGCCGAATTCCTGAATTACCGTTATTTAGACCGGTTCAGATTTTCTCGCAGTAGTTGAAAACTCGCTCCGGAATATCGGATTCGTCAGCAGAGATGGTGAAGGTAAACTTCGTCTCTGTGGCGTCGCCAAGATTGTTGACCTTCTCAAGGAAATCTGCGAGCTGATCCATGTCAGTGCCGCCGATTTTCAGAGTGCCGTCACCGAGAACGTCGGTGAGGTCGTGGTCGCTTCCGCACATACCGGCAAGGAAGCCATAATAAGTATCATAGCCGGAAACCGCAAAGTCATCTGCGGAGACAAGACGAACACCGGACTCGATGTCATAAGTCAGTTTTCTGGTCTTCTCAACACAGATAACATGACCGTTGGAGTTGTTGTACGCCTTGCTGACCTCGTCGATGAGGTGCTTTGTTTTTCCGGAACCTTTATTTCCGATGATAAGAGATACCATAATGTATTTCCTCCGTTATATGTATTTTAGTATGAATGACTTTGCTTACTGGCCGAGGCGTTTTTCAAGAGCAGCGCGCTCATCCTCATAACCAGGTTTGCCAAGCAGTGCGAACATATTCTTCTTGTAGCTCTCTACGCCGGGCTGGTTGAACGGGTTAACGCCAAGAATATACCCGGAGATGGCGCAGGCTTTTTCGAAGAAGTAGATCATATAGCCGAGCTCATACTCGTCCATTTTTTCCGCTTCGAGAACAATATTGGGAACTCCGCCGTCGTTATGGGCAAGCAGGGTACCCTGCATGGCCTTCTGGTTTACATAAGACATACCCTTTCCGGCAACAAAGTTCAGTCCGTCTGAGTTGTCCTTCTCCTCTTTAATAATAACTTCCTTGACCGGCTCCTTAAAGGAGACAACAGTCTCGAAGAGAATTCTCTGTCCCTGCTGGATGTACTGGCCCATGGAGTGGAGGTCGGTAGAGAAGATGGCAGCAGCCGGGAAAATACCCTTGTTGTCCTTGCCCTCGCTCTCGCCGAAGAGCTGTTTATACCACTCATTCATAAGGGTAAAGTTCGGCTCATAGGAGACCAGCATTTCAATGTTTTTGCCCTTGCGAAGCAGAATGTTGCGAAGAGCAGCGTACTTATAGGCATCGTTCTTATTGATGTCCGGGTCATTGAGAGCAGCGCGGGCATCCTGTGCGCCCTTCATGAGCTGGTCAATGTCAATACCGGCAACCGCAATGGGAAGAAGTCCAACAGCTGTCAGAACGGAGTAGCGTCCGCCGACGTCATCCGGGACAACGAAAGTCTCATAGCCCTTTTCGTCAGCCAGAGCCTTCAGGGTTCCCTTGGATTTGTCTGTCGTTGCATAAATGCGGTCTGCGGCTCCCTCTTCGCCGTACTTGTCTACGAGCATTTCGCGGAATACGCGGAACGCGATGGACGGCTCAGTGGTCGTACCGGACTTAGAGATAACATTCACCGCAAAGTCTTTGCCTTCAACCATAGATTTCACTTCACTGAGAGTGGTGGAGCTGATCGTATTGCCGGAGAAGAAGATCTGCGGTGTGTCTTTTGTCAGTAAGTTATAATTCTGGGATTTGCAGAATTCAATGGCAGCGCGGGCGCCCAGATACGAACCGCCGATACCGATGACAACGAGGACATCGGCCTGCTTCTGAATTTTCTTAGCTGCCTTCTTAATGCGAGCAAACTCCTCTTTATCGTAGTCTACCGGAAGATCTACCCATCCGGTGAAGTCGCTGCCCGGACCGGTTTTGGTGGCAAGCAGTTCATGGGCCTTGGTAACCTCTGGCTGCATAGCCGCAAGTTCTTCTGCCGAGACGAAGTCTTTGACATAATTGTCATTCAGTGTAATTGGCATGTGAAGGACTCCCTTTCCATTGTCTTTTGATACACTCATTTTAACCCAGTCAGATGTCGTTTTCAAGTTTGATCACGACTGATAGGTATTTATGATGCTCTGGGCAATTTCCGCCTTTCCCTTTCGAAGTTCCATCGCCTGCTGTTCAATATATTTGTGGGCCTGCTCCTCACTGAGCTTCAAATACTCCACCAGGAGCACTTTCGCCCGGTCGACCACCTTGAGCTCCCGAATTTTTCTCTTGAGGCGCACATTTTCCACATAGAGTACCTTCGTTCTCCGGCTTGCCAGCAGGGCTTCCTCCACCTGAGCGATGAACTGGTCCTTATGAAGCGGCTTGCATAGAACGACAGCCCCGCGGTCCCCCACCTGCTCCAGCATCTGCCGCTCAATTTCCTTCGGCGTCAGAATAACAATGGAGGCATAAGTAATCTTTATCAGGGTCCGGACAAGCTCTACACCGAGGTCATATTCCAGAGGAGAGTTAATTAAAATAACATCGTATTCTCCCTCCCGTGCCTTTCGCCGGCCCTGCAGTGCCGAGGGGGCTGTGTCTACCCGGCACTCCAGTCTGTTCTGTAGTAAAGTCCGTATGGACTGTGAAAAGCCAGGCTTATCACATACCAATAATATATTACTAGGTCCTGTTGCTGAATTGGCGGACATGAGCTCCCTCCTTTTCCTAACCACTATACTCCATTTTATTTGATATTGCTTCCAGAAGTTCGGAAAATAACAAAATATGGCGTTGACTTTGAGAAATAAATCTCATATAATGTTGGCTGTAAACAGCAATGGCGCTGTGTTCTGTTTGGAGCACAGCGCTATTTTCTATTTTTTTACGAATAATGTCAACAGGAGGAAGAGCTTATGGCTAATGTCAATGTTCCTGAGATCTTCGGCTCCCTCGTCTTCAACGACGATGTCATGCACGAAAGACTCCCGAAACAGACCTACAATGAGCTGAAAAAAAGTATTAACGAAAACACCCCTCTAACCGAGGAAATCGCCCAGCAGGTTGCCTCCGCAATGAAAACCTGGGCTGTCGAGCACG
Source organism: uncultured Eubacteriales bacterium (assembly GCA_964425185.1). Taxonomy (GTDB): domain Bacteria; phylum Bacillota; class Clostridia; order Oscillospirales; family Acutalibacteraceae; genus RUG420. Next base: position 6,613 of record CAYRKX010000085.1, read on the forward strand.
GTGCCACCCACTTCACCCACTGGTTCCAGCCAATGACCGGGTTCACCGCTGAGA
>CAYRKX010000086.1:0-6576 GCA_964425185.1 uncultured Eubacteriales bacterium
AGGGCTGGTTTGCCAGGTCACCGGGGTCTCCCTACCACTATCCAAAACAAAATTTCATAAAAAGAGACAAACGTAGCAAATGACCCGTGGCCTTACTCCCCAAATAAGGAGTAAGGCCACGGGTCAAATCATATCTAATCTCAAAAATCCATCAAATCTATTTCTGCTGCGTTAACATTCTGCTCTGATAACTTTCAGCGGCGCTATAATTCAGCTGCGCCAATCCAACCTGTGTGCTGCTTGAACCTGACGTTAGCCAGATACTCCGGGTCGTCCATTTTTCCGAAATGTTCCCAGTATATCAGTTCGTGAGTTTTCTGATTTAAGATCGTAAAATCTGGATAAACTGTGCGGGGAATGCCGTGCATATCCATCAGCTTCAAGGAAAATTCATACAGAAAGGCAACCCCCTTGGTTACTGAGACCCTGAACTTCCCATATCTCTGATTTCGAGCGAACATAAGGACATCGTGAGACGCCGGTTGGGTACTTGTCATCTAGTGGAATCGGATTGTGAGACGGGTAAGGCTGATCCAGCCAATTATCCACGTACTCTCTCGGGCTCGGGACAATGGGACGAATAAGCTCACGGCGATATTCCGACAATGCGTCGTAAATCTGCTCCGCTTTCAGAACAGGTGCAGTCTTCTGATAGTATAAAATGGAGTTGAGCTCCTGTAACTCGCTTGCCACCAAAGTTATAATGCCCTGCAGGACCTGCTCTCTTGTTGGCATCCCAATTCTCTTCCTCTCTGCGATTTACCGATTTTCAGGAACCAAATCATACCATGAAAATTCATGATCTCTTCCCAAAAGGTATAGAAGGTTCCTCACGGGAAGGAACGGCAGCAAAGTCCTGAAAAAGTCTAGGCGGTTGAAAAGCGCGGCCGGTCACTAAGCCTGAGTGGATAAAAAGTGCGCCGGACTGTGAAACAGTCTGGCGCATTGATTGTTTTTTGCCTGTTTAACCCTGAAAACCAGTACAGGAGAGGTCAGCCCAGGAATGGGAACTCCAGTACATGGCTCGGAACCCGGAAGATGACAAAGTTGACGGGCTCTTCCATGCCTGTAAAGTACATCCAGCGGGTCATTTCCACAATTTTCTCGGAGTCTTTTAAACCGAACTCTTTGATTTCCTCAGGAGTCATGTCCCGAACTTTGGTGTCCGAGACAAAGTGCTCAATGGGGTTATCTAAATTAGTGAGCAGATTGTGGGCCAGAGAACCGGTGAGTTCGTTCTGGTTTAACTTGGAAAAGGCGAATGGGGTGTAGTAGTCTTCCTCTATACCGAGAAGGGTGTTGTCGGTCTTACGGAGGCGCTTCAGGTAATAGACTTCACTGCCTTTTTCCCAGTGGTCTGTCAGAGGAGCATCCTCAACTTTGATTTTCTGCTCAACGAGGACTTCATTCTTGTCCTTAATGCCGAGATGCTTCAGCGTAAAGCTGAGAGAGAGGAACGGCTCCAGTCCATAGTGATGGCTACGCTCGCTTACAAACGTGCCGACGCCCTGGCGTTTATAAATGGTACCTTCACTTTCCAGCTGAGCCAGTGCTGTCCGGACCGTTGCACGGCCGACATGCAGCTCATCCATGAGCTGGAACTCTGTGGGAAGCTGTGAGTGCGGCGGGTACTTGCCGGAAATAATCAGCTTCATAATATAGTCCTTTACGTAAGTGTAAAGGGTGGGAGAATTCTCGCGTCTGGCCATGAAAATGAGGCCTCCTATCGTGCAGAATTTATGCTTCTTACGGACAAATTCTACACAAATATCTGATTATTGTAAAGCACAAAACACGCCTTTTTTGTGCAATATTTACATCTGTATACCCTGCTTTTTGAATAAACTGCCAAATATGACGTAATGTACGAATATCGGGATGTCATGGTATAATAAACAAATGAGATAAGATTTCGGAGGAGAAACTGACATGAAACACTATTTTATTGAAAATCCGAACTCGGGCAAGAACAACAAAATTGATGTCGTTCAGGAGTGTGTCATTCCCGCCGCAGAGGAGGCAGGAATAGAGTATGAAATCTACCGTACCACCGGTCCTGGTGATGCAACCCGCTTCTGCCGCGAAACAGCTCAACAGGCGAAAGATGCCGGCGAAAAAGTTCGTTTCTACGCAGTCGGCGGCGATGGAACACTGTACGAAGTGGTAAACGGTGTATACGGCTTTGACAATGTGGAAATTACCGTAGTACCAAAGGGGTCGGGGAACGACTACATCCGTCTCTATGGTACCGAGAAACAGTTCCGGAATGTATCTAACCTTATTAATGGTATACCGCTTCAGGTTGACTGCCTGAAGGTCACCGACCAGGATGGAAAGTCGGAAATTGCCATTAACCAGGCCTCTATGGGACTGGACGCTGAGGCCTGCTCTGTCCAGGGCGACATGAAGAAGCTTCCCGGTGCGTTCGGACATATGACATATACGCTGGGCGGCCTGTACTGCATGTTTACTAAAGTACTGAATCGCTTCAAAGTTACAATCGATGGAAAAGAAATTCCGGGGCCGTTTATCCAGAACACAGCCTTCGTCGGGCAGTACTACGGCTCTGGCATTCACGGCGGTCCCTTTGCAGATCCCACGGACGGGCTCATTGACTTCATCAACATTCAGCGTGTCATGTCCTGGCCGGTTATGTTCGAAATGATGATGTTCCACTGGCAGCAGAAGTTTGACTTCTATAAGAAGCCCTACGTCGATATTATCCGCGGCAAAAAGATGACTATTGAGTCTCCGAAACCGGCTGCTGTCAACGTAGACGGCGAGTGTCGTCCGGTCACGAAGTGCACGTTTGAATCTGTACCGAAGGCCTTCACATTTATTCTTCCGAAAGACACCACATGGTTTGACGACGTGAAGAGCGGGGAGAAGGATTTCACCATCAATCAGGGCCTTGACAACCGCGAGCCGCGCAAGACTATCAAGCGGTACGCACACATTTTCGAGCATATTGTCAACCGCGGGCTGTTCGGCTATAGAAGATAATAGACAAGGGCGCTTTATCCTGCTAAAATTATGGTGTTAAGCAGAAAGGAGCGTGGACTATGGCCTATTGCTACTACTGTGGCGCAAAGGTAGAAAGCCACGACAAATACTGTGGAAACTGCGGTCACAAAGTAAAAAAGCAGAACGAAGCGGCTATGGAAGATCTCTCCTTTAACCAGAAAATTGTGCGCTCATTCCGGAACGTCATGGATACTCCGGACCACACCAATGAATTTGGCGATGAAGATATTGAACTCGGGCAGAACTTCTCCATGTTCTCGTACCTTGGGCCGTTAATCCTTGTACCGGTTATTGCGGTTCGAGGGTCCCGTTTTACCAAGTTCCATATAGGACAGGGGCTGAACTTATTCCTGGGGCTGCTCATATACAGCATTGTCCTTGCACTGTTCTATGTCCTGACATCCTGGATTCCTATGTTCGGCAACTTCTTCGTTGCGGTATATGACATCCTGGAAGCACTCGGAATTATTGCTGCGGTTTTACTGGCAATAAAGGGAATTCAAAACTCCAATAACGGAAAAGCAAGGGAACTGCCGTTTATCGGACGTATTAATTTAGTTCATTACTGGAAATAGGTGAATTTATGGATCCAATCTATGTCACGGGTCATCGGAACCCGGACACCGACGCTATTGTCGCGGCTATAGCCTATGCGGCACTGCGCAACTCATTGGGAGATCGTAACTATATTCCCGCCAGACTGGGAAATATCAGTGACGAGACCAATGCCGTTCTTAAGAAGTTTAATGTGGAGCCGCCTCTGCTTCTGACCAACGTCAGAACGCAGGTTCGGGACCTGAACTATGATACGCCGCCGGCACTTCATCACTCGGTTCCGGTCAGCCGTGCATGGGACACGCTGAACAATACGGGTTCCATTACGGTTCTGCCTGTTATTGATGGAGACGGCAAGCTTTATGGAATGCTGACGTCCGGAGACATTGCAAACTACACCATGCGTGGAGTCAGTGATCCGCACATTAGCAATGTTCCCACTTACAACTTACTCAGTGTCCTCGAGGGAGAGGTTATTAACCAGATTCAGACTATTCCGGAAGAAATTTCCGGTGAAGTGGTTATTGCTCTTCCGCAGTCCAGAGAGAGTTTAGTCTTCTCCAACCCGGACAGTATTGTCATCTGCGGTCAGCAGGAGGACATGATTCAGCACGCCATCGACATCGGCGCCAAGGCAGTCATTGTCTGCCAGGCAGATGTAGAGGAGGAGTTCCGCAGAATTCATTCGGATACCCTGATTATCTACACACCGCTGGATGCCTACCGTGCGGCAAGACTCATTCATCTGGCAGTGCCTATTGAGAGACTCTGCACAACGAAGAATCTTGTCAGCTTCCATCTGGATGATTACATTGATGATGTAAAAGAAGTCCTCTTAAAGAACAGATTTCGTGCGTATCCTATTCTGGATGAACACGATCAGGTTGTGGGAACACTCGGCCGTTTCCATTTGATCCGTCCGAACCGGAAGAAGGTATTCCTGGTCGACCATAACGAGTCCAGCCAGTCCGTTCCCGGTTTGAACCAGGCTGAGGTTGTCGGAATTATTGACCATCACCGCATTGGAGATATTCAGACCACCGGTCCTATCAACTTTACCTGTGAACCACTTGGGTCTACTGCGACTATTATCGCAACCATGTACCAGCAAAAGGGTCTTATGCCATCGCGCAGAATTGCAGGACTACTGTGTTCCGCCATTATTTCGGATACAGTAATGTTTAAATCGCCGACGTGCACGGAGACGGATAAGGTCATTGCGGCACGAATGGCGCGCATTGCTAACGTAACCCTGGAAGAGGTGGGGGATCTTGTGTTCTCCAGCGTCAGCCCGGACAAGCCCGCGGCGGAGCAGATCTTTGTCGACTTCAAGGAGTTCCTCATTGCGGGACACAAGCTCGGCGTCGGCCAGGTTACCTCGTTGAATTCGGATAAAATCCTCGAGCAGAAGGACGAAATGCTCAAGGCGATGCAGGAGCGGAAAGACGAGCGCGGGTACGATTACATTCTCATTATGCTCACCGACGTTCTGAAAGAAGGAACGGAACTCCTGTACATTGGTGACGATGATACGATTTCCAATGCTTACGGTGTGCCTGCGAAGAACAATATGTGCTTTTTGCCGCACGTTATGTCACGGAAAAAGCAGATTATTCCCCGGCTGTCTGAACTCTGGGGCTGAAAACCGAACAATTTTAATCCCCAAAAGCACCCTGACAAATTTCAGGGTGCTTTTGTTCAATTGTACAGATTTTTGTACAAGATTTTTTTCCCAATTTAAAAATCGCGATAATTTTTTGTCACTACCTTTTTTCTGTATTAAAAATGATTAAAATTTTAAGTATCCGAACAGGGAGAAAAACTTTTCGGAAATATGGAAAAAAGGGGAAATTGATAGTCATGAATATCAGTTCCACCTGGAAAGGAGAACAGAAAGTTAGTATCCGCAGTTTATTTACAGCTGTTTTGCTAATGGTTGTAGCACTTGCTGCGGTATTTGGATTAACTTCCACAAAAGCTTTTGCGGCCGAGAATAATACTAGTATTAATCCAGACAAGGCCACAGAAGTAGTTCTCACTTCCAGATCTACCGGTGATGTCGCTCAGCCGATTACCGATGCTGACTATGCGAAATTAAACGCACAGTACAAGGTAACTCCTGATGGGACTCCGACCATTCAGTCTAAGACTCAGAATGTGGAGAACCTTACGACAAAAGACGGTAACAAAAACAAGTCGTACACAAAAACTACGACAAAATGGGTTATCACCGATGAAAACAGTAATCCGGTCGTAACCAATGACACCAAGGAGACTCCGGATGTCAAGGTTGGCCCGAACGTTTTCGCACCGATTACCCTCAAACCAAGTGTTCCGGCACTTATCGGCGGCGCAGTACTTGGAGCAGTTCCTGCTCTTGCCGCAGTTCCAGCAGCTTTCGTTGCTGGCGGCGTACTTCCGACCGTTGGCGCTCTCGCAGCCGTACCTGCAGCTTTCGTAGCTGGCGGCGTACTTCCGACTGTTGGCGCTCTTGCGGCTGCACCTGTTCTTCTTGGCACTGGCGCAGCACTTAATGCGATTCCTGCTGCTCTTACTGGCGCAGCCTTGAACGCAATTCCAGCAGCACTTACCGGTGCCGCTCTTAACGCAATCCCTGCTGCTCTTACTGGCGCAGCACTGAACGCTATTCCGGCAGCCCTCACTGGCGCTGCTCTCAATGCTATTCCAGCCGCTCTGACTGGCGCAGCACTGAACGCTATTCCGGCAGCCCTTACTGGTGCTGCTCTGAATGCAATTCCAGCTTTCGTAGCTGGTGCTCTTGCTAATGCTCTTCCGGCTTTCGTAGCTGGTCAGCTTTCCAAGATTCCGGCAGTACTTGGTGCACTTGCACTGGGAACTCTTGGCGGACTTACTCTTGCCAGACTTCCTCTTCAGGTAGTTGGTGCACTTCATGATATTGCTAACCCACTGAGCTTTGTCGGTCCGTTATACAGAGCCGTTAAGGGATTCCTGTTCACAGCTACTGAGATAGTTAAA
>CAYRKX010000087.1:0-4634 GCA_964425185.1 uncultured Eubacteriales bacterium
TTACGGCCGCCAGCTCCAAGCGAACTGGCGGCCGTTTTACATTCCCGAAGGTTAGTCTGAACCTTTTCCTCCTCCTCCTCGTCACTATATATGGAAGCAAAAATTCCAGAATGAAAAAGTAAGGAGAGAAAAAATCATGAAAAAAACCGTTTCCAAAATCTTAGCCCTCGTTATGGCCCTCTGCTGCATGGCCTCCGTTTTCGCTGTATCCGCTTCTGCCGGCCCAATCCTGCGCGCCGCTGTTGCCAGCGCTGCTCTGACCGGTGCTAAAGAAGTTGTTAAGAGTGCGGACCAGCTCAATGACGAAGTTAAATATGTCACCATTGAGAAGCCGAAACAGGAAGCTAAAGATGCTGTCAATAAGGCCAAAGATAAGGCTCAGGATAAAGCGGAAGACATCGCCAGTGCTCCGGCAAAAGCTGTTGAAAGAGCAGCCAACCGCACTCAGGATGCCATCCATGATGTCACCCATCTTTAATCCCTGAAATTTTCAGCATAATATCACATCAAAAAATCCCTCACACAGTAAGATCCTGTGTGGGGGATTTCGTTTTTGGCAATTGTTGCGGCGCAGGCCGCAGTACGTCATAATACGTGAATCGCCAGTTAGAGTTTGATGACGAGCATTCCGTTGCTGGAAATGAATTCATCCGGCAGCTCGCTGACTTCCTGGGCCACTTTCTCCAGTTTGCCGAACGGGATATCGTCCATATCGTCGAGGCTGAAGTCGGTAACTTCCGGGATGTCCTCTGTGTTCACACCCTTGGCCTTTTTGACAAAGTAAGAATGGTTGCTAGCCGCGAGGATGTCCAGGTCCAGAATGGATGGCTCAGGCTCGCCTTTGCCGTACATGTTGGCATCCCGAATGACACTCGGGGCAATAGCCAGCAGGCCCGCCTCCGGGTTTGGATTCTCATTAAATTTCTCGTTCGGGAACTCAGACTTTGCGCGGCTCATATTGATCTTGTCCGGATGGGCACCGCCGCCGTCTTCCTCCAGGCCGCGGATAAGAGCAAGTTCAACCCCGTCAATTTCCGCCGGAACTCTTCCGCTTTTCTCGAGAATGTCACGAAGGCGGCGGAGCTTGTCAAACGTGCCCTGGGTTGATGCACCGTTCTCATAAATAACGCACGCAATAATCTGATCGTCTTTTAAAATATTGACCGCTAATTTATTTGCCATACTGTTTCCATCCTTCTTGGTTAAAGTCATAATTTATTGTACCTGTTTCGCCCCACTAAATGCAAAAAATAATACAAGTTTTTTCGGTTCGAAGCTTATATTGTTAATTCCTGCACAATAAATTTCTGCCGGTTGAAGTACCGCCCCGCAAAACCGGGAGCGCTTCTGTTTTTAAGCTGATAAAAAACTCTCGTCGATAAGAAAAGCCGGAGCAGGTTACCCTGCTCCGGCTCTTTTTATGCTTTATCTCTCATCTTCCGGCACATACGGAATAAACTCTGTCAGGTTTGGGTCCAGCCGCTCCTTATTTATGCTGAAACGAAATACATCGTCGCGCTGATAGCTGCCCGACACATCGTGGACCGCCTTCTCTGCAATTTCGGTGGACAAGTCGCACTCCGCATAGACAATGCCTTCCTTGTTGTCCGTAAGGACATCACTACAGATAATACCCGACGGTGCAACAATAAAACTTCCACCATACGTTGCCCGGTCCAGCAAGTCACGCAGCTCCGGGTCACCGTTGGACAGCACTTCATATCCCTGCTCGTCCAGTGCCTGCGCCGAAACTATGGTGAACACCTTGCCCTCGTAGGACATGGCGCACGCCCGCGTCTTCAACGTATCCAGATACGGACTCCCCTTCTCCGGATGCCTCGAAATTGGGAAACACGCCGGGTAAGTGGAAATGTGAATCTGCTCACCCTGGGAAATCAGTGCGTACTTTGCCAGCGGGTTTGTGTTCTCACCGCAGATGAGTGCGCCAATCCGCCCGAGCTCGGTGTCATGCACGTTCAGCGTCGACCCGTCGCCCAGCGACCACATTAATTTTTCGCCCCATGTCGGCATCAATTTTCTGTGTCGTGCAATTAAATTTCCGGACCTGTCGAACAACAGATTCGTATTCCACAGCACACCGATGCTCTTTTCCACCGACTTTTCGGTAATGCCCACTGACAAAAACACTGCATTGTCCCGGGCAATCTGTTGGAGTTCATAGAATGCCGGGCTCGGCACGTCGATCGCCGAGACGGTAAATTTCTCGTACAACCCGCGCTGGTCCAGCGGAGGCAGCAGATGCACCCATGACGGGAAACCCGGAATGAACGACTCGGAGAAGACCACGAGGTCTGCGCCGTTCTCCTTTGCTTTTACTGTATACTTTCGCACTTTGGCGATGCACCCGTCGCGGTCAAAATACATCGGAGCTGCCTGAACCGCAGCGACGGTCGGATGCGGGTAGTTATCTGCTTTCAAATAAAGTCACCTTACAGTTTTAAATGTTTTGGAAGTCCGCCGGCGTAGTACGGGCTCAGGGAGCCGAGCACCAACGGCTTGACATAGTCCAGGAAGTCCTGCGTCACGTGGTTGCCGTCCGGGGTAATCCAGGACTGCGGGACTTTCTTTTCGACGTTGGCAATATCGTGGACGTCGTGAGACTCGAAGTCTGAAATGTATGGGGCGCGGGACAGGACATTGATGGTAATCATGACGCCTGTCTCGCCCTCGAGCGCCTTCTGGCATGCAACATAACCGACGTTGTACGCCTCGTCTACATCCGTCCGCGAGGCCAAATGCGTAGCACATCGCTGCAAAACAGAGAATTCTACCGGTCTCGTTTTGTACCCCGTCTCCCTGGCGATCCGGTTGCTAAGCACCCGCGAACAGCCTGACAGCTGCTTGTGGCCGAATGCATCAGTGAACTCATAGTCATTACTGAGTTCGCAGACGAGAGTGCCATCCTCGAGACGAATCCCTTCGGAAACGGCCACAACAATTGATTTCTTAATAAGAGTCAGTTCTTTTACGTGCTTGACAAAAGCATCCATGTCAAAGGGGCGCTCTGGCAGATAGATGAGATCTGGTCCACCGCAGTCAGAGTCGTTCGCCAGTGCGGAAGATGCTGTGAGCCAGCCTGCATTTCGTCCCATGATTTCCACAATAGTAATCCGCGGTTCCGTAGAGCCGAAACTCTCATTGTCACAGATGAGTTCCTTCATTGTGGTGGCAATATACTTGGACGCAGAGCCGTAGCCCGGTGTGTGGTCTGTTACAGGAAGATCATTGTCGATAGTTTTTGGAATTCCTATAAATTTCTGCTTCTTGTCGTTGGCCGCCGCGTAATCCGACAGTTTCTTGACGGTATCCATGGAGTCGTTACCGCCAATGTAGAGAAAATACTCAATGTCATACTTCCAGAGCAGCAGAAAGATTTTTTCGTAGAGTTCCTCGTTCCCCTCAATTTCCGGCAGTTTGTACCGGCAGGAGCCTAAGAATGCCGCTGGTGTACGCTTGAGCAGGGAAAGTTCATACAAGTCGGAGAAATATTTCTCCATGTCTATGACCTCGTCCTTTAAGAAGCCCTCAATGCCGTGGTGCATTCCGTACACCTTCTCAATTTGTCCGGAATCCACCGCCGCACGGATGGCTCCGGCCAGGCTGGAATTGATGACCGCGGTAGGGCCGCCGGACTGGCCAATGATAATATTACCCATACATACCTCCTGTGAATGTATTGAAATTCTCCTACAATAATCGTACGTGTTTGGCGGATGGTTTGCAATGTATAAAAATGAGAAACGAAATAAGAAAGCCGGTGGATTTGCTCCGCCGGCTCAGCTGCTCATTCATATTGTCTTTCGCATCTTCACATGCGGTATTCCCGCTTCTATAAACTCATCTGAGGCAGGTGCGAACCCCAGTTTCGCATAAAAGCCTTCTGCGTGCTTCTGGGATTCCACATAGATTTCGGTGGCGTGAAGTTCTGATTTTGCCGAGTCAATGGCCGCGGCCATAAGAAGCCGGCCGACTCCCGCTCCATGAACCCGGGTCAGGACGCGGCCCATCTGTACCACGCCCGGCTCGTCCTGCTTCGGGAACATGCGAAGATAAGCGGTCACTTTGCCGGATGGGTCTTGCGAAAAGACATGCAGCGCGTCGTAGTCCAGACCGTCCGCGTCTGGGTAAAGAATTTTCTCTTCCGTTGTAAAAACGTCGGCGCGGGCGCACAGAATTTCGTAGAGCTCATGGGTAGTCAGGTCGTTGAAACGCTTAGTATGGAACTGCATGGGATACCTCCGGGGTGATGATATGGTTATTATACATCGAATGCTGCCCAAGAAAGGGGCTGAATGGGTGGTAAATTCGGTTACGTGGGAGACGGTATGATTCCCTTTCTTGAAATTTCTAGCAAAAGCATCAGTGAGTTCATGCCCATATTTGAGCTTATGGGTATCATGAGCCAATTCATACTCTACTTTCCACTCCCAAAAGCAAAAAAACGCCAGCAAGGTTATCTTGCTGGCGTCTCATAATCTTAATTCAGTTATATAAAATTCTATTTAACCCGCATACTGTGCGTAAACAGTTCCAGACATTGGAGAGTAAACTGTATCCGGCTGAGGATCTACAACAAAGTAAAGGGTTGCTGGTGGTTTCTGAGAGAAAAGATC
>CAYRKX010000087.1:4734-6462 GCA_964425185.1 uncultured Eubacteriales bacterium
AACAGTTGTTGGCCTGTCAGAAGTCCGCCCATACATATCCCGCGCATAAATAGTCGTTGTATAAGAATATGTCAACGGTGTCTGCGGCGTCGGATTTGCTGTGGCCGTAACCAGTGCCTGATTAAACGAGTCGCTCATAGTCTGCAAAAACGATTTCGACTCTTCTGCACTCGCTGAGCACGCAAAACAACTCCCCACAATTACCATGGCAAACAAAACAGACAGGGCCTTTCGGATCCCGCGACCAGTATTTTTCATAAAATCTATCTCCTTTTTTCGATTTTTCCTTTCGGATCTTACGAGAGATAGTCAAACGGAATGTTCTAAAAGTTCAATCGCGCGAAAAAATCCGCTCCATCAAAAAAAGATGAAACGGACTTTTCCTTAAAATGAACTGTTATGCCTTCGTGCTCCACTCTTTGCCGAACTCCTTCGCCTTCGGAATTCTGCCCTTGATGTTGAGCATGTGAGCGTAAAAATACTTGTCCTCAACCGGAATACCCTTCTCGCGGAGAATCTTCTTCAGTGCCAGGACGGTTCTCTGGGACCAATTGGAAGTGGTGAAGAGAACAACGCGGCCGACCATTGCGGAGTCGAGGTCCTCTGCGTACTTTTTGAGCTCAGGCGCCATGATGTCAGCGTATGGTGCGCCGCCGAGGAACAGCGTGTCTACGTGCTCGGTCAGCTTCGGCTCGCCAACAATGGAGACAGCCTCCACGCCAGCGCCCTCGGCGATTGCCTCTGCGATCTGTTTGGTGTTGCCTAGTTTGGAATAATATCTTACTGCGTCCATAAATGTGCCTCTCTTTCATTGTTTCGAGAGGTATTGTATGGGAAGTTTGTGACCTTAAAACAACTTTATAGACTTTATAAATTTTTTATTTGTTATAAATTGCGATAAATGTTTTTTGCTTTTTTTCATATTTGCTTGTAAGGCTGTAACAGTGCACTCTGCACCATTGGTTTTCATTTTGAGATGCGACTTAGAATAGTTACCGGGTTTTAAAGTAATACTCTTTGGATTTACATCCAGGATACATCCAACGGCGAAGGGGAACACTATAACCATTGTAAGTGTTAAACTGCAGGTCTTTGTCCCAACATTGCCAACAGGCATTAAATTCTGACAGCAGCAGCCACTCCAATTCTTAATGGGCTCAACAATGCAATCAAGTCCGCCTGCCCCATCGAATCATTCATAGCCCGATTCCGCGCGGAGCGGGTTCCAACTCCAATGTTTCCGGTGTCTCCATTAAGATTGTTAAAGCTTATTGCCGCTCCAATGGAAAGCGGAGCATCTACGCCAATGTCTTCGTCGGTCACTTCCGGAACATCCTGCCCTTGTCGAAGTACCTGGACTGTGTAACCGACACTGCGGTCATCGGCTTTACTGGCTGCAAACGTGGGAACTGCCAATGCGGCACACATGACCAGTGCTGACATTAACACCAGCATCTTTTTCCACAACTTTTGTTTCATAAAACCTCTCCTCTGCCGCTGTTCTATTATGTAGACCAGAAAATCGCCCGAACCGTTTCAGGCGCAAAAAAGCTCCACCACCCGCAGCTCCCCTGCCAGGTGATGGAGTTTTAATTTTTTATGTTTACCGAATAAAGTTCATCATCTCATAATCCGGCTCCTCCGGAGTCTCAACCCCGGCCTTCTTACCGGCTTCAATACACTTCAGCAGCCAGGCCATGTTCTTGCCGAGCTGTTTCATGACACCAG
>CAYRKX010000088.1:0-6336 GCA_964425185.1 uncultured Eubacteriales bacterium
GTCCATTGGAGTGTAGTTGCCCTTGCCATCGTTAACATACTGAGAGAATACGATGTTCCAGATTTCCATGAACCGGTCGCACTCACAGCCGGGGCCGCAGGTCGGTTTGCCGCAGCCGTACTTTTCACCGCGGTCATAGTAAATTTCCGAGCATGGACCGCACGGTCCTTCGCCGTGCTCCCAGAAGTTGTCCTCTTTACCGAGACGGACCATGTGGTCTTCCGGAACACCGATCTTCTTGGTCCAGATGTCGTAGGCCTCGTCATCGTCGAGGTAGACGGAGCAGTAGAGACGGTCCGCCGGAATTTCGAGCTCCTTGGTCAGAAACTCCCAAGCCCATGGAATGGCCTCCTCTTTGAAATAGTCGCCGAAAGAGAAGTTACCGAGCATTTCAAAATAGGTGCCGTGGCGGTCGGTGTGACCAACCTCGTCAATATCCGGGGTCCGGATGCACTTCTGGCATGTGGTAACGCGGTGACGCGGCGGCTCAACCTCGCCGGTGAAATATTTCTTCATTGGCGCCATACCGGAGTTGATCAGAAGAAGGCTCTTGTCGCCCTGCGGGACAAGGGAGAAACTCGGCAGACGAAGATGTCCTTTGCTCTCAAAGAAACTCAGGTATTTTTCTCTGAGTTCATTCAGTCCAGTCCATTCCATAGTTGTGAATCTCCTCACTGAGAAATAATTTTAAATATACGGATTAATATATTACTCCCGAGGGTTTTGGTTGTCAATTCCCGGCAAATGGTCTATACTTTTTCTACGATTTTGGGAGGGAGGACCTGTTATGACCACATTTGCCATCCTCGGCGGAGGCGCATCCGGTCTGGCCGGGGCCATTTCGCTCGGGCGGGAACTGGAAGGTTCCGGAGTGGACCACCGCATCGTGGTATACGAAAAGCTCTCTACCCCGGCGAAGAAAATTCTCGTCACGGGAAACGGACGCTGCAACCTGTCCAATAAGGACATCGACATCAGCCGCTACAACGGAGACTCCGCTCTTCTCTCCCACGTACTTGGACAGTTCACCACGGAAGACTGCATAGACTTCTTCCACTCCCTCGGTCTGCTTATCCGAGAGGAAGACAGTCGCCTGTACCCGTATACCCTGCATGCCTCTTCCGTGCGCGATGTACTGCTTGCAGAATGCCAGCGCCTGTCTGTTATCATCAAGACGGACTCGCCGTTACAGACACTCGAGCACAAGAATAGTCACTTTATAATAAATGGTATAGATACCGCAGACTATGTGCTTTTCGCCCTTGGCGGAAAAGCAGCGGCGGCCCAGGGAACAGATGGAGACGGATACCGCATCTTAAAATCACTCGGAATCCGTTATGCACCGATCTCCCCCGCCTTAGTTCAGTTAAAAACCGGACACCCCGAGGACCTGCAGGTTGTCAAACGGCTGAAGGGGACCCGTGCCCGGGTCCGGATTTCCCTTCACGCAGAAGACGGAAAACTGACCGGTATGGAAGACGGAGAAATCCTGTTCACCGATTACGGCATCTCCGGCATAGCTGCCATGCAGCTGTCCAGCGATGCGAACACCATGAAGCATCCATATTTATCCATAGACTTCTGTCCGGAGCTGCGGGACGTCGACGTGCTTCAATATTTGCATGACTGCACACAGATCCGCCCGGACCGTCCGGCGGAAGACCTGCTGCTTGGGCTGCTTCATCGCAAAATCGCACGTGAGGTGCTGAAGAGGGCCAACGTCAGTCCGAACAAGACGAAACTGAAGACGCAGGACCTGGTATCTATTGCGGAACAGGTCAAGGCGTTCCGGCTGGATATTACCGGAAATAAGGGCTTTAAGGAAGCCCAGGTTACACGGGGCGGTGTTCCCGCGGAGGAACTGAGAGAGCACAGTCTGGAGAGCCGCAAGGTACCGGGGCTGTTTTTCAGTGGAGAAATTTTGAACGCAGACGGAATCTGCGGAGGATATAACCTCCACTTCGCATGGGGGTCAGGAATTTTAGCGGGAAAGGAGATGGCAGACTGTGTTACGAATTAATCAGTTAAAACTTCCGCTCGACTACGGCGAGGACGATGTCAAGCTGGCGGCGGCCAAAGTTATAAAAGTCCATCCGTCGGACATTACGGAGGTCTCCCTCTTCCGGCGCTCAGTGGATTCCCGCCGAAAGGAAAATGTCCATTTTGTTCTCACAGTGGACTGCAAAGTAAATGGAAATGAGAAGAAGATTTTGAAGCGGTGCGACAAGCGGCGCGTCAGTGAATCGGTCTTTTATGAGTATCACCCGGTGGAACTGAAACGGAAGTCGAAGTTTCGGCCGGTTATTATTGGGTTCGGCCCTGCCGGTATGTGGTGCGCTCTGACGCTGGCACGTGCGGGTTTGAAGCCGATTGTTTTAGAACGCGGTCACAACGTGGATACGCGGACCAAAGATGTAGAAAACTTCTGGGAAAACCGTGTCCTGAACACTCAGTCCAATATTCAGTTTGGTGAAGGCGGTGCCGGCACGTTTTCCGACGGAAAGCTGACCACGGGCATTAAGGACCCGCGGACCCGCAAGATCTTTGCAGATTTCGTCCGCTTCGGCGTTCCGGACACCATTCTCTGGGACAGCCATCCGCATATTGGGACCGACAAACTGAAAGGCGTTGTTAAGAATATCCGAAAAGAAGTCATTCGGCTTGGCGGCGAAGTGCATTTTGGCAGCACTATGACCAGTCTTATTATTGCCAATAATTATATTCATGGCCTGTCGTATACTACGGAAGACGGATCATCTCATGACTTAGAGACCGACACAGTAGTTCTTGCTCTGGGCCACTCGGCTCGTGACACTGTAAAGCACCTCTATGACCAAGGCCTGACTATGATTCAGAAGCCGTTCTCTGTAGGCGCCAGAATAGAACACCCGCGTGAGTTCATTGACCGGGCACAGTACGGTAAATTTGCAGGACACCCTGCTCTTGGCGCTGCCAATTACAAGATGGCCTGTCACCCGCCTCACAGCCGCGGCGCATATACGTTCTGCATGTGCCCCGGCGGCACTGTTGTCAACGCCTCTTCTGAAGAAGGACGTATTTGCGTCAATGGCATGTCCGAGTGGGCACGGGACAAGGAGAACTCCAATAGTGCGGTCCTGGTTGGCATTAACCCGGAAAGTTTCCCGGATGAGCATCCGCTGTCCGGATTCAAACTGCAGCGAGACATGGAGAGTAAGGCATTTGAAGTCGGCGGTGGAGACTATACCGCACCGGCTCAGCTGGTTGGCGACTTTCTCCATGACACCCCCTCTACTCACATGGGGGCAGTCCATCCTTCCTGCCCAACTGGTGTCACGCCATCCGACATCCGCAAAGTACTGCCGCAGCACGTCACCGATGTCATGGCAGACGCCCTCGTTCAGATGGGTCAAAAACTCAAGGGCTTTGATATGCCGGAAGCGGTCTTAACCGTTCCGGAAGCCCGCAGCTCCTCCCCTGTCCGGATTGTCCGGGGCGACTTTTACGAGTGCTTCCGGGGTGACAACGTCCTTGGCGGCTGCTACCCGTGCGGCGAAGGGGCCGGATATGCCGGCGGCATTGTCAGCGCCGGCGTCGACGGAATCCGCGTCGCCGAGGCCATTATGACCGACGAGCACGACTATTAACTTTTTCGAAAGAAGGAATCGTTATGTGGTATAACGATGCGGTATTTTATCAGATTTATCCTCTTGGCATGTGCGGGGCTCTGGACGCCCCCCGGGACAAGCAGCCGAGAATCAAAAAGATTTTGAATTTTATTCCCCATTTAAAGAAACTCGGTGTAACTGCGGTTTATTTAGGACCAGTGTTCGCCAGTGATTTTCATGGTTATGACACGGAGGACTTCGGGCGCGTCGATGAACGGCTCGGAACCAATGAAGACCTTGCCGCCGTCGTCTCCGAATTCCATAAAAATGATATCCGGGTCATCCTCGACGGCGTATTCAACCACGTGGGGCGGAACTTCCCGCAGTTTGCCGATATCCGGGAGCATGGCACACAGTCTCCCTACTGCGGGTGGTTTAACATAAGCTTCGACGGTAACACCACTTACAACGACGGATTCTGGTACGAGGGCTGGGAAGGCCACTACGAACTGGTTAAACTGAACCTGAGTAATCCAGACGTCCGGAATTACCTCTACGGTGTGGTATCTGACTGGGTTAAGGAGTATGACATTGACGGACTGCGTCTGGATGTCGCCTACCTCCTGCCGGACTACTTCCTGTCCGAGCTGAGGAGTCATACGGACCAGATGAAACCAGAGTTCTTCCTGCTCGGCGAAGTCCTTGGCGGCGACTACAACCGTCTGCTCGCCGACGACAAGCTTCACAGCGTGACGAATTATGAGTGCCGCAAAGGACTGTACTCCAGTTTTCAGTCCATGAACCTGTACGAGATAGGCTACTCATTGAACCGCCAGTTCGGCAATGACCCATGGACGCTGTATCGCGGGAAACATTTACTCTCGTTTGTCGACAACCATGATGTCGACCGGGTGGCATCCCTGCTGCAGGACCAGAATCAACTCGTTCCACTGTACGGACTGATGTTCGGTATGCCGGGCATTCCGTGCGTGTACTACGGCAGCGAGTGGGGGGGCAAGGGGACCAAGCACAACGGTTCCGACTGTGACCTCCGCCCGGCATTCGATAAGCCCGAATGGAATGATCTGACCGACTGGATTTCCAAGTTTGCGCATGCCCATACGTCCTCTGACGCGCTGTGCAATGGCAGCTACCGCCAGGTGCTCCAGACCAATAAACAGCTCATCTTCGAGCGAAAGACCGGCGCGGAACGCGTACTGGTGGCGATCAACGCTGCGAATGAACCGTTCCATGCGGACTTTAACGCAGAGTGCGGCCGTGCGGTTGACCTGGTCAGCGGCGAACTTCACGACTTTGGTGCGGGTTCTGACCTGGGACCGTACTGCGTCCACTATTGGAAATGCGAACCGTGACGGAATAAACAAATTACCGGCTGAGCCCTCGCGGGCCCAGCCGGTTTTGTTTTACCCCATAATACTGTTTACTTATTTTTACGTTTGTCGATGATGCTCCAGATGCTCAAAGCAACGACGGAAGCTACACCAACAATGGCAGCTACAGCGGCGAGTGTATTGAGCTTTTTCTCGTCCTCTTTTGTCTTCATGCCATCATTCTGGTGGTTCTCTTCGTAGTCTTTCTGAGCCCGTTTCACTGCATCTTCCGCTCCGGGGAAGAAATTGGAAATATTCTCCTCTGCCTCGGTGCCCGTTGCCTTGTCTCGTTTGACAATTTCACTGACGAGGTTCAGGCATTCCGAGCGTGCCAGCATTTTGGCAAACTGCATGAACTGGTCAGGATCTGTCGGTGCGGAGTCGTCGGCGTCGAGTTTTGTGGTAATGCGTTCCATGGCAATGTCCACATCCTCGTCTGCCTTGATAAACCGCTTGACGTAGAGCAGGAGCTCGCGTTCTTGTGTGTCGGTCATAATACCCATCTCCCATAGATTTGTTTACAATTTTAGAATAACAAATAAAGAGGTTGGGGACAAGAGAAAAGAGCCGTGGCACGTTTTCAGTGACACGACTCTTTATCTTTTAAATAGGAATTGCTTTATCTACTCAAAACTTAGTCAGCAATAGCAACAGCAGATAAGAGAGTTAAAGCTTCCAACTGGCCAAGAACACCAGCAAAGAGAGCAGCGTTCAAAGCAGTAAATGCAATGGAAAGGACTGTTCCAATAATGCCAGGGTTCAGGATAGCAGAGATAATTCCAATTGCAGTTGCAAACAGAGTTACTGCTAATACTGGAATAGATATAGCAGTATCTGCAAGCCAAATGTTTAATCTGGTGAGTGATTTAACAACCCAAACCACTACATCAAGAATAGTGAGTGCTATCAACAGCAAAGCATCACCAAGAACCAGGGCAACTGCTACCGGGATGTTAAACAGTAAAGTCGGTAAGAGGTTAGCAAGAACAAGACCTACAAAAACAAGGACTTTACCAACCAATCCAGCAGGAGTAAGAGCAGCTCCAAAGATTGCAAGCATTAACGGTAAGAATCCGATAAAGGATGCTAAACCAAGAAGAGCAAGTGCTACAAAGCTGTTAAAGATTGTTAATAACGCAGCTGTAAGTGCGCCAGCACCAAAGAACGGATTCAATGGATTAAGCGGGCTAAACAGAGATCCGATCAGAGCTGCACCGAGAAGTGGCAGGAATGCCAGAGTCGGAATCAGGCCAAGCAGGGCTGCACCGAGAAGTGGCAAGAATGCCAGAGTCGGAATCAGGCCAAGCAGGGCTGCGCCGAGAAGTGGCAGGAATGCCAGAGTCGGAATCAGGCCAAGT
>CAYRKX010000089.1:0-5889 GCA_964425185.1 uncultured Eubacteriales bacterium
CGGATATTGGCAATTTTCGTCTTATTATCCGCATAGACAAATAGCCGAAGCGGGTTTTCATCCCGGAGAATGGCGTCGGCGCTCCGACCTATGATAATGCAGTCTTCGCCCTTTTTGGCAATTTGCAGCAACACTTGTCTCTGTGCCCGCAGAACATCGACCGAATGGCGGTCCATTCCGGTGTAATTTTCAAAGGGTAGCTGAAGAAACGTCGCCTTGTTCTCCTCCGTGAGATCGACAACCTCTTTCTCACTTAAGTTGAGGTCTTTCGCAATGTCCAGAATAATGGAGCGGTCGTAGAACTTGATGCCCAGCTTATCCGCCAGAGCCTTACCGATGACACGTCCGCCGCTCCCGTATTCGCGGCTGATGGTGATAATTTTCATATTCCGCACCTCCCATTACTTCTCAGTTTAGGACAAAACGGTTCCATCCGCAAGAGTAATAGTATAGCCGTTCAAATCAATCGTCCCGTGGTTCTCCAGAGAAGAAATCCTGCAGTTTCCTGTCAGTTTCCAGGTACTGCCCTTCTCGACAACCACCCTGGCATTATCAGCAACCGTTTTCTTGTCTTCAACCGTGTTCGGAACAATATTGACTGTCCCGGTAAACTGCGTATTCTTTCCAAGTTTCAGAGTCATAGTCGAGACATCATCCACAACGATATTTCCTCTCACAACTTCATTCAGAAGAGAAATGTCTGCCGTTGCACCGTTCTGACCGGCCTTCCCCCAGCCGTGCTGTGCATTGTTTCCGGCAACCGTAATCAGATTCCCGCTCCGGTCATGGTTCATCAGCCTGACCCCGTCGAGAACTACTCGAGCATCTGTGTTGGTCAGATAAAACAGGTCACCGCTGTTTCCCGTCAGGCTTCCGCCATTCATGGAGAACTTTGCAGTTCCCACCTCGGCGTCTCCGGACATGGACTGGTAAATCATCACGTTGTGTACGTTGATATCCTTCGCGCGCGACTTCGTTTTGCTCATATTTCCGGTTACTGTACAATTCTCCAGGGCGATGGAGTTTTTGCCCTCAATCACCAGGGCCTCGGAGTTGTCAGCTCTCAGAACAGCGTCTCTGGCACGGATCTTTGCCGTGGAGTAAATTGCCGGGGAATTATAGCCCTGGGACTCATAATAGCCGCCAGTAACGTTGACATTCCCGCCGCCGCGGTCTGAGCGAATGGCCGCCGCTGAATTGCCGCGGGTCGTAACCTTCAGGTTTTGCGCATTGGTGGTTCCACCGCCTGTGGTCTGAATCCCGCCGGAGTTGTCTTTGTAAGTATTAACAATGGAGTTTCGGATATTGACCGTAGTTCCTTTTCCATAGCTGAACGAACCGTTGCCACCCTGTGCGTTGGTCCGGATATTGGCATGGTCCAGATAAACTATGGCGCCATTTGTTGCCAGGAAACCGGCATTCATACCGTAGAAATCCCCAGTTCCGGGATTGGTGGTTTGGCCATCTTTTTTATCTATAGTCGGAGTATCCAGGTAAACTTTGGCTCCATCTACACGAAGCGCATTTTCATCCGCCCTAGTGGAGGTATAGGTTTTTCCATAGTAAGTTCCGTCTTGATCCAGAGTCAAAGCGGCCGTGCCCTGGTCAAACTTTTCTCCACCGCCCGGAGGAGGCATTATTCCCGGCACCGGCTGAGTCTGTGCAGATGCCGTAACGGCACCAAAAGAGAGAATCATAATTAACGATAACCAAAAGGAAAGAATTCGTTTTCCCATATTCTGCACCTCTTTCTTAAAGCATAGTCTCTGTTCTTAAGCTGGGGCTTAAAATTGATATTCCTTTATCTCAGCGTTGGGAATTCCAAATGCCGCATACTCTTTATTGGTCATGTCAAAAAAATAGGACTGCAGAACCCGGGACAGTCCGTTGTGGGCAACAATCATGTAGACTCGCTCCGAATCTGCCACAATTTCGTCCAGCACTGTATAAATCCGGTGGGCAAACTTCAGCATACTCTCTCCTCCGTCATAGGAGTCGACAAAGTTCTGCTTGGCCCGTGCAAAGTCTCTGCCATCTCTGGGAGTCCCCTCCCACCTGCCAAAGTTCTGCTCAATGAGCCTCGGCTCCACTGTCAGGGGAATCGCGTTGATCTCCGCAATATGTTTTGCCGTGTCATAGGCGCGGCTCAGCGGAGAGCAGAGAATCTGATCTACATGCAGATGTTTTGCTTTCACTTTTTCTCCTGCAGCTATGGCCTGCTGATGTCCCAGTTCAGTCAGCGGGCTGTCAGTCTGACCGCAGATTTTATTTTCCACATTCCACACGGTCTGGCCGTGACGGACAAAATAGAGGTGTCCCATACAATTAACCATCCTTTTTCAGTCAGTAAAGCTATTATACTAAAAACGCGGTACAGATTCTGTAAGAATCTGTACCGCGTGTGTGTGGTCTGTAACAATCAGTGAATCGCCCGGAAAGTCAGATGCTGACAATGCCTGTTGCGTTCAGCACAGAGCTGACGAAAATAATAATCAGGCCGATGGGGCAGAGATATTTGACGTTGAAGTTGTAGAGCTTCTTTCGCTTGAACTGAGAGCAGAGCTCAATTTCCTCATCCATAGATTTAACTGTAACAAAGTGGAAGACCAAGATGCAGCTCATAAGCGCGCCAAACGGCATGAGAACCGAGTTGGTAATAAAGTCGAAGAAGTCGAGAATCTGCATGCCGCCGATGGTGAACCAGGACCATGCGCTGTAGCCCAGAACACAGCAGGTACCGATGGCCAGCATGTAAATACTGAAAATAAGAGTGGACTTGGTGCGGTTCCAGTGGAACTCATCCTGCAGCGTGGCGACGCAGGTCTCCGCAATGGAGATGGAACTGGTCAACGCCGCAAAGAGCACCAGCAGGAAGAACACAATGCCGGCTGCCATGCCGAGGCCCATGCTGTCGAATACCTTTGGAAGAGTGACAAACATGAGAGACGGGCCGGAGGAGAGAATCTTCGGGTCTCCACCGGAGAAGGCGAAGATGGCCGGGATAATCATAAGTCCGGCAAGAATGGCAATCATGGTGTCGAAGATTTCAATCTGTGAGGTGGACTTCTCAACGTCCATGGAGTCATCTGTGTAGGATCCATAGGTAATAAGAATGCCCATGGCAATGGACAGAGAGTAGAACATCTGGCCCAGTGCCGATACAACCGTCATCATGGAGAAGCGGTGGAAGTTCGGAATAAAGAGATATTTCAGTCCGGATACCGCACCGGGACGGGTACAGGAGTAAACCGAAACGACAACTGCCAGGACAAGCAGAGCCGGCATCATAATCTTGGAAACTCTCTCTACGCCTTTCTGAACGCCGATGAGAATAATAGCGAGTGTCAGGATAGTGTAAATAATGAAGAAGATTTCCGGCTGAGCTGTATGGCTGGTAAAGCTGCTGAAATAATTTGTATTGGCGAGAGCGTGTGTGCTATTGCGTACGTACTCAACCAGATACTTGGTAATCCATCCGCCGATGACGCAGTAGTACGGGCAGATGAGGAATGGGACAATGGCGTTAACCCATCCGCCAAGGCCAGCGAAAAACTTGTTGCCTTTGGTGTCTCCTTTTCTACGGGTTAAGTCGCGGTATGCACCGATAGGACTCTTCTTGGTCATGCGACCGATCATAGTCTCTGAGACAATCATGGTATAGCCGAATGTGGCCACTAAGATGAGGTAGACGAGGAGGAAAATTCCTCCGCCGTATTTGGCGCACAGATATGGGAACCGCCAGATATTTCCGAGGCCGATGGCCGAGGCCGCGGTGGCAATGACATAGCCGAGCTTTCCGGTAAACCCTCCGGAAGCCTCTGCGGCGGATTTGACTTTCTTGGACAAAAGTAAGTCTCCTTTTTCAAATGCTTTTCATGTTTTATTCATATATAGATAGCATTTTACCAGAAAGGCCCCACCGTGGAAAGATATAATTTTGTAATTGTGTCTTATTTGTGGAATTGTCTCAAATCGTCTTTCCAACCCCGCCTGGCAGCCAGCAAAAAGCCCTGTCAGGTCGGTTCGGGTACCAACTGGCAGGACTTTTCAGGATTTAGTATATTGGTAATTTCTTGGCTTTATTTCAGTGCCGGTTTCTTACCGCACTTCATAAGGTCAGTTTTCTCCGGGAGCTTCTCGTAAATAACAATATTGCGGATGGAGAAATACAGGCAAACGATGCCCATAATGTAGTACCACGGATCTGCATGCAGGGAGAAGAACTGTGGAGCGACAGCTTCCCACATATTGCACCACGGGTTGAAGGAAACAATGGCAACACACAGGAACGTCCAGTTAAGGATTCTTGCATTACCGCTGCGGTAGCCTCTCTTCTTGAGAGTAAGACCAGGAACGATAGTAATAAGAACCTGGGTGAAAATCCAGAATTTCCACATGGTGGAATCATGGAGCTCAAAGCGAAGGAAGTTCAGACCGACATAGAAGATAATGACCTGAGCAATGACATCACGGAGTCGGGAGCTGAACGGTGTGCCCGGTTTCCAGTTGATGTCCTTTTCATAAGTCAGTGCCCTCTGCAGGCAGTAGATTTCCATTCCTACCCAGATCGCCTCGCCGATCATCAGGAGGAAGAACAGGTAGAAGTGCTGATAGTGCCTCCAGGCATCCATGAAGACCCAGATGCCCATGAAATCAGCGGCACAATAGAACGTGTGCAGCCAGAGTGGATACGGTCCAATGTGCTCGGTCTCCATAATAATAATGGGAAAAATATAGACGAGCAGGCCGAATACAACGGCCAGGGCAACGGCAGTAATGGCGCTGCCAAATCCCGGAGCACCGGGAGTCAATGTATTAATGAAGTCCTGCGGGCTTACGTCTCCGGCCGGATAGCCGGATAACAGATGTTCAAAGAATCCCATGAACAATCTCTCCTTTCGTCCTACATTTTACAGTTCGTTCATATTTTGATACAATGAGCAAAGAATTTTCATCTGATCGTTAGTCATCAAAAAAGTCAAAACTGATAATTAATTTTTCACGAAAGCCGGGCGATTTACAGATGTACCGAACCTCCAACGACAGAAGATTTCGGAAAAACAAGGCAATTATCCGCCGGGCATATATCGACCTCACGCTGGAAAAAGGTCTGGGCCATGTCACGGTGTCGGACATTGCCAAGCGTGCGGATATTAACCGTATGACCTTCTACTCGCACTATGAAACCGAGGACGATGTTCTGCAGGAATTTGTCGACGAGATGATTGATAATATAACAAAAACTACAGTTGCCAATCCTACAGTTGACACCTTCTTTGACATTATGAACCAGACTATGTATGCTGAAATTGACTTCTTTCGACTGGTGGCCAAGGAGGGTCAGTATACAGAAATGCGAACCTCCTTCCGAAAAGCAATCAAAAAGATTTTGGAGGATGCGTTTGGGGGAAAGCTGGGGACAAAGTCTGAAGACGTCAGCATAAAGTCAGATCTCCTGTCAGCAGGAATTGCCTATGCTTATTTTGACTGGCTTCATGGAGATTATGGAGACGCCTCGCTGGACGACGTCATGCAGATTGTTAAACCGATGATGAGGCGGACATTTATCCAAGAGCAGTAAAAAGAGCCGGGCCTGGGGCCCGACTCTCTCTTTTTACGCCATCTTCTGCTTTCAGCAGCCGTCGCGAATTGGCAAAACAGAAAAAGAAAAGCCACCCAACAACAGTTGGATGGTTTTCTTCATGTCGGCATCGCCTTATCTTCCCAGGGAGCTGCCCCCCAAGTATTGTCAGCGCGAATGAGCTTAACTGCCGTGTTCGGAATGGGAACGGGTGGACCCTCATTGCCATAGACACCGACTATTCTATTTCAGGAACCCTGACGGGTGTGTACCCTGAAAACTAAACAAAGATCATTGAGTTCAAACCT
>CAYRKX010000090.1:0-5392 GCA_964425185.1 uncultured Eubacteriales bacterium
GTCCTATATTACCCGTCTCAGCAGCGGTGAAGATCTCGAGGCGGTACGCAAAGACTTTGTTGCCAACTTCAGTGACGTCTCCGCCAACGAAATTGCCAAAGCCGAACAGGATATGATTATGGGCGGCGTTCCCGTTGAAGATGTCCAGAAGCTGTGCGATGTTCACTCCGCGCTGTTCCATGGTGCCACAAAGGAAGAGAGAATTGCCAATGCGGAGGCTGCGGTAAAAAAAGGATTTCAGGATGAAATTGCCGCAAAGACCAAAGAACTTGTCGCGGAACCCGGCCACCCGCTGAATATACTGACCGCAGAAAATCAGGCGATTTCCAAAGACATCCAGATCGCGCGGAATTATTACCAGACTGGAAACAAGGAGGAGCTCCTGGCGACGCTGACAGAGCTCAAGGCTATTAATGGACACTACGGCAAGAAGGGCGAGCTCATTTATCCGCCGCTCAAGAATAAATACGGTGTTTCCGGTCCTTCGGATGTTATGTGGGGCGTTGACGACGAGATTAAAGAGGCCCTCAGCAAGATTGTCAAGGATTACGATGCAAACAAGCCGGAGGTTATGCCGACTCTGACCCGTATGGACGAGATGATCTACAAAGAGCAGAACATTCTATTTCCACTGTGCGTGCAGAACTTTACAGATGAGGACTGGAACAATGTGTATGCAGACATTCCGGCGTATCCGTACTGCCTGATTACCGGAGTCCCGGAGTGGAAACGTGCAGAGAAGAGAAAATCTGCTGCTGAGATTACCCATGGCAAGGTGGTCCTGCCAACCGGTGAGCTGACGGCGGAGCAGCTGCGCGCTATTCTGAACACGATTCCCATGGAAATTACATTTATTGATGAGAACGAAATTAACCGTTACTTCAACGAGGGCGAGAAACTGTTCCCGCGGCCGACATCCTGCCTGGGCCGTGTTCTCTATGAGTGCCACCCGAAACGCGTCGAGCCGATGGTGCGCAAACTCATTGCGGATTTCCACAGTGGGAAGAAGGATAAACTGGTCATCCCCATGAAGAAGAACGGCAGGAAAGTCAACGTCATGTACATGGCAGTTCGTGACGAGAACGGAAAATATATTGGAACAATGGAACTTGTCCAGGAAAAATAATGGTTGACAAGCGTAAAGTGGAGGACTAAAATATGAGTCAATGAAAGCACAGCATTCCTACTGGTAAGGTATGAAACGGATAGAGACCACGTTTCGTACGGTACTATCTCGGGAATCCTGCTGACGCTTTCACCTTTATTTACATAGTTTCACTCCAAAAAAACTGACCGAAAAAACCGGAGGTTTTGCAGCTTGGCTGCAGACCTCCGGCTTTTTTTCGTCAGGGAGTCTGGAGGAGAGAAAAGGGGAATTCATTCATGTCAACCTGGAAGAAGCAGCTTATCCGTCTGCTTCCCATTCTTTCTGTCCTGCTGGCGCTCGTCCTCTACTGGACCATTCCCGATGCCCCGGAACAGCCGCTTGCGAGCGGCCACTACTACGAGTACTTTCTGTACATTGTCCTGGGCCTTTACGGGATTTTCTGGATTATCTCGTTCTTTGTCAAAAAACTGGATGAAAAAGTGACGTACCACGCACCGCTCTGGGCGGGAACTATTCTTCTCATCAATATTATTGACCTCATCACGCAGAAATTTGCCCTGCTGCCGGTCTTGTTCTTCCCATCGCTGGACCGGGTATTCGGCGTATATGTCACGGACGCATCCCTTCTTGGGCGATGCATCCTGTCTTCGTTCAAATTACTGGTATTTGGTTTCCTGTACGGGGCCATCATCGGTTTTATCTGCGGACTGTTAATTGGGTTCAGCAAAAAGTTTTCGTACTGGGTTATGCCGTTTACAAAGTTTATCGGCCCCATTCCGCCGACGTCCTGGTCTCCGCTGGTGCTGTCTCTGTTCAGTACTTCGTACAAGGCGGCCATCTTCATGGTAGCTCTGGCCGTGTGGTTCCCGGTAACTCTGATGACCGCGAGCGGCATTCAGAATGTACCGCAGTCCTACTTTGAAGTAGCGAGCACACTTGGCGGCGGAAAATGGAACAAAGTGTTCAAAGTCGGTGTTCCGGCGGCCATGCCTTCTATTTTCCTGGGAATCTTCTACGCAACGTGCTCCTCGTTCGTTACTCTGGTTACTGCGGAGATGTTCGGTGTTGAGTCCGGACTTGGCTGGTACCTCAACTGGGAGAAGAGCATGATGCTCTATGCCAATGTCTATGCCGGCCTTATCCTTCTCGCCGTCCTCTGTACTCTGGTCATCACCGTGGTCTTCAAAGTGAAAGACCGGATCTTAGTCTGGCAGAAAGGAGTCATCAAATGGTAGGCGAAATTCGTATCTCCCATGTGGGACAGACGTTCGAAAATCCCGACCCCGAGGGCGATCGAGTTGTGGCTTTGAATGATGTGAATCTTATCATTCAGCCCGGCAGTTTCGTCTCCCTGATTGGACCGTCCGGCTGTGGAAAAACCACACTGCTCCGTGCCATTGCAGGACTGACTCCGGCAGAGTCCGGCGCAGTTTACCTGGACGGGGAAGAGGTGACTGGTCCCAGTTATGAGCGGGGCTATGCATTCCAGCAGGCCAACCTGTTTCCGTGGCTGAATATCCGGAATAACATTGCCTTTGGCCTGAAGGCCCGTGGAATTTATAAGGACCACAAACAGGATGTCGAGGACTACATCGATCTTGTCGGACTCCGCGGTTTTGAAAAATCGTATCCGCATCAGCTGTCCGGCGGAATGAGTCAGCGTGCATCGCTGGCACGTGCCCTGGTCGGACATCCGAAAGTGCTGCTCCTGGATGAGCCGCTTGGCGCACTTGATGCGTTCACCCGCATGAATATGCAGGATGAGATTCTGAAGATCTGGGAAGAGCACCAGATGACCATGGTCATGGTTACTCATGACGTGGAAGAGGCGGTATACCTGTCTGATCAGGTTGTGATTATGTCCGCGCGTCCGGCAAAAGTTGAGAAAATAATCGATATAGACCTTCCGCGTCCGAGAATTCGGGAGACGTCGGCCTTCCTGGATTATAAAAACGATATTTTGCAGACTCTGCATCTGGCTGGGAATATTCCGGAGCCGGAGTACTATCTGTAATGAAACTAGAAAAAGAGGGAATTCTTTTATGAAACGTACGAAACGAATCCTGGCGGCTGTGCTGGCCCTGGTGCTGATTGCCACGCTGTTCAGCGCCTGCGGTAAAAAGGCAGAAGCCAAAGAGACCGTGAAGATTTTAAACAACCACGAGAGTCTCTGCCTGGCACCAATTCATATTGCCATTGCCAATGGATATCTGGATGACGAGTTTAAGAAGATTGGTCAGAAATATGAGCTTGTCAACTCCAACATTGACACGGTTACAGAGCAGATCAGCTCCAAGGAGATCAATGCGGGCTACGGCCTGACAGGCAGTCTGATGCAGCCGATTTCCAACGGACTGGACATTGTTTTTACCACCGGTCTGCACACCGGGTGCACAAAGTACTATGTCAAGGCAGATTCCAACATTAAGACTTTGAAAGATCTGAAGGGCAAAAAGATTGGCGTTCCGTCCTTGGCGGACTCCTCCGTCATTAACCTGAAGCGGAAACTGAATGACCTTGGATTCAAAGTCAACGGCGATAAAGCGGATATCACTTTCGCAGCCTATAACATGCCCGATCTGCCAGCTGCACTGGACAACGGTGGTGTTGATGCTATTGGTATTCACGACCCAGTTGCTACTACAGCAGAGCGGTCTTACCACTTCCGTAAGATTCTGGACGTCGGCGAAGATGCCAAGTTTAAAAATGAGTACTGCTGCCAGGCCTACGTGTCTGGTGCCCTTTACCGGACAAATCCGGAAGGTGCTGCGGCATATACCCGTGCCATGCAGAAGGCGGCAGCATATATTGAAGCTGAGCCGTACGAGGCTGCCAAGATTCAGATTGCCAAGGGATACATGCCAGGTCCGGCCAGTGAAAACGCCAAGAACAACGGCGACATTCTGGCCAGCTTCAACTTCACGCCTTCGGTTTCTCTTGGGCGGAAGACGTTCAGCTCTTCGTTTAAGGACCTTCAGAAGACCGGCGACCTGCCGAAGACTCTGAATGAAAAAGAATTTACGGAAAAAGTGTACCCGACCTTGAAGGGCGTTCCGGAGTCCTACACCTATGACCCGGCTACGAAGACATTCAAGGAAGAAAAATCGGCTAAGACGAATTCTCATGCTGGTACTGCTGTTGAGGCAGAGGCGAAAGCCCCAGCTAAAACAACGACCAAAAAAGTCGAAAAGACACATGACTGCTGCGGATAATGAGCACAGCGGCTGTGCGCGGGGCTCGCGCATATTAGCGCGAGCTTAGCACGGCCACACTGCACTTGCAAGCTCAGTACAGTAGTGTTCAAAGCGAAACTTGCACAAGCGAGCTTGTGCAAGCGCGAGCCGCGTAAAAAAGCGCCCCGGTGGCTTTAAGCCGCTGGAGCGTTTTTTCTAATTTCTAAATGTAACCGTTGACGTTACATCAAGAGCCTGTTATAACAGTTTTGATCTTGAGCAAACCGGTGAATCGCCGGGGAAGAGACAGGCTGAACATGACGCAGCAGGAAAAAATTGTGTTTTTAATAAAGGAACTGCAGAAGAAGATGCCCGAGTACGCGGGGGACGGCATCCCGGACAACGCGGCGGACCAGTGGACCATGCTGCGCGGGTTGTTTAATGTGCGTCCGGCATGGCCGGTGTCGGAGGAGTTCCTGAAAATTCAGGATGAAGTCTTGATGCAGATTGCACGGGAGAAAGGCGTTACCGACGCCGACTCACTGGTGCCGACCCGGGCCGACTCCCGTCTGGTCGTCTGGCAGGGCGACATTACCACGCTTAAGGCGGACGCTATTGTCAATGCCGCGAACAACCAGATGGAGGAGCTACGTGCGCAGTACGGCAAAGATTATCTGCAGCCGACTGCCACCCCCATGATTACACCCGGGTATAACCTCCCGGCGAAGTACGTCATCCATGTTGTCGGCCCCATTGTTTATCCGCGATTGACGAGCCGTCACAAAGCGGAACTGGCGCAGTGCTACAGTTCTTGTCTGGACCTTGCGAAGGAGAACGGGTGTGCATCGTTGGCGTTTTGCTGTATTTCGACCGGCGTGTTCATGTTCCCGCAGGACAAGGCAGCAGAGATTGCCGTGAAAACCGTGCGGAAGTGGCTGGACGAACATCAGGATGAGGACCTGCGGTTGTATGACGGGCTGCTGAATGGGTGAGTTTTTTGGGCCGTGCCGGGTGGCGCGGCCCTTTTGTGTGCAGGAGTTGTACTACACAGCCCGATTTTGAGGCCGTGTGGTACAAGATGTTTTTGAGGTTGTACTACAACTGGCCGTAG
>CAYRKX010000091.1:0-5153 GCA_964425185.1 uncultured Eubacteriales bacterium
AGTTCATAGCGCAGCTGCATGAGCTTGCCCTCTTTCAGAAGGTCTCCAAGAATGTCAAAATACACTTCTTCCATATAAAAAAAGCCTCCTGTTTCCCGCACACGGCAAACAGAGGGCGCACTAAAGTTTGCTTTTCAGAGTGAATTAAAAAGCAAAATTTAAGGTGTCCCGCCCGTGCGCGATATTCTTTTTGTTGTTCATGCATAAGTGATCAGGAACATGCAAATTACTGCTGTCACCGCTATCCAAAGCGTTCCACCTCCTCATAAAGATACAATGAAGCTTATCAATTTTGCATAAAAAGTTTACCGCGAAACCCGGCGGTTCGTCAACAGCAAAAACGGCTGCATCGCCAAAACGATACAGCCGGATAAGCGATTTACTTTTTGAACTGATAGTAACCGATTTTCTTCATAACTTTTGACATCGTGCGGTGGGACACACGGTATGCGCGCTCCTCGCCTTCCCGCATGCACTGTTCAATATAAGCGCGGTCGGAAGCAATCTCGTTGAACTTCTTCTGCAGCGGCTCAATTTCTGCAATTACCGAATCAGCGACAGCGGACTTGAAGTCTCCGTAACCCTTGCCGCGGAATTCATCCTCAATTTCTTCAAAGGACTTGCCGGTACAGCAGTTGTAGATGGACATCAAGTTATTGACGCCGTCTTTGCCCTCAGCATAGTGGACAGAAGCCTCTGAGTCGGTAACTGCCGAACGGATTTTCTTGGCAATGGTCGTCGGCGGATCCATTAAAGAGACATAAGATTTCGGGTTGGGGTCAGACTTGGACATCTTATGAAGCGGATCCTGCAGAGACATAATCCGTGCGCCGCTCTTAAGGGTCAGCGGCTCCGGAAGATTGAAAACGTCACCGTAAATGCCGTTGAACCGGTTAGCAATGTCCCGGGTAATTTCCAGATGCTGTTTCTGGTCAGCGCCGACCGGAACATAGTCGGCCTGATAGAGCAGGATATCACCGGCCATAAGTGCCGGATACGCAAACAGTCCAACGTTGACGTTGTCCGGATGAGAAGCCGATTTGGACTTGAACTGAGTCATCCGGGACATCTCACCGAACTGGGTGTAGCAGCTGAGCACCCATCCCATCTGAGAGTGGTCCGGGTTCTGACTCTGAACGAAAATAACATTCTTGTCCGGGTCAAGGTCCAGCGCAAGAAGCAGAGCATACATATCCGAAATCTGCTTGCGGAATTTCTTCGGGTCCTGACGGACGGTGATAGCATGGAGGTCAGCCACTGCGAAGAAGCAGTCATACTTTTCCGCCACACTGTGCCAGTTTTTCAGAGCTCCGAGGTAGTTGCCCAGAGTGGGAATACCACTCGGCTGAATCATACTGAGAACTCTCTTTGGCTTTTCGTTGGTATCATTTGGATTCATTTAACATTTCCTTTGCTACACGTCCAAGGCGTTTCATGCCTTCAATAATTTCCTGGTCAGTCGGAGTGGAAAAGTTCAGGCGGATGTACTGGGTTTTCTGAGACTGATCCGTCAGGAATGCAGTTCCCGGAACTACCGCAACTTTAGCCTCAACCGCTTTCTGGCAGAATTCAATCATGTCCAGTCTGTCATCCAGCTTACACCAGATGAACAGACCGCCTTCTGGGCGGACATAAGACACTGCATCGCCAAGTTCGCTGTCGATGAGGTCACACATGAGGTTGAGTTTCTTGCGGTAAATGCCCTGATTTCTCTTAATATGGTCATCGAGGTTGCACTCGGTCAGCCAGCGGTAAACCAGCATCTGGTTGAACATAGGAGTGTGGACATCCTCGGTCTGTTTGCCGACAATCATTTTGGCAAGAATTTCCTGCGGTCCGACGGCATAGCCGACACGGAGACCCGGGCTGATAATCTTGGAGAACGTGCCCGCATACATAACGCGGCCCTCTTTGTCCAGAGTCTTAATGGCCGGAACGTCTTTGCCGGCTACACGGATGGTGCCGTATGGGTTGTCTTCCATAATAATAAAGTCATACTCACACGCAAGTTCATAAATTTTCTTGCGTTTGGCCCAGCTTAAGGTAACTCCGCCGGGGTTCTGGAAGTTAGGAATAGTATAGAGGAATTTAATTTTGTGATCTTTGTCCTGCTTCAGTGCTTCTTCCAGAGCGTTAACGTCCAGTCCGTCATCCTCAATGGGAATACCTTTGAGTTCACAGTTATAAGAACGGAAGCAGTTGAGAGATCCAATAAAGGACGGATCTTCACACAGAACAACGTCGCCCTCGTTACAGAGGACTTTGGTCAACAGCTCCATAACCTGGGTTGCCCCGGAGGTGACAATAAGGCCGTCTTTTTCCGTGCCAATATTGTTGCGCTTCTTTGTAAGCTCTTTCAGCTTGGCAATGAGTGGAGCATAGCCCTCCGTAATGCCGTACTGCAGTGCGGTAATAGGCTGCTCGTCAAGGATTTCTCCGGCGATTTTGCGGATATCCTCAACCGGGAACGATTCCGGAGCAGGATTGCCGGCGGCAAAAGAAATGACTTCGGGGTCCGAGGTGGACTTTAAGATTTCCCGTACTGCGGACGGTTTGAGCCCGGTAATACGATCAGAAAACCGATATTCCATATTAATTCCTCTTTCTTTATTAATCAGTATGACTACGCATATGTCATAGATTCTAGCACAGACTCTCCCTCTTTTCAATCTTCCCCGCGATTTACGCCCCGCTCCTGGCGTCCTTTGTTACCGCTTTCACGTGCTCGTGCACAGTAACGTAGATTAGCCAATTTCAATTTTCAAATTTTTTTTGACTTTGGAATAGGCTCACGGTATAATGAACACAATCTAAGCATAGTTCCATTCTTTTGGTAAAGGAGTCAATTATTATGTCACTGGTAACTTCAAAAGAAATGTTCGACAAGGCCTATAAAGGCGGTTATGCCATTGGCGCTTTCAATATTAATAATATGGAAGTCGTTCAGGGTATTCTTGAGGCTGCTCAGGAGCTTCAGTCCCCTGTTATTCTGCAGACCTCCAAGAGCGCTATCGGCTATGCCGGCTTCCCCTATCTCACCAATATGGTAAAAGCTGGTCTTCAGACCGCAGCAGATGCCGGAGTCGACATTCCCGTTGTCCTCCATCTGGACCATGGCCCGGACTTCGAGACTGCCAAAGCCTGCGTTGACAACGGCTACACCTCCGTTATGATTGATAAGTCCGCTCTCCCGTTTGACGAAAACGTCGCAGAGACCAAAAGAGTGGTTGAATATGCACATGACCACGGCGTTGTCGTCGAGGCAGAGCTCGGTACCCTCAGCGGTGTAGAAGATGACGTCAAGGTTGAGGATGAGATGGCCCAGTTCACCAACCCGGACGAGGTTGAGGAATTTGTCTCCCGTACCGGCGTAGACTCCCTTGCCATTGCCATCGGCACCAGCCATGGCGCATACAAGTTTAAACCTGGTCAGAAACCGCAGCTTCGCTTTGACGTTCTGGAAGAAGTTTCCAAACGTCTTCCCGGTTTCCCCATTGTACTTCACGGTGCATCCTCCGTTCCGCAGGACCTTGTTAAGACCGTTAACCAGTACGGCGGAGACATGCCGAACGCCATCGGAATTCCGGACGAAATGCTCCGTCAGGCCGCTTCCATGGCTGTCTGCAAAATCAACATCGACTCCGACCTCCGTCTTGCCATGACCGCAGCGGTTCGGAAACACTTTGTTGAGAACCCGAGTCATTTCGACCCGAGACAGTATCTCGGCGACGGCCGTGAGGCTGTTAAGACCCTGGTTGAGCACAAGATGACTGATGTCCTCGGCAGTGACCACAAAATCTAACTAGCTTTAACATTCATGCAGCGGGCGGGTTTTCCGCCCGCTTTTTTACCCCCACTGACTCGCTGTCTATAGACTACCCTGCCGCGCACCTATAACCAAACCGCCCCGATGAGTTACATCTCACCGGGGCGGCTTTTTTATCTCTTATTTTATTTAGCTCAGATAAACAGCATGCCAAACAGTGTCCACAGCGTAATTTCCATGGCGACAACTACGTCGTGGGAAACCACTTCATTTGCTGTGTCGGTCCGGAGCGTACCAGAAACAATCATTGCAGCATGCATAAGACGGACGGTCTTGCTGTATTTCGGAACCAGTCCACGGTACATCTCGTGCCGAGACAGACAGGTATCCACGTCAATAATGTCCTGGGCAATCTCGTTGACATCGAATGGGAGCAGGGCAGCCAGTGCCAGCATGGGACTCTGATACCCCTTGCCGTAATGATAGCCTCTTTCTTTTAATATATTGTATAGTTCATGAAACCGTGAGCAGCTCTCCTCCGCATCGGAACCGTTCATGGCCAGTACGCGGCAGAGGCAGTGGAAACTCTGCGGATCAATCGACATTTCCGGTTTCAAATAAGCGGCGCATCGCTTGGTGTCTTCAATAACGGTTTCCGTGTCCTTGCCGGACCGCGCAATGAGCAGGGAGAACAGGATGTCTCCCCCGGAAGTCAGAATGCGGTGGCCGCTCTTCAGCTTGTCATAGACTTTGGAAGCCTTGGCAGCGAGTGCCTCCTGCTCCTTCACATCGTCGGTCTCAGAGAGAATGATGGAGGCCAGCGGAATATAGTCCGGTACCGGCGGGAAGTACTTCCGAATGATGGACCGGGCTTTCTGCAGCTGCTTGAGTTTTTTCTTTGGGTCGTCGCTCATGGCGAGGGTCGTGACAATCATAAGTGCGGAAATACCGCTGAAGTCCGAGAAGAATCCCTCTTCCTTGACGAGGTAGCTCTCACATTTTTTCAGCTGTTTGACATCCGGCTCAATGCCGTGTTCCGCAAACAGCTCCGCGCAGATGGGACGCGCATACATATTCTGAAGGGGTTCCGCGCGTGCGATGTTGCGCTGGGCCCGTATGAACAGATGGCTATGTTCTCTTAAAGACTGTTTCATAAAATTAACCCTAAGTTCCTTTACCCTTATATTACTTTTCAGTATAACATGATTCTAATAAAGGGGCAAAACCTTCTCTTCCGGGCGATTGAGGCCTCTTATTTCCGTACTCCTAGAAAGATTAGCACTCTTTTTATTTGAGTGCTAAATGTTAACAATTTGTTCACACATTCTAGTTGCGACGTGCTATACTTATAGTTGCCGAAAGGGAAGAGAGGCAATGAGGACAGGAA
>CAYRKX010000092.1:0-4838 GCA_964425185.1 uncultured Eubacteriales bacterium
ATGAACGTACAGGTTAAGTCCATGGAAATGATGGGGATCCGCGGTGATCTTGTTGGTCTTCAGGTTACTGACGGCAAGGGAGGCTTTGTTACTGCTCAGCCGAACGGCACGGATGCTAACGGCAACCCGACCAGCTTTACTTTTACAGTACCGGTTTCTGTTTATGACAGCGGCTTTATTACTATTAAAGAAAAAGCAAAAACTACTCCGCATTTTGCTCCGATGGACGACTGGCAGGATGCCAGAATTAAAGTAGACCTTGCGTCTGCTGCTCGGAGCGCAGCAACTTCTACCGATGCTACCACCGGCGCTTCCACCAGCAGTAACCCGCTGACCAAGATCTTCTCTCAGCTGACTTCTATTTTCAATAACTAAGTTTAGCGGCTGAACCGGCAGGAGTCGGCTTTCAGGCAGGCTCCCACAGGGTAAGACGACTTAAATGGATAAAGAGCTCCCAGTTCGAGACGGACTGGGGGCTATTTTTGTATAATTGCGAAATGTATGCGAAAATGCGACAAATCACGGGAGAGTTAGCAATTGACAACTCGAGGCCAGATCAAAATAATATATTCGCCGAAGGCAAAACAGGACATTCCACGGGAAGTGCAAAGTTATCTGTTTTACCAAAAGGAAATTTTCAGAAGGGATGAATCATCTTGAAGAAAACAATTAAAAAAGTACTTGCATTAGTTATGGCCCTTGCCTGCGTAATGTCCATTGCTGCGGTTTCTGCATTTGCAGCTGCTCCGGCTGATGGTACCTATACAGTTCCGGTTAAGATCTGGAATGCAGACAAAGATCAGGAATCTATGTCTAGCCCAATGATGGCTGATACGGCTACGGTTACCGTTTCCGGTGGTCAGATTACCATGACGGTCAGCGCTGCTAAGAACGCGAAAGTTATGGGACTTTCCACTAAACTGGTTGAGCTTCAGACTGCTGATGCCAGCGGTAAGCTCGTTGCCACTCAGAAAAACGGCGACAGCTTTACTTTCACTGTAACTCCGGACCAGTGGAACAAAGGCATGGTTAATGCCAAGTATAAAGCAGACATTGCCAATATTCCGGCTGACCTTATGGGATCTATGTCCAGCAGAGATATCAGAATTAAAATTGATACTTCTAAGCTTACCCCGGCCGCTGCTGCTACTACTACTGACGCAACCACAGGCGCTTCCAGCAACCCGCTGAGCCAGGTGTTCTCCCAGATTCCTTCTCTTCTGAAGAAATAAGAGAAGGTAGTGTTTAAAGACTGGCCCTTAAAGAAAAGTATGAGCAGCCAGTGACTTTAAAACCATTCATAAAACTAGTCTGAAAATCTATAGACTAAGTCGAAAACCAGTCTATTGGTTTCGACAGCTGATTTCAGAACAATTATACAAGAGCAGAAGCTGAAAAGGGCCCACATCCATGCGGATGTGGGCCTTTGTATTGTATCAGCCTCGAACAGTGCTTCTAAAATGTGGGAGGTCGACCAAAAGAGGGGATGAGAAGTAGAGTTCCCCGAGCAGGATGTTTTCGTCCCCGACAAAATGAAATTTCCCAGATCATCGGGGACAGAGCCCTCGGGGCCCCGGCCACCAGCACTCGACTCCCAGCCACCAGCCCCATCCCTTCAAATACCTCTCAATCATCTTCCGCACCGTTGTGTTCAATTTTAATCATTTCGCCTTTATATCACGCCTCTTGGCGATTGACTAGCTGAAACCTATTTTCACCTGTAGGACTGCTCAACTTTTCCGACATGTTCTCTCTTTTATTAGTAGACTTTTACCAAAAACTTCTGGATAATAAAGGTAGCTATGGAGCGAAAGGAGATTATGAAATGAAAACCACAAGTAAATCGCCGTGGCGAATTGTGACATGGCTGATGGCACTCATGATGATGGTATCGGTTGTGGGCGTTGTGCCCGCATCGGCCAAACCAATTGAGGGGGTTTCTGTGAAAGCGAGTGAACAGGCTGGAAAAGACGGCGCGGTTCCGTATGAGCAGCTGCAGAATGCACCGGCCAGCGCGAAGCTGCCGGACAAAGTCTATTTCCGGGACAACGACGAGAGTTTCAGCCGCCTGTATGAAATTGCGCTCGACAAGGGCATACTGTACATGCGAAAGAGAAGTTCTGGTGACCCGTGGAAGATCGCACCCTGCCCGGAGGCTTTGAAGGGGAAAATCAAAGCCATTTCTATGGATGCCGATGAAATTATTGCGGTAGACAAGGACCGATGGATTTACAACTGCTTTGACTGTGACGAGGACACAGTCCACTGGAACTGGGGCACAGCATGGGGGCGCGTTCTGCGCCAGGGCGACTCCTATCAGGTTGGCAACATTGCCCCTGGAAAGTGGGCACTGAGTATTACCAATGTCGACCAGGATAAAACCTACACTGATCAGGACGGCAAGGTCCATCCGGTCTCTCTTGCAGGATGCACACAGGTTGTCTTTGTAGACCCGCAGAATCCTACAAAAATCATTTCCAATGACCCGTGGCTTCCGCGTGACCATTCCTACAATTTCGGCACGCCGTACCACTGCAGATTCAAAGTCAACAGTTTGTCGGCCTCTGCTTCTACCGTATTTATTATGAATAAGTATGGTGACATGTACACCCGTCGCCACGACTATGACCTCTCCGGTGGAGACCCGGCGCAGTTCCGCTACAGCTGGTTCTCCCAGGACGGGAAAAAAGAAGCTATTAACTACTTTGAGCACAGACTGAACCCGAACACCGCGGCTATCCGCCTGCCGTCTCCGTACTGGATTAAGCAGCCGAAGATCAATGGCAAAATTACCGACCGTCTGACAATTGAGAGCACGGCGCCCGGCAACGACGCCCGCCGCCTTAAAGTTGAGGGGAAAAAGGACGGCCACACCGGCTACTGGACCAAGATGCTCACCGATTCCTCCTGGTCCTTTGTCCGCACGGATGAACCACTCAAGGGCAGCCCGGTCAATAACCCACAGAAGGATACCTCTGCGGAAGACCTGGCGCCGGAGACCGGACTCAACTATTCCGGCAAACTGCCAGATAATGCTACCCTTACAGTCAACAATTTTGCTTATGAAGACTCTCAGCAGCCGGCAACGTTAACTGTAGGACCTGTCACGGTTCCGGCAACTCTGTACACAGAATATGGCAACCTTGGCCGTGCTGCTACCCAGGTTCTTACAGAGAGAGATGACGGACTCAGTAATGACCCGCGCCGCTATGTTGCCGCCCTCCAACTTGACGACCAGGCGATCCAGACGTTAAAAGGAACCACCGAGGGTCAGAAGTTCTTAAGCGACTTCATGAAGAACCGTTCTTTAAGACCACTGTCCCTTGCGGCAACGACAGATACACTGACTTTGTACCCGGCATCTGACCTGAATACGCCAAATTTGACAGAGTCCTATACATTGTCTAAATTAGCTTAAAAGCTTCCGCTAACTTGACAGAATCGTTGTTGAATGCGCCGGAAATTCATGTTATATTTAATGTTACCAAGAGGACAACTCAATGGAGTGGGCCTCCCCGGCAAATCTTTTCAAAGTTAGGAGAATGGACCCATGAATCAAGAACAATTCGAGAGAATGAAAAATGGCAAAGGCTTCATTGCTGCCCTGGACCAGAGCGGCGGAAGCACTCCGAAAGCTTTAAAGGGCTATGGGATTGACGAATCCCAGTATTCCAACGACGAAGAAATGTTTAAACTCATCCATGAGATGAGAACTCGCGTTATTACCAGCAAATCATTTACCAGTGATTCCATTCTGGGAGCCATTCTGTTCCAGAGAACTATGAACAGTGAAGTAGAAGGAAAACCGACTGCTGACTATCTCTGGGAAAATAAACATGTCATTCCGTTCCTGAAAGTAGACCTCGGTCTTGCCGATGAGGAAGATGGCGTTAAGCTTATGAAGCCAATCACCAATCTGGATGAGACCCTGTCTTCTGCCAATGAACACCATATCTTCGGTACGAAAATGCGGTCGGTTATTAACGCTGCCAATCCGGAAGGCATCAAGAAGATTGTAGACCAGCAGTTTGAGTACGGCCTCCGCATCTGGAATGCCGGTCTTGTACCTATCCTCGA
The DNA here is from genome assembly GCA_964425185.1 of uncultured Eubacteriales bacterium. Lineage (GTDB taxonomy): Bacteria > Bacillota > Clostridia > Oscillospirales > Acutalibacteraceae > RUG420. The sequence goes on from CAYRKX010000092.1 coordinate 4,078, forward strand.
GCCGGAAGTTACCATTACTATCCCGGATAAGGCTGAAGCAGAAGACCTTCTCAAGGCTGAAGTTAAGAAACACCTTGCTGAGCTCGACGACGATGTCCGCATTATGCTGAAAATCAGCATCCCGACCAAAGAGGGCTTCTACTCCGATATTATGGAAGACCCGCATATGGTTCGTGTGGTTGCTCTTTCCGGCGGCTACAGCTACGACGAGGCTAATGCCCGTCTAGCAAAACAGCCTGGACTCATTGCCAGCTTCTCCCGTGCACTTCTTGGTGACCTCAAGGCGCAGATGACTCAGGAAGAGTTTGACGATACTCTCGCTAAGACTGTCAAGGGCATTTACGACGCCTCTATTACCTGATATTCTTATGTACAATGCGCAGCGGCTGCGGCAACGAGCTGTGCAATACAAAAATGTTTGTAAACGCAACGACAGCAGAACAGAATCTCCTGTTCTGCTGTCGCTTTTTGTCTGGCACAATGTCTGTTTTTTACTGGTTAAATCAGTTATAATGAGAACACAACTTACATGGGTATTTTGGATGAAGGGAGCAAACACCATGCCAAAAGCAATGAAGTCAAAATTTTATGACCAGGTCGGCGACATTCCGCGCGCGGAGTACCCGCGCCCCCAGCTGAAGCGGGACAGTTATCGCACCCTGAATGGAAAGTGGGACTACGCCATTCTTCCGGCAAAGAAAGAGCTGAAAGACTATCAGGGCAAAATCCTGGTTCCGTTTTCTCCGGAATCTCTTCTGAGC
>CAYRKX010000093.1:0-3835 GCA_964425185.1 uncultured Eubacteriales bacterium
GTAATCAGAGTATCAACATATTCTGTCTTATCCGGATGTGAAAGAAGACCAACCTTCTTGTCCAGGACAAGGAGGTTGTCATCTTCATACAGAATATTTAACTGTTTTGGTGCATGGAGAAAATCATACTGCGGTGCCGGCCGTTCAAAAAACTCATCGTTTATGTAGAGGTCCAGTACATCGCCCTCGCGGAGCCGAGTTGAGATTTCGGCGCGTTTCCGGTTCAATTTAATTCTCTTCTTGCGGATATACTTGTACATGAGCGACTTCGGAAGATTCGGCAGCCGCTTGGTCAGAAACTTGTCCAGCCGCTGGCCTGCCTCATTCTTCGTGATCGTTATGCTTTTCATGGGTGTGCACCTTGATTCGAATAGATTGTACTTTACGGGAGTCTGTCTCGTTGACGGTAATGGTCATATTGGCATAGTTGAAATGATCTCCCTTTTTGGGAATCTCCTCAAATTTCTCGAGAACCCAGCCGCCAAGAGTGTTAGAGTCCGAGTCTTCCGGAGGTTCCAGGTGGAAATAGTCAAAGAAGTCTTCGAGTTCACAGCTGCACTGAGCCAGGTATTCATTTTTGCCGGTTCGAACAATATCTTTCTCTTCTTCGTCGTGCTCGTCGTAAATTTCACCGACCAGCTCTTCGAGGATATCTTCCATGGTAACAATGCCATCGGTTCCGCCAAACTCGTCCGTGACAACAGCCATATGAGAATGACGCTGCTGCAATGTGGTGAGCAGTGTGGAGATCTTCATGGTTGGAGCAACATGCAGAATAGGCTGCAGCACATCTTTCATGGAGGATTTACCGAAATAAACAGAATCCATAAAATCTTTCTGATGCAGGAACCCTACAATGTCGTCTATGTTCTCATCGTAGACGGGAAGACGGGAAAACTCGTGCTCGGAAAAGACTTTGTAAATTTCGTCTTTCGAGGCATTTAACGGGATGGCAATGACGTCAACCCGCGGGGTAAAGATTTCCCCGACGTCGAGGTCGTTGAACTCCATGACGTTGTGAATGAGCTTGCTGTCTTTACTGTCAATGCCGCCCTCACTCTCAGCAGTGTCTACCATGGTGAGGAACTCCCCTTCAGTAATGCTGTTTTTCTGTTCCAGATGGAAAATTTTGTTGATTAACAGCTTCCACCACTCAAACAGTTTGTTCAGAGGATAAAAGATGATGACCAGAACCCGGACCACGCCGGAGACGGAGATGGAAAAGGACTCCGCCACTTCCTTTGCAATACTTTTCGGAGTAACTTCTGCAAACACCAGGATAACCAGCGTCATGATCAGTGTGGACCAGGTTGCGCCGACTTCGCCCATGGAACGGACAAAGACAATGGTGGCAATAGAAGACGCGGCAATATTTACAATATTGTTTCCGATTAATACGGTTGACAGAAAGGAATCGTAGTTATCCAGAATTATCAGAGCTCTGGCTGCCCCCTTATTCCCGTTCTGTGCCATGCTCTTCAGGCGAATTTTGTTGCAGCAGGAATATGCAGTCTCTGTTGCAGAGAAGAATGCCGACAAAAAGACACAGAGAATAATGACAATAATCAGACCGGTACTGCCCATAGAGTAAAAAGATCAACTCCCCATTTCTTTCGATCCATCATTGAGGTCCTCTTCGATGGGAATCTCCGGATCGGTGTAGGTTACGGTAATTTGCATGTTCGGGAACGGATACTGTTCGAGAACAATAAATAAAGTGGTAATAATAACGAGATAAACGCTGGCAAAGATGCCCGGGTTGACGAGAGACATGAGCTCCAGTCCGATGAAGGAGAGAAATACGGTTCTTCCGAATAGCGATTTCTTGGAGTTCAGAAACTGCAGACGGACTTTCATCTGGTATCCATAAGTGAAAATTCCCAGGAGTCCGAAGCTGCCCCAGACCTGAGGAAGCGAGGAATGATACCAGCAGAGTGTTGCTGTCTTTGACGGGTGGATGTCACGGTTGCCGCGGTATCCAAGGCCGCGTCCAAAAATCGGATTTGTTCGGAAATCCTGGATAGAACGCTTCCAGAGGCCGATGCGGACATTATACTGGGATGCATTAGTGAACCGCCCGGCGGTGTAACTCATAAAGGTAATTAATTTCGGAAGTAGAACTGCTACCAGAAGGAAAAACGACAGAACTACCAGACCGATGATTTTGCGGTGATCCTTGTCCATAAGAACATAGAGAATCAGAAGAATGACAAATTCAATTCCGCCCATAATGAGGCCGCCACGGGAACCTGAAAGCACCATGGCTATCATAGATCCGAAAGACAGGATGATATACGGGAACTTTTTCAGTGCCATATAAAAGGTAAACGGCATGGCAATCATTAATAGCGTACAACCGTTGTTTCTCCACTGCATGTACAGAATACCCGGGTGCGCCGTGAACTCTGCCCAGTGCTCTGTATACTGTTCCAGGACAGCAAGAATGAGGAACGCTGTTACCGCACACATAAGCTTGGACATGCGCTCATCCATATGATTGGTATAATTTTTTCCTGGTCCGATATGCCCGCTGAAAGCCCAATACATAATAACAATCATAAAGCCGAGCGAGAACATATATGTCAGAGAGGTCGTGCTGAAATATTCAGATGCTGTTATGGTCCCAAGTCCACCTAGGAAGTTCGTCACGGAGATCATCAGCATGGGAACAAACAGGACACCCATTTTGGTTTTATAGGGGTTTCGGTAGACAATGGCGTGAAAGACTCCTGCCATTACCGGAACAATAATAAACGGAAGAAATACGATAAACTTATTATAAGTATTCTGCGCCTGGATGACAAAACACAGAGCAGCCATAAAGGTGGGAAATACAGAGACAAGGTCGTCAGATAATAATAGTATAACAGTAAATAGAACACCAAACATGAGAGCGCCTGGAATATAGGCGTCAAATAGAATGACAATGAAGGCTGCAATAAATTGGAGTATAAGCGCGACATCCCCTGCCATAAATTTACGGAAGGGGTACAGTTTCGATGTTTTATCTTTGCTCCAGCGGAACATTGAGTCGTTCATGAGGTGCCTCCACACTGTTCTGTGTATATTGGAATAATCATAATATTATGGGGATTTAAAGTCAATTAGCAGGAAAAACAATATTTTTTTTAGGAAACACTTGATTTTTAAATCGAGTGCATTATAATAAGCTTAGCACTCAGGAGAAAAGAGTGCTAACCTCGTAAATAAAATCATTTCACTGGAGGAATACATATGACTATTAAACCGGTTGAAGACAGAGTTCTTATTAAAGCTGTCGAAGCTGAGGAAAAAACCAAGAGCGGTATTATCCTTGCCGCTGCGGCTCAGGAAAAACCACAGATTGCTGAAGTAGTTGCAGTTGGTCCTGGCGGAGTCGTTGATGGAAAAGAAGTTAAAATGTATCTCAAGCCGGGCGACAAAATCATTGTTGGCAAATATGCCGGCACCCAGGTTAAGATTGAAAATGAAGAATATACCCTTGTAAGACAGTCTGATGTTCTTGCAATTGTAGAAGAATAAATTTCCTTTTTGGAGGTAATCAAACATGGCTAAACAGATTATTTACGGTGAAGATGCCCGCAAGGCTCTTCAGGCCGGTATTGACAAACTTGCAGACACAGTAAAAATTACTCTTGGACCGAAAGGACGCAACGTTGTTCTCGACAAGAAGTATGGCGCTCCGCTCATCACTAACGACGGTGTTACCATTGCCAAGGACATTGAGCTTGAGGATCCTTTTGAGAATATGGGTGCTCAGCTCGTCAAGGAAGTTGCTACCAAGACCAACGATATCGCCGGTGATGGTACTACTACCGCTACCCTGCTTGCCCAG
>CAYRKX010000094.1:0-3697 GCA_964425185.1 uncultured Eubacteriales bacterium
GTCTGACACTGCAGATCAGATTCCTTCCAAAAGGGTTTGGCGCAATGGATGATATGGAGACCGAAAATGATTATCTGCCAAGCTGAGGCGCACAGATCAGCATTCAGCCACTAAAAACGGGACCATGTCGCAGTGACATGGTCCCGTTGTGTAATATTCAGGTGAATCGCCGGTATTATTTATTTGCGGACAACACCGATAGGTTTGCCACTCTGGGCTTCCAGCATGCGGGTAAATACCGCTATCTGTGAAGCGGAGACATGTTTGTCCATGTGCAGGCTTCCGAAATACCACTTCTGGAAGTCAATGGCATTGCCCAGCTCCTCGAAGTACGTGTTAAGGAGAGTGGTCCGCGCTTTGTCAACAAGTTTCATTTGCAGGAATTCTTTAACCTTAGCTGAAGGTTCGTGTGTAATAATAATGTCGACCTCGTTACCGGCCTTGCCCAGATTTTCCGCGCCCTCAATGAGCTCCTGCTGGCTGGGACTCTCTTCCGGGTACCAGTTATCGTTGGCCATACGGATATCCAGGTCGGGACTCTCGCCGCCTCCCATGGTAAACACCCGGAGGCCCTCGATATTGTAGATCTGCCCGCGCATAAGATGATACACACCACCAACAATATGGTGCACCTTGCCGCCGTTCCACTCGCTGACCTCATATCGGTTGAGAAGGTCAAAATTCTCGTGGGTGCCGTCGACGAAGCAGATGTTGTATTTCTTTTCCCCCAGCTTCTTCAGGTTTTTCCGCTCTTCTTTGGAACCGTCCCAAATGAAGCCGAAGTCGCCGCAGACCAGGAGGGTATCCCCTTTTTTGAGCTTTTTGGCGTCGGGAGACTTGAACCGCTCCATGTCGCCGTGAATGTCACCGGTTACGAAAACCACAGTACTCACACCTTTTTTTTCGTCAAGATTCTGATATACTAATATATTATATTTTAAAGTGAAGGGATTTGTCCATGCCTAATAGTACAAAAACGATACGCAAACATCCATTCATCGTTTTACCACTCATTCTTGTCCTGCTGCTCACGATACTGTTCCCGGTTCGCGCCATTGCCGACCAGGTTCCCTCGTTCCAGTCGGACGTTGTGTATATGGAAAACCTGGACACAGGCCGTGTCATTCTGCAGAAGAATGCCGACAAGGTTGTCACACAGGCCTCACTGACTAAGATTACTACATTTCTTGTACTTTACCAGGATATTCCAAGTTACCATTATGACGATGTTGTTACTGTCACCCAGGATGAACTGAATGAAATTAAGGACCCTGCCAGCGCCTCCGCCGGAATTAAAGCAGGAGAGCAGTTAACGGTCCGCCAGCTCATAAACATCATGCTGGTCAAGAGCGCCAACGAGTGCGCCATTATCCTCGCCCATTACGATGCAGGCAGTACCCAGGCCTTCGTCGACAAAATGAATAATTATGTCCGTTCCATTGGATGCACCAACACCCACTACCAGAATCCGCACGGTCTCACCGCTTCCGGTCACTACACCACCGCAAGAGACCTCGCCATTGTCAGCAAACGGGCGTATAATAATTCCATGTTCCGTCAGATTATTGCGCAGCGTTCCTACACTCTGCCGCCGACGAACATGCGTTCCACGGAAACCGTCTACAAGAATCCGAACAAACTCATCCAGCCAGACAGCCCGTACTATTATCCGGCCTGTGTTGGTGGAAAAACCGGATACACCGGGACTGCCGGACGTTGTCTTGTCTCGTACGCAACCCAGAACGGGCGCACGTACATGCTGATTACCCTGGCCGGTTCCGCCACTACATCGAAGAAGAATAAATACACGATTCCGTTCGAAGACGCCAAGCTGGCGTACGACTACGCCTTTAACAATAATCTTTAAAAAGGAGCCCGGCTCATGTCTGTCCGACGTAAGAATTGGTTCAAGCTTCTCCTCGTCATTCCCGTCATAGCGGCTATTCTGCTCTCGAGCCTTCTGCCCATGCAGAGCCATGCCGCCTACAACGGAGAGATGAAATTCACCAGCGACATTGTGTATATGATCAGTCTGGATCAGAACACGACCATCTTCAGCAAGAATGCCAATAAGAGAACTCCTATGGCATCTCTGACAAAGATTACTACAGCGCTCGTCACCCTTGAAAATGTCAAAGACCTCAATAAGAAGGTCAAGGTCACCGAGGACGAGCTCGCCGAGCTGAAAGGGACCAACAGTTCCACAGCTGGTCTTGAGGTCGGTGAAGTGTTCACGGTTCGTGAGCTGCTCAACCTCATGCTGGTCAAGAGTGCAAACGACGCCGCTGTTGTTCTGGCACATGTTGTTGCCGGCAGCACGCCGAAGTTTGTTGCAAAAATGAACGAGTTTGCCAAGGCTCGCGGGTGTAAAAATACACACTATATGAACCCGCACGGACTTGACACGGCAGGGCATTACACTACAGCGGTTGACCTTTCCAAGATTATCCGCTACGGTCTGAAGAATGACACGTTCAAGCACATTGTGTCTCAGCCCTATTATCAGTGTCCGAAAACAAACAAGAGAAAGTCCATTAAATACCCGAACACCAACGAGCTGTTAATTCCTGGAAGTTCTTCCTACTACGAGCCCTGCCGCGGAATTAAAACCGGTACCACAGACTCTGCAGGACACTGCCTTGCATCTTATGCAACCAAGAACGGCTACACTTACCTGTGCGTTGTTATTTCCGGGCCGAAGGCTTACGCCAAAAGTAAGACCAAGAACATTGCGTTCTCCGAAACCCGACAGGCTTATGAGTGGGCTTTCAACAACATCAAGTTGAAAGTTGTTGCCGACCCGTCCGATGTCGTCACGGTTGTCCATGTTAACCTGGCGCGGAATGTCGACCATGTCCGTCTGGTTCCCGCGCACGAAGTCACTGCGTTAATTCCTTCTAACGTCGACGCGTCCGGAATTTCACTGAAAGTTATTCCGAGTTCGCTGCCTGACAATATCCATGCCCCACTCAAAGAGGGCGAGGTCATAGGAAAGGCGCAGGTACTGTATGCCGGCGAGCCGCTGACTACAGTGGATCTCGCCGCCGCGGAAGACGTCAAGCAGAGCTTCTTCGGAAGCATTGGCTACGGCATTAAGCGGTTCTTCACGTTTACCGCTACAAAAGTCATTCTGGCCCTTATTATTATTGGGGCTCTCATCTATTGGCTTGTGGATTACCTCTACAAGAAGAAGAACAAAAATGCCCGCACCAATGTTGTCCGTATTAAGAGCGACGTCAAGGGCGACAAGCCAATCCGCCTCGTCACCACAGACTATGGCCGGAAGACCAAGCAGCCAAAGCCCGGCAAGAACCAGGTTGGCATTTACGACGCGAAGCATCCGCGTCCTTCGACCGTTCGGAGCCGATACTCCAGTAAACGTTACAACAACTCCAGCCGGCGATTCACGGGCTGGTTCAAACGCAAAAAGTAATCATAATGCGCAGAGGCGCCGCCGGATTCCCGGCGGCGCTTTTTTCTTATGCAGCTAAAAAGAGGGGAGCAGGAAAGGCTGGCATAACGCTAAAAAAGGGAGGCGGGAAAGGGCTTGGAAAGGAATGGCTAAAATTCAGCTTTTCTTTCCAAAAGTTTTCCTACACTTCTACAGGTTTTGTCTTTTATCTGCCCATTTGGGGACGATTTCGCTCAGATTTTCAATTTCTTGGAAACCGTGCTCGAGCACTGCCCGAAATATACC
>CAYRKX010000095.1:0-3233 GCA_964425185.1 uncultured Eubacteriales bacterium
GAGGTAGCATGAGCCAGCTGAGATGTATATGCAATAATTTTATCATGCTCATCCGGATTGGAGTAGACAATCTCGCCAAATCCGAGAGAGAGGTAGAACGCTTTTAAGGTATCCAGAGTCTCAATGTCTGTGGTCTCATCCGGGCAGAGAATCATGGAGGCGTCTTCATACAGGTAGGCATCGGCATTGGCAAATCCGGCAACTTCCTTTCCTGCCATGGGGTGGCCGCCAACATACAGGAATCCGTATTTCTTTGCCAGAGGGGCAATATGGTTGTAGATTATCCGTTTTACGCCGCAGCAGTCAACCAGAATAGTGTGGCTGTCAATATCTTTGGCGTTCTCACTGGTCCATTTCAGAATCTGTTCCGGAGCTATGGCAATCATGATGAGATCCATGGACTTTATATTGTCCGGTGTCAGATCATCCTTAATGGCTCCGGACATTTTGGCTAATTGCATGGCTTCCGGATCCTTGTCATATCCGTATACATTACAAATAGTATGCTTGGATGTGGATTTGGCCATGGAACCACCGATGAGTCCCAGACCGACTATACCGACATTTTTAATCTGTGCTGCCATTTTCAGGCCTCCCTATGAATCAGACTGTGGATTTTCCGGCAATGGTCCACAACTTCGTGGTAGGCACCCGGAACGAGCTGTTCCCGGCCGTCGGTAACGGAATGCTGAGGATTGTCATGAACTTCTATCATCAGTCCGTCGGTACCGGCAGCGGTAGCAGCCTGGGCCAGCGGCTCAACCAGGTCAGCTCTTCCACTGGCACGGGATGGGTCAACAATAACGGGAAGATGGGTGTGCTGTTTCAGCGCTGGAATAGCAGCAATGTCGAGCGTGGAGCGGGTATAGTCCTCAAAAGTGCGAATTCCGGCTTCACAGAGAATAATCTGGCTGCTGCCTTTGGACATAATATACTCGGCACTCATTAGAAGATCCTCATAGGTTGCAGCCGGTCCGCGTTTTAAGAGCACTGGTTTTCCAGATTTTCCGAGCTCTTCCAGAAGCGCATAGTCCTGCATACTGCGGGTGCCGACTTGCAGAATATCTACATCGCGCATGACGTCGAGGTCCTGAATGCTCATGATTTCCGTAACAACCGGAAGATGATATTCCTTTCCAGCCGCGACGAGAAGCTTAACGCCTTCTGCCTGAAGACCCTGGAAGGAATAGGGGGAAGTGCGGGGCTTGAATGTTCCCCCGCGGAGCACCTGTGCTCCTGCATCTTTTACCTCTTTGGCCAGAGTGAAAATCTGTTCCTCACTCTCGACAGAGGACGGGCCGGCAATCATGACGAGAGAGCCGTCGCCAAAATGAACATCGTCAGACAGAGACACCACTGTGTTCTTCGGATGAAATTTGCGATTCACTTTCTTATATGGTTCCTGAATGCGCTTTACGCTGTCGACAATGTCCAGTGCGGAGATGAGGTCCGCGTCAATTTGTGTCGTGTCTCCGACGAGACCGAGAATCATCTGGCTCTGCCCCTGGGAGCGGAAGACCTGAATGTTCTTGTCCTTCAGCCACTGGATGAGACTGTCGAGCTGATTCTGGTCGGGATTTTCTTTTAATACTACAACCACCGATTATTCCTCCTGTCTGAAAATAAAAAAACCTCGCAGTTCGATTTGAGCTGCGAGGGTAAGAATCTAAACATTCTCAGGGTCAATCTTCATTTCAGCCAAACCGAATTAAGCCTTGCCATAGTAATAGGTAAAGCTGTAATAGCGGTATGCAGCTGTGAAGAGTGAAAAGTTCATTTTGGTTCTCCTGAAAAATTATGATGACAGTTTAGCACGTTGAAGCGCAGAAGTCAAATGTCTCTTAAGGCTGCGCGGGTCTCCGGTATTCTTCGGAGTAATGTTGGTCAGATTCTGAGAGGAGTCGGCCAGAAGGAACTGACGGTACCCGGTCGCTTTTTGAACCGATTCCAGGTTGCAGTCATAGTAGCCGATGGCCATTCCGGCAATCAATTTTATAGCTGGGGTTCCAACTTTGAAGTCGACATGGCGGAGATTCTTAATGAACCATGTGTTGTCAGGCAGGGCGCAGGATGCGGCATCAATTTCGCGGTCTGCAGATTTATACTTGCCATTTTTGATTTTTAGTTTTTCTCCGCAGTTGGCTACTGTGGCCCCTGCAGACTCGTGTCTGGTTTCGATGAGGATATCTGTCTGTTGCTGACATTTGGGAGTCAGAGGAATTCCCGGGTATCCATAGGAAGCAATAATAGCGACCTGAACCCCATTGTTATGAACATCAATAAGATTCTGATCCGCACGTCCTTGAGCAGCATGATACTTCTGCAGTTTTCGGTAGAGAGCAGAGCCTTTTTTTAAATAACCAATGCTGACCATCTGTCTCATGGACTCTTCAAAGTCTTTATAGGGAATGCACTCGAAGATGGCGGGAATATTTCCGAAAATGGGATGAAAGACATCCAGAAAGATCCGGTTTTGAATATGATTTTTCGAAAGGCCGTTGTTAAGATTCTCTGACAGAGAGTTTAACATTCCGGAGAAAATACCCGAACCGGCTAAAAACAGAATTTCATATTTCCCACCGTTCAGAGAGGCGCCCAGCTGCTTGAGGTAATTCATGGCTTCTTCTGAACTGAGACATAGGCTCTTAGTGTACGCGGAGGCAAAGTCGACTCCTTCGAATGCCCCGTTCACAATAATAAGCCGGTCCAGAACGCCGTCGTTTTTGTGGGCATCCAGGTAGCAGTTGACCGTGGCACCACCCAGAGAATCTGCCACCAGGGTTACTTTTTTGGCTCCGGTCTTCTTCATAATGGTATGAATAAACGTATTTAATCCGTTTGCACCGCTGTTGTACAGGTCAAGACGCCAGTCATAATTATAGGCATAAACGTTGTCATAACCATTTTCTTCGCAGAGCTCTTTTGCTAATCTGGTGACACCGTTGTCATAGTCAAAGTATTCCGGATGTTTTGACAGCGGATCTGTCCATGCATTGATGACATGGAGTCCGTTTGGCCCGCCATCAGGAGAACAGTTAATATCTGTCGTCTTCGCAAATGCCGATGCAGCATCCAGAAGCTTATTCCACTCGGCCAGCTTGACTTGATTTTTGGAAGCCAGTTTAAAGACATAAGATACGAAATTCGGGTAATCCTTAATAAACTTAAGAACTTCTTTCGCTTGAAGAGAACCGGCGAGAACTTCTTTCCCGGTTTTATCTGTGTAGTACAGT
>CAYRKX010000096.1:0-3074 GCA_964425185.1 uncultured Eubacteriales bacterium
CCACTAAGAACCCACACAAACCCGCAAAAGGAAAAGCCCAGAGGCGAAAACCTCTGGGCTTTTAATCCTTGTAAGCAGTTACATTAGTGAAAGTGTTTGATCCCCTTGTTGAATACCTTTCAACAACTCTTATGATACTTTTTAAATGTTAACAGACTGTGAATATTTAGGCACTGTGCCGGGCTTTTTTAAGACCTTTAAGAAAAATTACAGATTATTATGTTAGACATTTAAAATTTATGTTGCACAAAGCCTGAATGCGGTTTTCCGCTGTTTAGTCGTCTGGTTTGATGTCTTTGGCATGGCTGACTTTCCGGCGTCTGGCATGCTTTCCAGCGGTGTGGCTAGCGGCCTGCTTAGTGCTGCGACTAGCAGCTTTTCCCGCGGCCTTCCCGACTTCCTCCGCGGCGTGTTCCACCGCTTCATCGCCCACCGAGTCGGCAGCGGCCTGTTTGGCCGCCTCGTACTTTGGGCTTCCGGGACCCCAGAGGCGGGGTTCCTCACCGTGGACCAGACGCTTCAGGTTGCCCCGGTGGCCGTAGTACCCGAGCAGCGGGTAGAACAACGCGGCCAGAAGAATGAACCATCCGTACGGATGATGTCCGCCGTAGAACGCAATATACATAATAAAGATGAGCGTCTCAAACGAGAGTGACGCAACGGACATAATCCGGAAAATAGCGAGAATAATTAACGACGGGATGCCGGCAATGAGGAAAATCTTCCAGTTGATGGCAATGAGAACACCGAGAGAAACGGCTATTCCCTTACCGCCTTTGAAATGCATATAAAACGGATACATATGACCGAGCATGCAGACAATGCCGCAGCCGAGCTGGATGAGAACCAGCAGGTCGTGGTGCGGCGGAGTCTCGAACTGGTCAAGAGTGTGCCACATAATGAGGCGGACCAGCAGCATGGCAATCACGCCCTTGAGAATGTCGACCGCCATACAGATGAATCCGAACTTGGCGCCAAACGTGCGAATGGCATTGGTTGAACCCGGGTTGTGGCTCCCATAGTCCCGGACATCTTTCTGTTTAAATACTTTGCCGAGAAGATAGCTTGCGTTGAGACTTCCGAGAAAGTAACAGATGACAACGCTCACAAGAATTTTCAGGGCAAGGATAACTCCTACACTCATAGCTTCCTCCATTCTGCTTCTGCACCAGGGCGATTTACGGTGCAGATAAACCGCCGAAGCGGCCCCCGGCACCACCGGTGATGCGGCGCACCGCATGGCGCGCCCGGCACGCAAAATCCGGCCGTTTATTCTGTTGCAAAGCAGGTTTTGTCGAGTTAAAATTGTTCCGGGTGAAACGAACTTTATGATGATTTCTACTAAGGGCAGAAATGCCCTTCGAATTATGATAGATGTAGCGCAGCACCAGGACGAGGGCAATGTTCCCATCCATGAAATTGCCCTTCGCCAGAATGCGTCTCAAAAATATCTCGAGGCCATTGCCAGCAAGCTTGCCAAGAAGGGGCTCATTAAAGCTCAACACGGTAAGAACGGCGGGTATCAGCTGACGGAATCTCCGGCGGATATCTCTGCGGGAGAAATTCTCCGCGCCGCAGAGGGCCAGATCAAACCGGTCTCCTGTGCAGCCGCCAACTCGGTGGGATGTGCACAGTCCGGAGACTGCCTGACTTATCCGCTCTGGCAGAAGTTGGACGAGAAAATTTTCGACTTCCTGGACAGTGTGTCTCTGGAAGACATTATGACAGGCCACGTTTAACACGGAACAGGATTCCCGGGACAGTCCCGGGAATTTTGCTTCATAACTGTCTTTAGTATACCATATTTCCAATCGTCAATACACGACATTAGCGCAGGAGGAACAAGCACATGGTTTTAAACGTCAGCAACCTGACCAAGGCCTACGGGGAGCATGTACTGCTCGACGGGGCGAGCTTTTCTGTGGAGAAAGGCGACATTGTCGGATTGATCGGCGCAAACGGGGCCGGAAAAACGACTCTGTTTAATCTCATCACCGGACGGGAAGATCCGGATGACGGACAGATTGTGCATTCCCCGCTGTTGAAAATCGGCTATCTGGAACAGCACGTCTGCGCCAATTCCGACAAGACCACTTATGAAGAGACCATCAGTATCTTTCAGCCGCTGTTTGATATGGAAAAAGAGCTGAATCGCCTGCACGAGGAGATAGACGAGGGCCGCACGGAGCTCATTGCCAGGCAGGACGCGCTGACGGAGGAATACCAGGAAAAGGGCGGATTGACGTTCCGGGCGCTGACCAAATCGGTGCTCACGGGACTCGGCTTTTCCGACGACGAACAGCAGCTGCCGGTGAGCAGTCTGTCTGGCGGACAGAAATCCAAAATTGGACTGGCCAAGCTGCTGCTGCAGCGGCCGGACCTCATGCTGCTGGATGAGCCGACAAACCATCTGGACATCCACTCGGTGGACTGGCTGGAAAAGTTTATTGCCGGAAGCCATGTGACGACTATCGTGATTTCTCATGACCGGTACTTTCTGGATCAGGTCTGTACGAAGGTGGCAGAAATTGACGCCAGGAAAATCTATCTCACCGACGGAAACTACACCCGGCACATGGAACTGAAAAAGCAGCGGGACCTCACCAATGACCGCGCCTATGAGAAGACCATGAACGAGGTGCACCGTCTGGAAGGGGTCATTGAACAGCAGAAACGCTGGAACCGTGAGCGCAACATCCGCAAGGCGGAGAGTACACAGAAGCGAATTGACCGACTGACCGATGGTCTTGAAAAGCCGGAACATGAGAACCACGACTTCTCTTTCTTCTTTGCCCCGGGTACAGAGTCCGGCGAAGAGGTGCTGGCGCTGCGAGACGTCAAAATGGAGTTCCCGGGTCGTACGCTCTACCAGAATGTCAACTTTGAAATCCGAAAAGGGGAGCGCGTCTTTCTCATCGGGGAGAACGGCATTGGAAAAACGACCTTGATGAAACAGATTCTGCGCAAAGGCCGCGGAGTGAAGTACGGTGTCGGAGTCACTGTCGGATATTTCGACCAGCACCAACTGAATTTGAACTTAAACCACACCATTTTCGACGAAATACATGATATTT
>CAYRKX010000097.1:0-2445 GCA_964425185.1 uncultured Eubacteriales bacterium
CGACGGGGACCAATAAGCATGATAAGCGGGTGGAGGCGAGAATCCTCCATAAACTTCTCAACTTTATAAATTAGATAACAATTCTAATACTGAACTGCAGGCTGCGTAAGCACCCTGCCGTTTCTGCCGGAAGCACTGCGGTCCGGTAAGAAGCGTCGATTTAGCAGTGAACGTGCACTGAGGAGTGTTCCGGCCTCGGTCATGCACAAGGAACTACCGACGACAGTCGCCTGCTAACCGGCAGCTGTCCGGGGGAATCCCAATAGATTAGATACACCCGTAGAAAGTTGTGTGGATGGGTTTTCGGACGTGGTTTCGAGTACCACCATCTCCACCACGTATAAGACCGTGTCAAATGGTAAGTTTACTGTTTGGCGCGGTCTTTTTTAGTGTAAAATGAACTTGGAGAAAAACAGGGCCGCCGGCGTGCTGAACCCAGCATGCCGGCGGCCTTTTAAAATTATGGGAAGTAATAGTGTATTGCTTACAGATTCTTATTAGTCTTGACTTTTGGATCCTTGTCAATCTTCTCGTAGTGCTTCAAAAGGAACGGCTCAAGAAGCGTCAGTGCCTTGGAGTCCAGATTAAAGAAGTAAATCGGGAACGTAATGGCAAAGAACGAAACTGCCGCGGTAAGCACTCCAATTACAACTTTTTTCAGTGTTTTCATGGGACTGTCCTTTCTTAATACGCTGCGGAGTCGTCAAACTCTTCCAGTGACGGGTCGAGCGGTTCTTCGTTGAATACGGTGCGCATGTAGCGGTTGACGTCGTTACGCATGGACTGGCGGCTGGCGTCGCGCGGATCCATGAGACCGTGGGTAACCCATACCAGGTGGACGCCGTGTTTCCGCGCCTCTTCCTCGTACAGACCGTGGTAACCGGTAACGGCTTTACAGCCGATGTGCTCATACATGATGACCATGTCAGCGCGGAACTCTTCACAGAATCGCCACAGATCCTCAACACCGACCTGATATCCGCCCTCAGAGCGGTTTCTCATAACCATGTTGGCATACAGGTCTGCCATGTCATAGTATGCCTGCTCTTTATCGTCTTCACTGTAAATTTTGGTGGAAGTCAGGGACAGCATGTCAACCAGTGGAATAATTCCCCAGCAGTTCTGTAACCAGGCTGGGAAGTGGCTGTAATACTGAGCCTGAACACCCCAGATAATGGCGCGGTGACGAACCTCAGAGACAACCGGTACATGTTTCTCATAGCCCTTGTACATGAGCTTGTTGATCTTCTTCTCAGCCTTCAGGAAGCCAATTTCACGTCCGCCGGCAACCATGTAATACGCATACCGGAACGGAGCAATATTGTTTCCGACAACCTGCGGATAGTCAGTCTTGTTGACCTCCAGCCACTCCAGGAAGTTTTTGGTCTCCTGGTTGAAGACGTGCATGCACTGGAAGTAGTAGTCCCAGTTGAATTTTTCGCCGGTGGTATCTTCTACAAATTTGATGGCATCTTTGATTTCCTGTGCACTATAGTCGGCAACGTTCGGGTCAGTATAGTTGATGGGAACGGCAACCTGGTGCGTCGGAATATCAAAGTGGCGCTGCTCAATGCCGTTACCCATAAGGGACGTGTCGCATGTGGTGTTGGCATTCAAAATACAGCATCCGAATTCAGGATAGTCATCCTGTACGGCAACGCCAAGTTCGGCGGCAGGCATAGGACATACATCGCCCGGAATGCCATACTGCTCTGATACATCGATGTAGAAGAGCTCAGAGTCCTGACGCATGGTGGACCCGGTAAAGATTGGCGGAATTTCACGTGAGAGGGGCTTTAAGTTCGGAAAGCCGTTCATAATCTGCGACATCATGTTCTCGTCGAAGATAACGGTGCGGTCGCTGAGTTCCTTGTCTCCGCCGATGTTCTGGTCGCGCTGGAACTGATTCGCCATGTTGTCTGCCATGTGCTTAATGATGAAGTCATATTCCAGATGGGCCATGCGAAGCTGCGGGCCGCGTGCGCCTTCGGTGTGGCGGTCCAGGAAGTCCAGGGTGGCGAGGTTGTTAACCATCCAGCGATAACGGAACATTCCCTTGAGGTTCTGCTTATTGGTCAGAAACTTGACGAGGTACGCCATAATTCCGAGCCAGCACTTGTAATCGTATAATGTGTCGACAACACCGCGCCATTCTCTGCGCTTTTTCGTCTTTTTTCCGTTGTAAAGATCGCCGAGACGCTCTGAATTTAACTTTCTGCTCATGCGGTTTCCCCTCCTTCCGCCTTGGTCTTCTGAATCTTCTTAATCTCCAGGCTCTCAATAAAGGCCTGAACACGGGTGCGCAGCTGTCCGGATGCACCGGAGGAATAGGCGCGGTCAATGGAAAGTACCGGCCAGCCATACTCCTCAGGAAGAACATGCTGATAGTCGGCGCGCTCATAGCCCCAGAAGTTACAGAACTTCATCTGCTGAACAATAATGCCG
>CAYRKX010000098.1:0-2355 GCA_964425185.1 uncultured Eubacteriales bacterium
GGAGTATACTGTTTACCATCAATTGTTACTTTGTAATCGGAACCCATCTCTCTTTTGATAGAGGAGACTGTTCTGTCTGGGTTGGTAATGGCCTGACGTTTTGCAACCTGGCCTACCATTCTTTCGCCATTCTTGCCAAATGCAACTACGGAAGGAGTTGTCCGTGCGCCCTCTGCGTTAGGGATAACGACGGGCTCGCCACCCTCAATAACTGCGATGCAGGAGTTTGTTGTACCAAGATCAATACCTACGATTTTGCTCATAATTTATTCCTCCGTCTGTTTAAAGACTCGATTTGTTAAATTTAAATTTGTGTGACTGCTTACAAATTTATATGCTAATTGGCTACCTGAACCATTGCGTGACGAATGATTCTGTCGCCTAATTTATAGCCTTTCTGAAAGACCTGAACGATTTCGCCTTCGCCCTTGTCAGGGTCATCGACATGCATGACCGCATTGTGAAGATTCGGGTCAAACGTCTCGCCCGGCTCACCGAATGGCTCCATGCCGGCCTTCTTAAAGATGTCCTGGACCTGTTTGTAGATCATCTCGACACCTTTACGGAAATCCTCGGGAGAGGCATCGTCATTGTCGAATGCCCGCTCGAAATTATCGAGGACCGGGAAGAGATCCTTATACGCGTCAGCTATTGCTGTGTTGTAGATGGCGTTCTTCTCATCTGTGGTTCTCTTGCGGTAGTTGTCATACTCCGCATATAGCCGTAAATAACGGTCATTGAGGTCTGCCACCTGTTTCTGCAGCTTTTCAGCTGTCTCGGATAATCCTTCAACATCGGCCTCAGCCTCTTCGGCTTCCGCCTCTGCTGTCTCTTCAGTTTTTTCTTCGGTTTTTGCCTCAGTTTTCTCTTCGGCTTTCGCCTCTTTATTGTCTTCCGCCTCTTCGGCGTCTACAGTCTTTTTAGTTTCATCTGTATCCATCGGTCGACGTATCCTCCTCGTATACTTCCGACAGCGTCTGACTGACCAGGTCGGAAAGATATTTGATGCTTGGAATCAGTTTGGAATAGTTCATCCGGGTCGGGCCGATGATTCCGATGGCGCCTGCTGCGCCGTCGCCGATCCGATACTTGGAAATGATTGTGGTGGAATTTCTCAGTTCCCGGAACTTGTTCTCCGAGCCAATCCGGACTTCCAGATCCGATTTGGAGTTTCCCAGAGAATCGACCAGCACCTTCATGGGCTCGGTCTCATGCAGGAAGTGCAGCAGCTCCAATACATTGCCCTCGTAGTCTTTATAATGAAGGAGATTGGACATGCCTTCCAGCTTGATACTCGCCTCCGACGCACTGTCAACCAGATCAACGATTGTGGTCAGGAGCGGTGACATCTCAATAGCCTGAAACCCCAGCGATGCGGTCAGCGTCTGAATGTAAACCGTAGATATTTCATTCAGCGGTTTCCCGACAAAATTCTCATCTACAATTTTTCGAAATGAACTGACTACTTCTTCGTCAATGTCGCTGTCCATCCGGCAGGGTTTGCTTTTCAGGATACCGGTTGACGTGAGAAGAACAACCACACAGGTTCTCTTGCTGACGGGAACCATTTCAATATTTCGGATGAAAGCATTTTCATCCGCCGGCGTTGCCGCGACGACCGCAAAGTTTGTGAAGTCCACAAGAGCTTCTCCTGCTTTTTCGAGGAAGATCTCAGGATCTCCAGACCGGGTATCGACGCCCGCCTCAATTCTTCTGCGGTCCCGTTCTCCCAGCTCTTCAACCTTCATAAGGTTGTCGACGTAGTACCGGTAACCGGCCTGCGTGGGAATTCGTCCGGCAGAAGTGTGCGGCTGGTAGATAAGTCCGAGCTTGGTCAGCGCAGCCATATCATTTCGGATTGTTGCCGAGGACACGGAAATGTCCAGCTTGGAGAGCAAAGTTTTTGATCCTACGGGATCTCCAGTCGCGATGTACTGGTCCACGATAGCACCCAGAATTTTTGCTCTGCGTGTCGGTAACATATTCTCGCCGCCTTCGCAATTTTGATTTAGCACTCAAAATGCCCGAGTGCTAATTGCATATATAATGTACCACCCGTCAAGAGTAAAGTCAACAACAATTTTTGAAAATTTTCACTCTTTTTTCGTGAGTGCTAACTCATCCCTATTTTGGCATACTTCGGCACGAAAATACCAGTTCATCTTCGCCGATTTTCAGGACATCGCCCGGTTCCAGACGCTCTGGACGCCATACCCGGACCTTTCGGGAATTTCGACGGATTCCCGCATGCGAGTGCAGGTCTTCTATATAATAGGATCCCCGCTCCCATGAGATTTTCGCATGTTCTGCGTCGACAAAAGCGTTGCATCGCAGACAGATGTCCGCCCTTGCGGG
>CAYRKX010000099.1:0-2293 GCA_964425185.1 uncultured Eubacteriales bacterium
CTACCCCGAAAAAGCCTAACTCTGCTCTTCGTAAAATTGCCAGAGTACGTCTTTCCAACGGAATCGAAGTTTCCGCTTATATTCCGGGTGTAGGTCACAACCTTCAGGAGCACTCCGTCGTTCTTATTCGTGGCGGACGTGTAAAGGACCTTCCTGGTGTTCGTTACCATATTGTTCGTGGTACCCTCGATACCCAGGGCGTTCAGGACAGAATGCAGGGCCGTTCCAAGTACGGCGCTAAGAGACCGAAGAACGCAAAGAAAAAGTAATCCATACTTAAAATGGAATAAAGTGAGAGCAATCTTCTTGCAGGCTGCGTGAATGTCACGCGACAATGTAGGAGTGTGTATATATTGTTATGTACGCCTCAACATTGGCGCCACGGGAATATTGTCACTCGAGTACCTATGATATCATTATTATGAAGGAGGGAAGCGAAGTGCCAAGAAGAGGCCAGATTGCAAAACGTGATGTTTTGCCAGATCCGCTTTACAATTCAAAAATGGTAACACGGTTAATCAACAGTGTTATGCTTGATGGTAAGAAAGGTGTCGCTCAGAAGATCGTTTACGGCGCATTTGATATCATCAAAGATAAGACAGGCGAGGAGCCGCTCGATGTTTTCGAGAAGGCTATGGAAAATGTAATGCCTGTCCTTGAGGTAAAAGCACGCCGTGTCGGCGGTGCTACTTACCAGGTTCCGATTGAGGTCCGTCAGGACCGCCGCGAGACCCTCGGACTTCGTTGGATTACTCTCTACGCTCGTCAGCGTTCTGAGAGAACCATGAAGGAGAGACTTGCTAACGAAATCATGGATGCCGCCAATGAGACCGGCAGCGCATTCAAAAAACGTGAAGACACCCACAGAATGGCAGAGGCCAACAAGGCGTTTGCCCATTTCAGATGGTAAGCTTGCCGCATATATAAACTTGCAACTTATTTGGAGGTTAAAGAATGCCCAGACAAGTACCTTTGGACAAAGTCAGAAATATCGGTATCATGGCGCACATCGATGCCGGTAAGACGACTACTACCGAACGTATTCTGTACTATACCGGTATTAACCATAAAATCGGCGAGGTTCATGATGGTGAAGCTACCATGGACTGGATGGTTCAGGAGCAGGAGCGTGGTATCACCATCACTTCTGCCGCAACCACCTGTTTCTGGAAAAAGCACAGAATTAACATCATCGACACCCCCGGCCATGTAGACTTTACTGCAGAAGTTGAGCGTTCTCTTCGAGTACTCGACGGCTCTGTAACTGTACTGTCTGCAAAGGGCGGCGTTGAGCCTCAGTCTGAGACCGTATGGCGTCAGGCTGATAAATATAATGTCCCGAGAATGATCTACGTCAACAAGATGGACATTATGGGTGCCGACTACTATAACGTAATTCAAATGGTCAAGGATCGTCTGAAAGCGAACCCGGTTCCAATCCAGATTCCGATTGGCGCTGAGAACAACTTCAGAGGAATTGTCGATCTTCTGCGGATGCGCGCAGAGGTCTACTATGATGACCTTGGCAAAGATATTCGCGATGAGGAAATCCCGGACGATCTGAAAGAGACCGCTCAGAAGTACCACGATGAACTCATTGAGACTGTTGCTTCCTACGACGACAATCTCATGGAGAAGTATTTCAACGGCGAAGAGCTCACTATTGACGAGATCAAGGCGACTCTCCGTAAAGGTACCATCAACAATGACATGGTTCCTATGACATGCGGTACTTCTTACCGGAACAAGGGCGTTCAGCCGCTGCTCGACGCAATTATCGACTATATGCCGGCTCCGACCGATATCCCGTCTATCAAGGGTACTAACCCTGAGACCGGAGAAGAAGAAGACCGTCATCCGAGCGATGATCAGCCGTTCTCCGCTCTTGCTTTCAAGATTATGACAGATCCGTACGTCGGAAAACTCTGCTTCTTCCGTGTTTACTCCGGTACAGCAGAAGCTGGTTCTACTGTTTATAACTCTACTAAGGATAAGAACGAGAGACTCGGTCGTATCCTGCAGATGCACGCTAACCACAGACAGGATCTGGACAAGGTCTATACTGGTGATATCGCTGCATGCGTTGGTGCCAAGCACACCACAACCGGTGACACCCTCTGCGATCCGAAACATCCTGTTATTCTTGAGTCTCTGGACTTCCCGGAGCCTGTTATCCGTGTTGCCGTAGAGCCAAAGACCAAAGCTGGTCAGGAAAAGATGGGTATTGCTCTTGCCAAGCTGGCAGAAGAGGACCCGACTTTCCGTACCTATACCAACGAAGAGACCGGTCAAA
>CAYRKX010000100.1:0-2286 GCA_964425185.1 uncultured Eubacteriales bacterium
ACCCACCTTCACCTGCATAGTGAATACAGCCTGCTCGACGGCGCCTGCCGCATTGATGACCTGGTGGAGCAGGTAAAGAACCTGGGCATGGACTCAGTGGCCATTACAGACCATGGAGTCATGTACGGGGCGGTGGAGTTTTATCAAAAAGCTAAGGCGGCCGGTATCAAACCGATCATTGGCTGTGAAGTCTATGTGGCTCCAACCAGCCGCTTTGACCGGCAGTCGGCCTCAGCGAATACCAGACATCATCTGATTCTGCTCTGTGAAAACCAGCAGGGGTATCAAAACTTAATAAAAATGGTCTCCCTGTCGTTTACAGAGGGCTTTTACCGTAAACCGCGGGTAGACAAGGAACTGCTGCGGAAATACTCCGGCGGCCTGATTGCTCTCAGTGGATGTCTAGCTGGAGAAGTGGCTCAAAATCTGCTGTCGGATGACTATGACGGTGCAGTGCAGACTGCACGGGAGTATCGGAACATTTTTGGTGAGAACAATTACTTCCTTGAAGTACAGAACCACGGACTTCCGGAAGAATTGCAGATTCAACCGCAGATTTTAAAGATTTCCCGCGAGACCGGAATTCCGGTTGTCGCTACCAATGATGTCCACTACCTGAAAAAGGAGGACGCGCGGACTCAGAATATTCTAGTATGTATTCAGACCAACCACACTCTCGACGAGGATACGGGAATGGGGTTCCATACCGATGAGTTCTATCTTAAATCGGAAGAAGAGATGCGCCAGCTGTTTGCTTATTCTCCGGAGGCGGTGGACAATGCGGCCAAAATTGCAGAACGGTGCAATGTTGAATTTGAATTCGGCAAGACGAAACTTCCTCACTTTGATGTCCCGGAAGGTATTACTCACCGGGACTATCTCCGCTCCCTGGCAGAAGAGGGATTTGCCCAGCGCTATGGCAACGCCCCAGATCCTTCCTACCGCGAACGGATGGACTATGAACTGAGTGTTGTCGATGAGATGGGGTATACCGACTACTACCTTATCGTCTATGACTTTGTTCACTACGCAAAGTCCCACGGAATTCCCGTAGGACCGGGGCGTGGTTCCGGAGCGGGAAGTATAGTTGCCTACTGTGTCGGAATTACTGACATTGACCCCATGAAGTATGACCTGCTCTTTGAGCGGTTTCTGAACCCGGAGCGGGTATCCATGCCGGATTTCGATATTGACTTCGATTATGAACGGCGCGGGGAAGTCATCAACTATGTGATCCGCAAGTACGGCGAAGACCATGTGGCGCAGATTGTCACGTTTGGAACTCTGGCATCCCGCCAGGCAATTCGAGATGTAGGACGGGTTCTCAACATTTCCTACAGTAAAGTGGACTCGGTGACCCGCCTCATTCCCTGGCGGCTGTCTCACAATCTCCGTGCTGCCATTCAGGCCACTCCGGAGCTGCAGAAGATGATTTCAGAAGATCCCGAAGTGAAGGATTTAATTACCAATGCACTGAAAATTGAGGGTATGCCGCGCCATACCTCGACTCATGCCGCCGGTGTTGTTATTACTGCAGACCCTGTGGACTCCTATGTCCCTCTTTCCAGTAAGGATGGAACCATAGTTACCCAGTATACAATGACTCAGCTGGAGCAGCTTGGACTTCTGAAAATGGACTTTCTGGGCCTTCGAACTCTGACTGTCATTGACGACTCCGAGAAGCTGATTCGCCGGCGAATTCCCGACTTTGATGTCAAAACGGTAGATGAGCATGACGCAGATACCTATGCCATGTTTGCCGCCGGGGAGACAGAAGGAGTCTTTCAGTTCGATTCTTCGGGCATGAAAAATGTCTTAACACAGTTCCGACCGACCTCAATTGAAGATCTGACGGCGCTGACATCTCTTTACCGGCCGGGTCCTATGGATTCTATCCCTACTTACATCCGAAACCGGAAGGATCCCAGCAAAATTCAGTACAAGACTCCGGAGCTCGCAGAAATACTGGATGTAACGTACGGATGTATTGTCTACCAGGAACAGGTCATGCAGATCTGCCGAAAACTGGCCGGATATTCCTTTGGTCACGCGGATATTGTCCGCCGCGCCATGGCTAAGAAAAAACATGACGTTATGGAACAGGAACGGACGAAATTCGTCGACGGCTGTGTTGCCAACGGCATCCAGAAGAGCGCTGCAGATTCCATCTTCGACGAGATGATGTCCTTTGCGTCGTACGCGTTCAACAAGTCCCATGCGGTTTGTTATGCCACTCTTGCGTACCGGACCGCTTATTTGAAATGCCATTTCCCGGCCGAATTTATG
>CAYRKX010000101.1:0-1833 GCA_964425185.1 uncultured Eubacteriales bacterium
ACATGATATTTACCCGAAAATGTCTGACACGGAAGTACGTTCCGCACTGGCCATCTTTGGCTTCCGCGGGGAAAAGGTGTTTGACCTGGTCGGGACTCTCTCCGGCGGAGAACGGGCCAAAGTGGCACTCTGCCGTCTGATGCTGCGAAAATGTAATTTCCTCCTTCTGGATGAGCCGACAAACCATCTGGACATTTACTCTATGGGCGCCCTGGAAGAAGCGCTGAAGCAGTATACCGGGACAATGTTTGTTATTTCTCATGACCGGTATTTCATCAACGCCCTGGCAGACAAGGTGATCTGCCTGCAGCCGACCGGCGCCGACGTCTACAAGGGCAACTATGATACCTATCTTGCCGCTGTCGAAAATGGCAGCACTCCGGAGACCACGAAATCCCAGGAGAAGAAACTGGGCTCCGGCGGCCAGACGTATCTGGAACGTAAGAAAATCCGCTCCGAGCACACCAAGGCGAAGACGGCTCTTCGACGAAAAGAAGAGGAAATCAGTGAACTTGAGACCAGAATTGACGACCTGAATAATCAGCTGGAAGACGACAGTATTTCCACCGACTATGAAAAGATTTCCGAACTGACGTCTCAGCTTGCCGAGGCCAATGACAGTCTTGAAAAGGCCATGGAAGACTGGGAAGTTCTGGCAGAGACCGTCAGCAGTTTTGAGGAGGAGGACTGACATGTATACTCTGAACGCCCGGCTGGAGTCCGGCGGCGGTGAAGTGGTATGCAACACTTACAATAATGACTATTTTTCATTCACACTGAATGAGACTCTCGCAGGCTTTACCGGAACGCTGATGGCAAAAAAAGCCATCAATATGAAAGAGTTCTCCCTCTCTACGGAGCGGCGCTTTACTACGGAGGACCTGTTCTTTGCCAACGGCTGGCAGTCCTGGTCCCCTTCGCAGGAGTACCGCAAGAATGACACAACGACAGACTATCTTCGCCGTCCGAATCTGCTCCGCCATGGCCGCAAGCTGGCCACACTCTACGGCGACTACGCCTTTGCGTCCTATGGCAGGCTCGGCGTGTTCCATTCCTGGACCTATACCTATTTTCGCAAGTCCGGGTCCCATTTCATTGAGCTCTACGGGTCCCGCTCCGAGCAGAACGGCTTTACCGGGTTTGAAGTGGACATGCAGAACGGGCGATTCACCATCTTTAAAGACATCGACGGCCTGAAACTGGAGGCCGGACAGCAGTACCTGGTTTTTGATGTCTGCCGGATTGAAGACGAGTACAATCGGACATTCCGCCAGTATTTCTTCTCCTTTATCCATCTGCGCCAGCCGAGAATGGAGCGATTTGCCGGCTATACCTCCTGGTACAATACCGAGCATAAACTGAATGAAAGGATTCTTCTGCGGGATCTCAACGGGCTGGATCGCGTACAGGATGAGGTGCGGATTGTCCAGATCGATGAGGGATACGAGAAGGCAGTCGGTGACTGGCTTCTGCCTAATAAGAAAAAATTTCCGCATGGACTCCACGCCGATGTGGAAAGGATCCATGCAAAAGGATATAAAGCAGGACTGTGGCTTGCCCCGTTCTGTGCCCGGGGCAACTCCAAACTGGCCCGGCAGCACCCGGACTGGCTGCTGCGGGACGGTACGACCGGAAAGAAAATGCTGGTCCATGGCGGATGGGGCGGCGCTTATGCGCTGGATATTTACAATCCTGAAGTGAGGGATTATCTCACGGAAGTGTTCCGCACTGTTCTGGACGAGTGGGAGTTTGATGCGGTTAAGCTCGACTTCCTGTATGCGGCATGTGTGCAGCCTCGTCAGGGCAAGACCCGGGGTCAGCTGATGTGTGAGG
>CAYRKX010000102.1:0-1776 GCA_964425185.1 uncultured Eubacteriales bacterium
ACCGGAAAGATAGCCGGGCCGGAGAAACCACCCATCTTGTTGTAGATGACCGGCTTTCTGGTCTTTACATCAATGCGCATGCCGAGGAGGGTGTTAATCAGACTGATTCCGTTTGCTCCGGCGTCCTCACACGCTTTCGCAATTTCCACAATGTCCGTAACATTCGGACTGAGTTTCATATAGACCGGTTTGGTGGTCACTTTCTTGACCGCCGCCGTAACTTCTGCTGCAGCCTTCGGGTCCGTACCAAACGCCATGCCTCCATTGTGGACATTCGGGCAGCTGATATTGACTTCGAGAAGGCCGATCTGGTCTTCCCGGTCCAGTCTGGCACAGGTCTCCGCATAGGCTTCGACAGAAAAGCCGCTGACATTGGCCACAGCCTTCTTGTGAAATACCTTTTTCAGCTTCGGCAGCTCTTCAGAGATAACCTTGTCCACACCCGGATTTTGCAGGCCGACAGAGTTAATCATACCGTCGGTGCACTCGGCAATCCGCGGTGTGGGGTTTCCAAACCGCGGATCTTTTGTGGTTCCCTTCAGCGCAATGCTGCCAAGAATATTGATGTCATAGATATCTGCAAATTCATATCCAAATCCGAACGTTCCACTCGCCGGGATAATGGGGTTATCGAGCTCCAGACCAGAGAGGTTAACTTTTGTATTTACCATATGATCTCCTCCCGCTCCAGAACCGGACCGTCCTTGCAGATCCGTTTATTTCCATTTTTCGTCTTACAGGAACATCCCATGCAGGCTCCAAAACCGCAGCCCATCCGCTCTTCAAAGCTGAACTGACCGCTGGTCACTGCCGTCTGTTCAATGGCCCGGAACATGGGCATGGGGCCGCAGGTGTAAAAGTAAGAGTACTGCAGATTCTTCATAACATCTGTTACAAATCCTTTGGTTCCCACGGAGCCATCTGCCGTTGCCACATAGACCTGTCCGTCTGTGCCCTTCAGCAGGTCCGCAAACTCCTTCTCATAGAATATTTCTTCCTGGGTATTAAACCCGAGAACAACCGACGGAGTCTTCCCTTCACGCAGCAGCTTCCTGCACAGTGCATACATAGGCGGAACTCCGACACCACCACCGAGAAGCAGCGGAGTCTCCCCGCTCTTTTCAGTATTATAGCCATTTCCAAGTCCAGTCAGCACGTCGAGCATCCTGCCCGGTTTGTACTGCTCCATGGCTTCAGTCCCGTGGCCAACCACTTTATACAGTAAAGTAATCGTCTTATCGTCCCAGTCGCAGACGGAGATGGGCCGCCGGAGGTAAAAACCGTCGAGTTTGATATTGACAAACTGTCCGGGATTCGTACAGGCCGCTGTATCGCCCTCGAGAATCATTTTATAGACTTGCGGGGTGAGCGGCACATTCTCCGCCACCCGGTAAAAACCCTGTTTCATAGCAATCCCTTTCGCGCGATTTACGGTTCAAGCGTAACCGAAGGATCCTTCCAAACCACTTTGCCGTGGCAGACCGTCAACAGGCACTTGCCATAGACGTTCCATCCCGTGAACGGTGTGGCTTTCCCCATAGAGAGGAAATCAGCAGGATCGATAGTATATTCATTGTCCAGGTCAAAGACCGTGTAGCTGTCGCGGTCCATAGGAACGCCGAAGCGCTTCCGCGGATTAACCGCCAGGAGGTCAATCAGCTGATCCAGCGTCAGGATACCGGTCTTCACGAGCTTAGTGTAAGAGACCGGGAACGCGGTCTCCAGACCGACAATACCGAACGGACTCTTCTCCAGTCCGCGGGACTTCTCCTCAGC